>NZ_LFGT01000029.1:91074-142012 GCF_002078115.1 Halomonas sp. BC2 | reverse complement strand
GCCACAATCGCAAAATTCTTAACGGCAAGGACACCGCTAACGAATTTTACTGAGAGAGTAGCTTTACTATCTCTGCAGCCGACACCTGGCTCAAGGAAGCTCAGCGCAATATGGAAAGCGGTTTTCAGGCACGCGCTAATGGCCTTCAGGCTTAGTGCGGCTCCGAGCAGTAAGCAAGTAAACAGACACTCGCCTAGCTGCCCGTTGACGTCGATAAGCTTTCAGCCCAGCCAGCACTAGCCAAAGCGCGGCCAACACCCCTCTTTTTTACAAGTTCGTACTCCCCTCATGCTACGCTTAACGCTAATGTCTCGGCCCTTCAGGCGGTTCCCAATGCAGTTACAACATTATTTGCGAGTGCTTTTTGCAGCAACAACGCTAATGCTGACACTGCCCGCCCAGGCGCAAACTGGAGATGAGTGGGCCACGTACGACCGCGTGTTCGAGAACGGGGCGCGTCAGGCGCAGTGGTGGGAGGCGGGCTGGAGCGGCATTTACGCGGCCAGCCTGGTGGTCGATGCCTACCAGTCCAGCGAGGCCAGCAGCCGCGATGACCGTTTCGATGCGCGCATTGGCGTGGTGAAGTCGGCGCTGGCGCTGGCGGGGACGCTCACCGATCGCCAACCACATCGGGCGGCGCTGGCAGAGTATGAGCGGCTGAAGGCCCAGGGCGAGTTGAGCGGGGTGCAGGCGTTGGGCCTGCAGTTGGCCCAGGCAGAACGCGAACGCCGTGGCTGGGAAGCGCGGGTCAGCTCTCTGGTGGTGAACAGCGTGGCCGGCGCGGTGATTGCGGCCGATGGCCGGGAGCGGGATGGCGCGGTCAATTTTGCCACCGGCATGCTGATCAATGAATTACAGATCTGGACCCAGCCTAATCAGGCGTCCCGCGCGATCAACCACTTCCAACCGGCCCGTGTGTCGCTGGGCCCGGTCACGCTGGAAGGCGAATATGCCCTGCTGGTTACCCCTCAACAGCTGAGCGCGACCTGGCGGTTCTGAAGGTGGGCCAGGCTGCTTTCCGTGCTCGGCTTGCCGGGCACTTTTTATAGGTACGCTTGTCGTTGTCAGGGCCGCATGAGCGCGTAAAATATGCGGCTCTTTTTTGTTTCCCTATTCGTTATGTTATAACTTATTTATTCGTGAGTGAGGTTGCTCGATGAGTGAGCACATGCATCGCCATAACAAGGAAGGTCCTTGTCATTTTTCGCTGATGTCGTTGTCGGCCACCAAACGGCTGGGGTTGGTTGCCCTTCCCCTGCTGGCGTTGTGGGGGCTGGTGGCGTGGGCAGGCGGGTGGCCGCTATGAGTGAGCGTTCCTCTTCGCGCCTGCAACTGCACGACCTGCACCTGGCACAGGGTGGTCGCACCGTGCTGGAGCATGTGGACGGCGACATCAAGCGCGGCGCGATCACCGCGCTGATTGGTGCCAACGGCGCAGGTAAAAGCACCCTGATTCAGGCCATCATGGGCGAACTCCGGCCCATCAGCGGCAAAGTGGTGTGCACGGTAGACAAGGCGCGTCGTGCCTGGTTGCCGCAGCAGTTGGCTCTGGATCTGACCTTCCCCATGAGCGTGGAAGAGCTGGTGATGACCGGCAGTTGGCCAAGCCATGGAGCCATGAAAGGTTACTGCGCGGCGCACTACCGCAAGGGTCGCGAGATCATGGCGCGGCTAGGCATCTCCCATTTGGCACATCGGCCACTGGGCGAGCTGTCCGGCGGCCAGCGCCAGCGGGCGCTGATTGGCCGCACGCTGATGCAGGAAGCCGAGCTGCTGCTGCTGGATGAGCCGTTCGCCAATGTAGACAGCGACACAGTGGATATCTTGATCCGTATCCTGCGCCAGATGGCCGATGAAGGCGTGACGATCATCATCGTGCTGCACGACATGGACCACCTGCGCCGCCTGGCCGATGAGGTGCTGATGCTGAGCGGCGGCCATGGCCGTTGGGTGGCACCGAGTGCCTTGAACACACAGCACGCTCCCGCCCAGGTGGTGCCCTTCTCGTTGGGAGGTCGTCATGCTGGCACTGCTTGACGCGTGGTTTATCGCGCCGTTCGATTACGGCTTCATGCGCCGCGCCGTGGTGGGTGGGCTGGCACTTTCCTTGGCCGCGCCGCCGCTGGGCGTGTTTCTGGTGCTGCGCGGCATGAGCCTGATTGGCGATGCCATGGCCCATGCCATTTTGCCGGGGGTGGCGCTGGGCTTCTTGCTGGCGGGGTTTTCGCTGCCGGTGATGAGTGTGGGCGGCGTGCTGTTCGGGCTGATGGTGGCGCTACTGGCCGGGGCCGTTTCCAAAATGGGCGGCCAGCGGGAAGATGCAGCCATGGCGAGCTTTTTCATCATTTCGTTGGCGGCGGGCGTCATGTTGATATCCATGGGCGGCAGCAGCGTGGATTTAACCCACGTGCTGTTTGGCTCCATTCTGGCCATCAACTCGACCGCCCTGCTGCTGATTGCCGGTATCAGCACGCTCATCGTGGTCACGCTGGCGGTCGTTTTCCGCTCGCTGGTGGTGGAGTGCCTGGACCCGCTGTTCTTGCGCGGCCAAAGCCGCCGCAGTGGCTGGGTGCATAGCGTGTTTCTGGGGCTGCTGGTGCTGAACCTGACGGCGGGCTTCCAAACCCTGGGCACGCTGATGGCCGTGGGGCTAATGATGCTGCCCGCCACGGCAGCCCGGTTCTGGAGCAAGCGGCTGGAAGGGTTGATCGGCATCGCGGTGGTGCTGGCCATGGTGTCGAGCACTGGCGGGCTGCTGCTGTCGTTCCATTTTGATACCCCTTCGGGGCCAAGCATTATCCTGCTCGCAGGGGTGGCTTACTTGTTGTCAGCGCTGTTTGGCCGCTATCACAGCTTAGCGGCCAAGCTGCGACGCAAGACCACGCCACTCGCCCTGGAGCAGACATCCTGATCATTCACTAAAGGAGTTTGTCATGTCCCTTTCCCATACGTCCCGCTGGCTGGTAGGCGTTTCCGCCATGCTGGCCCTGCCTGCCGCCATCGCCAATGAGCGTGTGCAGGTGGTCACCAGCTTCTCGATTCTGGCCGATATGGTCGAGAACGTGGGCGGTGAGCATGTCGAGGTCACTTCCCTGGTCGGCCCTGACGGCGATGCACACGTCTACTCGCCGCGCCCAGGTGATGCCCGTGCGCTGGCCGAGGCCGACCTGGTGGTCTTCAACGGCCTGCTGTTCGAAGGCTGGATGGAGCGACTGATCGACTCCAGCGATTATCAAGGCCCGGTGGTCACCGCAACGGATGGCATCAACGCCCTGGCCTACGCGGGCCATGACGATCATGGGCATGACGATCACGACCACGATCATGGACATGACCACAGTCACGGTCATGACCACGAGCACGGCGACGATGATCCCCATGCCTGGCAGGACATGACCCAGGCGCGGGTCTACGTCGAGAACATCCGCGACGGCTTGATGGAAGTCGATGCGGACAACGCCGAGCAGTATCAGGCCAATGCCGATCGCTACCTGGCTGAAATGGCGGAGCTGGATGCCGAAATTCGTGCGCTGATCAGTGAGATCCCGGCTTCCGCCAGCGTCATCACCGGCCACGACTCCTTCGGTTACTTCTCCCGTGCCTATGGGGTCAACTTCCTGTCGCCGGTGGGGCTCTCTACCGAAGCAGATCCCAGCGGCGCCAGCATGGCAGCGCTGGTGGACGTGATCGAGCAGGAGAATGTTCAGGCGCTGTTCCACGAGAACATGACCAACCAGTCCATTATCGTGCAACTGGCCGAAGAAACCGGCCTGCCCATTGCAGGCACGCTTTACGCGGATGCGCTGGCCAGTGAGGGCGATGCCAGCACTTACCTGGGCATGATGCGCCACAACGCCACGGTGCTGCACGCTGCCCTGGCCGAACCGGGCCATGATGATCATGGTCATGGCGACCACGACCACGACCACGACCACGACCACGACCACGACCACGGTGATCATGGTCATCGTCACTGATCATTGAGGTCAACGGCTGCTTACCGCTCAGTCTCACGCAGGTTGATCGTGGTGAGCAGCCACTGCCTGAAAGACGCCATGGCATGGGTTTCTGCCCGCGCTTGCAGGCGTGTCAGCCAGTACCCCCCTAGACTGACAGTGGTGTCGAAAGGCTGCACCAGCGCACCACTGCTCAGCTGCCGAGAAAACATCAACGGTGGCGCCAATGCCACGCCCACCCCTTGAAGCGCGGCTTCCACCATGGCAATGGAAGAGTCGAAGACGATGCTCTGGGTCGTGGGAAGGCTACGAGGCAATCCGGCGGCCAACAACCACTCGGCCCACTCATCGGCACGATACGAACGCAGCCAGGTTTCATGCAACACATCGGCTGGCGTGTCGAGCCGTGCAGCAATATCCGGAGCACACAGCACCGAAAGCGATGCAGGCAGTAGTGGCTGAGCCGCCGTGCCATGCCAGGCGCCCGTGCCAAAGCGAATCGCAAAATCGAGACCTTCAGCGGCTAGATCGGCACGATTGTTGTGGGTGGAGAGCCGTAAATCGACGAACGGATACGCGTCATGAAAGTCTGCCAGCCGTGGCAGCAGCCAACCCACGGCAAACGTACCCACCACACCCACGTTCAAGACCTCACGATGACGGCTTTCGCCTAACCGCTCCAACGTATGCGACATCTGATCGAACGCATTCTTCAGCACAGGCAACAGCAGCTCGCCTTCCTGAGTCAGCATTAGCCCTCGGGGCAAACGTGTGAATAGCGGCACCTTCAATAGCCCTTCCAGGCGCTTGACCTGATGGCTCACGGCCGCCTGTGTCACGTGCAGCTCTTCTGCTGCACGCGTGAAGCTCAAATGTCTGGCCGATGCCTCAAAGGCCCGCAGAGCCTTCAACGGCAAATAGGAACGCACTGCGCCACCCCCAAATTTTTCTAATAGCTCATGCAAAATCTTGCCATTTGTGGAGACCCATCGCGCTCTTTATTTTAGTCACCCGTGGCTTCTGTATCGACCAGAGCTGCCTTCCACCGACATGACTCATCGCAACAGGAGTTTTGCATGCGCACGCCGTTTTCAGCACGCCGCTGTCTTCTCATGGCCTCCTCCTTACTTTTCAGCGGGGCAGCCTGGGCGCTCGAAGAGCCTAACGAGGCCGATCTTCAAGCGCTGCTGGACAGCACGATCCCCCCGCTGATGGAACAGTATCGTATCCCCGGCATGGCCGTCGCGCTCAGCATTCAGGGGCAGCCGCATTACTTTAATTATGGGCTTGCAAACCTGGAGACGGAGGAACCGGTCACGGATGAGACGCTTTTCGAACTAGGCTCCATCAGCAAGGTTTTCACGGCTGCACTGGCGGGCTACGCGCAGGCCAGAGGTGCCCTTTCCCTCTCTGACCCCGCCAGCGGCTACTGGCCAGCCCTTGAAGGCAGTGCCTTCGATGAGATCACCCTGCTGGAACTGGGCACCTACACGGCCGGCGAGCTTCCGCTGCAGTTTCCGGACTCGGTGCAATCAGAAGAGCAAATGATCGATTACTATCGCCAATGGCAACCCGAATCGGCTCCAGGGGCACAACGTCTGTATTCCAATCCGAGCATCGGTTTGCTGGGCTATCTCACCGCGCAACGTTTGGGCAGCCCTTTCGAGACGCTGATGGAAGAAGCGCTGTTCATACCGCTCGGGCTCGAACACACCCATTTTCAAGTGCCCGACGCGCAACGGGCACATTATGCCTATGGCTACTCGAAGGAGGATGAGCCCATTCGGGTGAATCCAGGCGTGCTGGATGCCCAGGCCTACGGGCTGAAAGCCAATGCCGCCGATGTGCTGACCTTTCTGGAGGCGAACATGCGAGACCCGGCCAATGCCAGCGGCACGACGGAACGGCTGGATGACGCCTTGGCAACGACACGCACAGGCTACTTCGACGTTGGCCCCATGACCCAGGGCCTGGGCTGGGAGCACTATCACTACCCGGTGACCCTGGAGACACTGCTGGAAGGCAATTCGCTCGAGATGATTTTGGCGACCAACCCGGCACATCGCCTCACGCCACCGCAAGCCCCTCGGCAAGCGGCCTACTACAACAAGACGGGCTCAACCAATGGCTTCGGCGGCTATGTGGTCTTCGTGCCCAGCGAGCAGATCGCCATGGTGCTGCTGGCAAACCGCAACTACCCCAATCAGGCGCGTATCGAGACGGCTCACCATATTCTCAGTGCGCTGACCGACACCCCGTAATGAAAAACCGCCGCTTTCGAGCGGCGGTTTGTTTGCAAATGACGAGGTCAAGCATGAGGGAAGATTGCGTTTTGCAGCGCTGATAAAGGAGACTAGCCCCTCTCCCTGCTCATCTCACTCATTGCAAAGAGCCAAGCCCATGCGCCTGAACGCCGATTTTAGCCACTTTGCCTGTATGACGCCGGAGCAGTATCACTGGGTCGCGTCGCCCAGTGCAGGCGTGGAACGTATGATGCTGGACCGGATTGGCGAGGAAGTCGCCCGCGCCACCAGCCTGGTACGTTACGCGCCGCACAGCCAGTTCAGCCACCATACCCATGGCGGCGGTGAAGAGATTCTGGTGCTGGAGGGCGTGTTTGCCGACGAACATGGCCGCTACCCTGCGGGCAGCTACCTGCGCAATCCCATTGGCACTGGCCATACGCCCCATATTGGCGAAGAAGGTGCGCTGATTCTGGTGAAACTGCATCAGTTCGATGACAACGACCTGCTGCAGCTGGCCATTCCTGCCCACCGCCTGCCCTGGCAGCCCGACCGGCGGCCAGGCATCGGCTACAAAATGCTGCACACCTACGCACAGGAGAAGGTCAGTCTGGAACGCTGGGAGCACGATGTGGCCATCGATTACCCTGCGCTACCGGGCGGGCTGGAACTGCTGGTACTGGAAGGCTCGCTCTACGAGGCGGGCAACGAATACCCGCAGGGCAGCTGGTGCCGCTTCCCACCTGGGGCTACTCCATCGCTGCGCGCCGGTGAACATGGCGTCATGATGTACATGAAGCGCGGGCACCTGACGGATGCGGTGTGCCAGGCTAACGCGCCAGCCCAATGAACGGCAGCAGGGTCAGCAGTGCGATCAGGATGACAGCGACCATCACCAGCGCGATCTGAATCGGCTGTTCCCGTAACCGCTTCCCCCAGGTCGGTGCTTCGTTGCGGGCCACCGCCTCCTGGTGGGCCTTTCGCGCGCTGGCCTGGCGTTCGACCTGGTACTGCGCCAGCAGCGCCTCGGCGTCATCTCGCTGGGCCGGGTTGCGCAGCCAGATGGCATCGACCCCCAGACGGAAGAACCCCGCCTGAGTCTCATACACGTCGAAGCCGTGTTCATCCAGCAGCTGGCGCACTTCCATGGCCTCTTCATCGGTCACGTGGCGCAACCGGAACAGCAAATGTGCCATATTAGCCGCCCAATGCGGCCATGCGATCCGCCTGAATCACTTCGATCCAGTAGCCGTCCGCGTCCTTGACGAAAATGACGTCTTTCATCTTGCCCTGGTCGGCACGCTTCACGAAGGTGACATCCTGCTCGTCGAACCAGGCCTGGGCGGCCTCCAGGTCCGGCACGCTGAAGCAGATGTGGCCAAACCCCTGGGGCTCGGCATTGCCGTCGTGGTAGGCAAAGTCCTGCTCGGTTTCGGTACCCCAGTTGTGGGTCAGTTCCAGCAGGCCCTTCTGGCTGAAAGTCCAGGCGGTGCGAGCGTTCTGCTCCTCCGGCACCTGGTCGTCGGCTTCCACGTTGGCCAGAAAATAGAGCGAGAACTGCATCTCTTCGAAATCCAGCCGCCGCAGCACCTGCATGCCAAATACGCGGGAATAGAACGCCAGCGCGCGCTCTGGGTCCTTGACCCTCAGCATGGTGTGATTCAACCGAAACCCTTGGGTCTGGGGAGCCGCAGGGGCAACACCGGGATACTGTTCACCTGAAAACGACATGACTCTCTCCTGTTGCTGTGTGATGTATCTGGCCATTGGTACCCAAGTAAGCACTTTGGTACGTAAATACTTTGACGAAGCCCATACCATGTACAAGGCTTTAGGCTGCTGTTAACGCGAACCCCATCGAATCCGCCGTTACCGCCCCTTGGACCATGTATGAGGGCGGTGCTGCGATAATTCTAGTCCCTGCCTGAGGAGGCCGCATGTCACGTGATCTCAATGTACTGGGTGAGCCGCTCACCCCCTGCTGTCACTCGCCCAAGACGGGGGGTTTATCGTGGACGCTCGATGAAATGCTGACCTACGGCACACCCAGCGCGTTTCGCTGATCTTTCCGCGCCATTGGCTTTACACTTCCCGCCTGGCCGAGGATAGTACGCCTACGACAGGGGCGCCGCGACGCGGCTGAGACGCACCCTTTGAACCTGAACCGGATAGCACCGGCGTAGGGAGTCGTGGTGCTTCCATTCACCACCTCCCTGCCGGGAGGAAGTCATGACCCTACCCAGCCCACGCGAGACGCTGCTCGCGCTGCGTGACCAGACCCCGCTGGTTCACTGCATCACCAACTACGTTGCCATGAACAGTACCGCCAACCTGCTGCTGGCCGCCGGGGCCTCCCCCGCCATGCTGCATGCCCAGGAAGAAGTGGCGGAATTTACCGCCATCGCGGGAGCGCTCTCGATCAACATCGGTACGCTCTCTACCCCTTGGGCCGAAGCCATGCAGCTGGCCGCCCAATCAGCCCAGGCCCACGCGGTGCCCTGGGTGCTGGACCCGGTTGCCGTGGGTGCCACGCGGCTGCGCCAGCAAACCTGCCTGTCCCTGCTGGCTTACTCGCCCAGCGTGATTCGTGCCAATGCCTCGGAAATCATGGCGCTGAGCGGCCTTGCCCACCAGGGCCGGGGCGTGGATGCCACGGTGAGCACCGACGATGCCACCCAAGCGGCCATCACCCTGGCGCGTCGGTATCACTGTGTCGTCGCCATGACCGGGGCCACCGATATCGTCACCGATGGCCAGTCGCTGTGTCGTTTGACCGGCGGCCACCCGCTGATGCCACGGGTAACCACCCTGGGCTGCGGGCTCAGCGCGCTGGTCGCCGGTTTCGTGGCGGCCAACCGTCACGCCCCGCTGGCCGCCACGCTCGGCGCCCTGACCTATTTCAATCTGGCAGGCAGTCGCGCCGGGCAGCGGGTCGAAGGGCCAGGCAGTTTCCATGTGGCGCTGCTGGATACCCTGTACTCGCTCACGGCAGATGACCTGCCTGCACTACCTCACTCGGAGACCCTGCATGTCGATTGATCTTACGCTCTACCTGGTCACGGATGCTCAGCTATGCGCCTCCACGGGCCTGGAACGTACCGTGGAAGCCGCCGTGGCAGGAGGCGTCACGCTGGTCCAGCTACGCGACAAGCAGGCCAGCGACGAGGCCATGATTGCCCAGGCCAAGCGTCTCAAGGAAGTGCTGGCAGGTAGCGGAGTGCCGCTGATCATCAATGACCGGCTGAACGTGGCGCACGCCAGCGGTGCCGACGGCTTGCACGTTGGCCAGAGCGATACGGACGTGATGCAGGCCCGCCAGGTACTGGGCGAGCAGGCGATCATCGGGCTCTCCATCAATACTCTGGAGCAGTTGCAGCGTGCCCCCGTGGCGCTGCTGGATTACGTGGGGCTGGGGCCTGTGTTTGCCACCGGGAGCAAGCAGGACCACGCGCAGCCCATCGGTTTTACCGGGCTGGCCCAACTGGCCAGTGCCTGCCCGCTGCCCAGCGTGGCCATCGGCGGCTTGAAAGCCGAGCACGCCGCCCAGGTGAAAGCCGCCGGTGCCCATGGGCTCGCGGTGATCTCGGCCATTTGCGGCCATCCTGCCCCCCGTCAGGCGGCCCAAGCGTTCTTCAGGTCATGACCCGGTTCGACCAACTGGCAGCCTTCGTCAAGGTGGCCGAGCTGGGCAGTTACACGCGGGCGGCGGAGGCCCTGGACCTCTCGCGCACCTTGCTATCGCGCCGAGTCATGGCGCTCGAGGAATCGCTGGGCGCGCGGCTGATACAGCGCACCACCCGGCGGCTGCACCTGACGGAAGCAGGCGAGAACACCATGACGACGACACTGACAACCCAAGCATCACACCTGCATGCCACTTCCCTGCTGCGCATCAGCCTGGGTATCATGACCCTGGCCCACGGGCTGTTGAAAGTATTCGTGTTCACCCTGCCTGGAACGGTCGGCTATTTTGAGTCGCTGGGCCTGCCAGGCTTTCTGGCCTACCTGACCATTGCGGCGGAAGTCGGCGGAGGCCTGGCCTTGCTGCTGGGTATCTATACCCGCTGGGTCAGCCTTGCCCTGGTACCGGTTTTGCTGGGAGCCGCCTGGGTACATATCGGTAACGGCTGGCTCTTCTCCAACCCGGGCGGCGGCTGGGAATTCCCGGTATTCTGGGCCATTGCACTGGTCGTGCAAGCCGGCCTTGGCGGCGGCAGCCTGGTCGTTGCACGCCGCTTCGCGTGAGCCACTGGCCTGCTGGCGTGCCTACGCTGGCAGGCCACACATTGAGGTGCCTTATGTTACCTAGCTTGTTTATCTCTCACGGCTCGCCCATGCTGGCGCTGACCCCCACGCCCGCTCACCGGTTCCTGCGTGAGCTGGGCCAGACGCTTCGCCCCAAGGCCATCGTTGTGGTCTCTGCCCACTGGGAAACGCCGGAGCTGCTCATCAGTCAGAGCGCTCACCCCGAGACCCTCCACGATTTTGGCGGTTTTCCGGCGGCGTTATTCGCCGTGCAGTACCCGGCACCGGGGGACCCAGCCCTGGCCGCAACGCTGGGCAAAACGCTCGGTGCCAGACTCGTGGAGCGCGGCATGGACCACGGCGCTTGGGTGCCACTTTCCCTGATGTACCCCGAGGCCAGGCTACCGGTCGTGTCGTTGTCGCTTCCCAGCCGGTGGAGCAACGCGGCGCTGATGGAGTTGGGCCAGCGGCTTGCCCACCTGCGCAGCGAAGGTATTCTGGTCGTGGGCTCCGGCAGCCTGACCCATAACCTGCATGCGCTACTGCCCCAGGGCAGCCAGGCACCAGGCTGGGTGGATGCCTTTGCCGATTGGGCACACACCCAACTGGAAAAAGACGCGCGGGAGGCGCTGCTGACATGGCAAACGGCTCCCCATGCCCAGCGCAACCATCCCACGCCGGAGCACTTCCAACCGTTACTGGTCGCCATGGGAGCCGGGGGTCAGGGCCAGCGGCTGCACCATAGCGTCGAGCACGGCGTGCTGGCGATGGATGTCTACGCGTTCAACTGACGGCCACGCCCAGATGGCTGGCCTGGGCGGAGGTGCGGGAGGGAGCGGTAGAAAGATCCCGCATCAACAGTGCAAACTCCCACTGCTCCGGGCCGATGGGCGCGCCAGGTAGCGCTATGCGGACACGATGCCCTGAGCCGGGTGCGGCAGTCTGATACTCGCCGCGCCCGTTTTCCATCTGCTTCAGCACGAAACGACGATTGCCAGAGGGCAGCATCAGCTCCATGGAATCGCCCACTTCGAAGCGATTCTTGACCTCGACGTCCAGCAGGCTGCCCGTGGCATCGACGCCGATGATGTCGCCCACGAACTGCTGGTGCACGCCAACGGAGTGGCCGCGCTCGTAGTTCTGAAACTCATCGTGCACATGGCGGCGGTAAAAGCCCTCGGTATAGCCTCGGTTGGCCAGGTTTTCCAACTGATCCATCAAGCCCATGTCGAAGGGGCGGCCTGCCACGGCATCGTCAATGGCCTGACGATACACCTGCGCAGTACGCGCCACATAGTAGTGGGACTTGGTACGTCCTTCGATCTTCAGTGACGCCACACCCAGGCGCGCCAGGCGTGCCACGTGCTGCACGGCGCGCAGGTCCTTGGAGTTGAACAGGTAAGTGCCGTGCTCGTCTTCGTAGATGGGCATCCGCTTGCCCGGCCGGGAGACATCTTCGATCAACGCGGCCCGCTCGGTGTCCGCCGTCACGGGTATCAGGTCGCCGGTGGCATCCCGGGTGGCATCCAGCGTCTTGTATTGCCAGCGGCAGGCGTTGGTGCAGGTGCCCTGGTTCGGGTCACGGCGATTGACGTACCCCGAGAGCAGGCAGCGCCCTGAATATGCGATGCACAGCGCACCGTGAACGAACGTCTCGATCTCGATATCCGGGCATTCGGTGCGGATCTCGGCCACCTCTTCCAGCGACAGCTCCCGAGAAAGAATGATGCGCTGGATCCCCTGCCGCTGCCAGAACTTGACCGCGGCCCAGTTCACCACGTTGGCCTGCACCGACAGGTGGATGACTTGTTCCGGCCAGCGCTCACGGATCATCATGATCAGCCCGGGGTCGGACATGATCAGAGCGTCCGGCCCAGCCTCGATCACCGGCTCCATATCCCGCAGATAGGTCGTGAGCTTGCTGTTGTGCGCAGCGATGTTGGAGGCCACGTAGAACTGCTTGCCTCTGGCATGGGCATACTCGATGCCCCGGTGCAGCGTCGCCACCTTGAAGTCGTTATTGCGCACCCGTAGCGAGTAGCGCGGCTGCCCGGCGTAGACCGCATCGGCCCCGTAGGCAAACGCGTAGCGCATGTTGTGAAACGTGCCCGCAGGCGAGAGAAGTTCGGGAGCTTGCATAACCGTCACCGTTGTTTGAACGGGCGGCATTATAGCCAGCGCACCTCGCCGGTTGCGGCCCGTCGGCCGGTTTGCTGACTTGGGTCAATTCCCGGTGCATGTCAAGCCGTGGGGCGACGTTTCAGGGTGGTGCGACGATCGTGATAGGCAATGGCCAGACCGCTACACATGATCAGCGCGCTGCCTACCCAGACCCAAACGTCCGGCAGCTCCCCCCAGAACCACCACCCCAACAACACGGCCCACAGCATGGCGGTATAATCGAAGGGCGCCGCTATGGCGGCGGGCGCATGGCGAAAGGCCAGAGTGATGAACGCCGTGGCTCCCACCCCCAACACTCCGGAGGCGGCAAAGCCCAGCCAGTGCCAGGGATGGGGCGTTTGCCATACCCAGGGCAGGCTGAGGCCCGTCAGTACCAGCGGCACGGCCGTCATGTAGAACACCATGGCCCACAGGTGCTCGTTGGCGCCATAGCGCCGCGCGGTGACCATCATCAGCGCGTAGAACACCGCCGCGCCCAGCACCACCATGGCCCCCAGTTGAAAGGCATCACCACCTGGCCGCACCACGATCAGCACCCCGACAAAGCCAAGCAGCGAAGCGGCCAGCACTGGCGGGTCGATACGCTCACCCAGTAACGGCACCGACAGCAGCGTCACGAACAGCGGGGCCACAAAGGCAATCGCCGTGGCTTCCGCCAGCGGCAGCAGGGTCAACCCCCAGACGAAGCACACCATGGTGGCGGTATAAATGAGCCCGCGCAGCAGGTGCACGCCCGGGCGACGCGTACGCAATTTGCGCAGCCCACCACCAAAATGGGCCAGCAGGGCGATCAGCGGTAGCGACACCAGCGTTCTGAAAAAAATGATTTGCAGCGGCGAGTGCACCTCACCCAACCATTTCGATACCGCGTCACCCAAGGCCAGAAACAGTACGCCTGCACACATGCAGAGAATGCCTTTCAGGGAAGATGTCATGGCGTTCCTCCTGTGGTCGCATAAAATAAAACGCCCCGCCAATGCTGCACTGGCGGGGCGTTGGCGTGATGAGTAGTGTCAAAGGCTGGCGTTCACCACCATGCAGTCCATCCCCTGTGCCTGCAGCGACTGACAGGCCTGACGGGCACGTATTTCGTCCAGCGCCACGACGCGTGCTCGGAAGACCGTCGAGCGCCCCTCGAAGGTATCGATGGCGACCTGCCCCCCCACCTCACTGGGCAGCCGCTGGGCAGCCTGTTGGGCCAGCTGTTCCGCCTGATGGGCCTGGCTGAAGGCACCCACTTGGATGCCCCAGTTACCACCGCCAGCGGCCGGTGCCGACCCCATCGAGGCAAAGCCACGCTCCTGCTCGATCAAGGCCAGCAGCGGGTCACCCTGAGGGGAAGGTGTAGGCGCCATGGTTTGTGACCACTGGGCCTCCACGGCCGCCGCCGTGACCGGTGCGCTGGTGTCGATATGCGCCATTATCGGCCGCGATGGGGGCTCGGGCGGAGGCGAGATCGCCTGCTGTGAACCCCCGAAGCTCATGTACTCCTGCGAGAAGCTGGTGTTGGCAATCCAGGTCTGGTGGTCACGTAGCGCTGCGCGCTCGAAACTGCGATCCAGCAGGCTGGCCATGTGCGTATCCCTGGAGGCGGCGGTGAATCCCCCCATCACCACCGCCACCATGCGTCGGCCGTTATGCACGGCAGTGGTGGCGACATTGAACCCGGAGGCACGGATAAAGCCGGTCTTCAGGCCGTCGGCGCCGGGATAGTCACGCACCAGGCGGTTGTGGCTAGTGTGGCGAGTGCCACGGTGGGTGAACTCCTGCAGCCCAAAGTAGTGGTAATACTGAGGAAAGTCCTGGATCACACGCACCGACAGGGTCAGCATATCCCGCGCCGTGGTGATCTGCTGGTCATCCGGCAACCCCGAGGCATTGCGGAAAGTCGTCCTGCTCATGCCCAGCTCACGGGCTCTTTCCGTCATCAGGTGGGCAAAGCGCTGCTCACTGCCGCCCAGAGCCTCGGCCACCACCACGGCCACGTCGTTGGCAGAGCGTACCGCCAGGGCGCGCATGGCGGTGTCCACGCTGATGGTGCTGCCTGCTGACAGCCACAGCTTGCTGGCGGGCATGGCCGCCGCCTGAGCCGACACCGGCAGCGCTTGGTCGAGGCGCAAGTCACCTCTCTCCAGCGCTTCGAAGGTGAGGTACATGGTCATCATCTTGGTCAACGAGGCAGGATAGCGCGCTTCGTCGGCGTTCTCGGCATAAAGCACTTCACCATGCTCCAGATCGACGACGATGCCCGCATAGCGAGGGTTGGCCTGCGCGTTGGTGATACTGCCGATCACCAATAGACCGAGCATCAACAGCCATACCGTTGCTGCTGTCCGTGAATACCTTGCCTCTGCTGACATACCTGCCCCTTGATGAATGTACATCACTGCTAAACGTCACTCGCGCCTGCTACCCTGGCACACACTTACTGATGACCTAGCACCGCCCTTGAATGGCCATGCTCAGCCGAATAAGACTAGCATGGCCTGCCGACAAATGGATGTGCCCGATGGCTTATATATAGATTAATCCAGGCCCGCCAGGCAATCCGTCTCTTTTCCATGGACATGAAACGATAGGCGTAAAAAAACCGCCCGGTGAGGGGCGGTTTTCATTGTGCCTTGGAAGGGGCGCTACGCTTACTCTGCAGCGGCTTCTTCCTGGGCTACCGGGCGGTCTACCAGTTCAACGTAGGCCATGGGGGCGTTGTCGCCGGTGCGGAAACCGCACTTGAGAATACGGATGTAACCACCCGGACGCTCGGCGTAACGCGGACCCAGCTCGTTGAACAGTTTGCCGACGGCTTCTTTGGAGCGCGTACGAGCAAACGCCAGACGGCGGTTTGCAACGCTATCCTGCTTTGCCAGGGTGATCAGCGGCTCGATAACGCGACGCAGTTCCTTGGCCTTGGGCAGGGTTGTCTTGATGACTTCATGTTCGACCAGCGAGACAGACATGTTCTTGAACATGGCCTGACGGTGCGAGCTGGTACGATTCAGATGACGACCACTCTTACGATGACGCATGGTTGTGATTCCTTACCAAACTGGGACTCAAGTCGACGCTTACGCGGAGGCCTTGTCGTCCTTCAGGCTAGCGGGTGGCCAATTTTCCAGCCGCATACCGAGGGGCAAGCCGCGCGCTGCCAATACATCCTTGATTTCATTCAAGGACTTCTTACCGAGGTTCGGGGTCTTCAACAGCTCCACTTCCGTGCGCTGGATCAGATCACCGATGTAGTAGATATTCTCGGCTTTCAGGCAGTTGGCGCTGCGAACGGTCAACTCGAGATCGTCTACGGGGCGCAATAGGATCGGATCAACGTGATCCTCTTCCTCTTCGACTTCCTGCTCTTTGTCAGCTTCCAGGTCGACGAAGGCGGCCAGCTGCTCTTGCAGAATGGTCGCACTGCGACGGATAGCCTCTTCCGGATCCAGTGTACCGTCGGTTTCCAGGTCGATAATCAGCTTATCGAGGTCGGTACGCTGCTCGACACGAGCGGCTTCGACCGAGTAGGAAACACGGCGAACAGGGCTGAAGGTGGCATCCAGCTGCAGGCGGCCAATAGCACGGGTCTCTTCATCAGAGCCACGAGCGTCAGCCGGTTCGTAACCACGACCCAGCGCTACCTTAAGCTGAATTTTCAGCTCGGCACCTTCATTGACGTGTGCAATGACGTGGTCCGGGTTGACGATTTCGACGCTATGATCAAGCGCAATGTCGCCAGCGGTGACGACGGCTGGGCCCTGCTTGTTCAGCGAGAGCACCGCCTCATCGCGGCTGTGCATCTTGATCGCAACATCTTTCAAGTTCAGGAGGATTTCGATGACATCTTCCTGCACCCCTTCGAGTGCACTGTATTCGTGCTCTACACCGGCGATTTCAGCCTCTACCACGGCAGCGCCGGGCATGGATGAAAGCAGAATGCGACGAAGTGCATTCCCCAGGGTGTGACCAAAGCCGCGCTCGAACGGTTCGAGAACGATTTTGGCATGATGTGCGCTGATCTCTTCGACCTTGATGTCGCGGGGGCGAAGAAACTCTGTCACTGAACGCTGCATATGAACACCTTTCAGGCTGCCAAACGGATACTGAGTACTCTAAAGCACAATACTCAAGAGCATCTGGGCGGTTAGCTTTGCTATCCCGCCCAGGCCTCAAGAAGCAGAAGCAACAAACAGACTGCTTACTTGGAGTACAGCTCGACGATCAGGTTTTCGTTGATGTCGGCAGTCAGGTCACCGCGTTCAGGCAGAGCCTTGAAAGTGCCTTCCATCTTCTTGGCGTCGATTTCGATCCAGGTGATATCGCCACGGTTGGCAGCAATGCTCAACGCGCTTTGGATACGAGCCTGGTTCTTCGCCTTTTCACGAACAGCTACCACGTCACCCGGCTTCACTTGGTAGGAAGCAACGTTAACGGTGCGGCCGTTGACGGAAATCGCCTTGTGGCTGACCAGCTGACGCGCTTCAGAGCGAGTCGAGCCGAAGCCCATGCGGTAGACGACGTTATCCAGTCGGGATTCAAGCAGTTGCAACAGTACTTCACCGGTCGCACCTTTCAGGCGAGCGGCTTCTTTGTAGTAGTTGCGGAACTGCTTTTCGAGTACGCCATACATACGGCGTACTTTCTGCTTCTCGCGAAGCTGCAAGCCGTAGTCGGAAAGACGCTGACGACGCTGGCCGTGTACACCCGGGATCTGCTCGGATTTACACTTTTTCTCGAAGGGAGTCACGCCACTCTTCAGGAAGAGATCGGTGCCTTCACGACGAGACAGTTTGCACTTCGGTCCAATATAACGAGCCATGAATCTGTCTCCTTAAACGCGGCGTTTCTTCGGCGGACGGCAGCCATTATGGGGGATGGGCGTCGCGTCTACGATGCTTTGCACGCGGAAGCCGGCGGCGTTCAGTGCGCGCACGGCGGATTCACGGCCGGGACCGGGGCCCTTGACCAGCACGTCTACGTTTTTCACACCATACTCGGCTGCAGCAGTTGCTGCACGCTCGCTTGCAACTTGCGCAGCGAACGGGGTGCTCTTGCGAGAACCACGAAAACCCGAACCACCGGCTGTTGCCCAAGAAAGAGCATTGCCCTGGCGGTCTGTGATCGTCACGATCGTGTTGTTAAAAGAGGCATGGATGTGCGCGACGGCGTCCACTACCTGCTTTTTAACCTTTTTACGGTTACTACGCGGGTTAGCCATGTTGATGTCTATTCCTGTCTTAACGTCAGCTCTCGATTAAAGAGCCTGCGTGTTATTTGCGGATCGGCTTACGCGGGCCCTTACGGGTACGCGCGTTAGTCTTGGTCCGCTGACCACGCAGCGGAAGACTACGACGATGACGCAGACCACGGTAGCAGCCTAAGTCCATGAGACGCTTGATGTTAAGCGTGACATCACGACGAAGGTCGCCTTCTACGGTGTACTTACCAACTTCAGAACGCAGGGTGTCCAGCTCTTCGCCAGACAGATCTACGATCTTGGTAGTCGGCGCGATACCGGCAGCAACACAGATGTGTTGAGCGCGAGTACGGCCAATCCCGAAGATATAGGTCAGCGAGATCGCCGCATGCTTGTTGTCCGGGATATTGACGCCTGCAATACGGGCCATCAGCTTACTCCGAAATTTGAGCGGCTTGCTCGTTTATTCATCTACAAAAGGCGCAACAGCATACCCCTTTAGGAGCCCGAAGGCAAGGGGTATGCCTGCACCCGCTTAAAACAGCCCAGGCTTAGCCCTGACGCTGCTTGTGCCGCGGCTCGACACAGATGACGCGTACAGCGCCATTGCGACGAATGATCTTGCAGTTACGGCACATCTTCTTTACGGAAGCTCGAACTTTCATCGTTCTTTCTCCAAAAACGGCTCGCGGCGCGCCAATTCGTTAGGGGCGCCTCAGCGCATGATGCCGCCGCTACCGTAGCCTTTCAGGTTGGACTTCTTCATCACTGAGTCATATTGATGCGACATGAGATGCGACTGCACCTGGGCCATGAAGTCCATGATGACCACTACCACGATCAGCAGCGACGTACCGCCAAAGAAGAACGGAACGTTCCATGCTACGATCAGGAACTGGGGCATCAGGGAAACCGCAGTGATATACAAGGCACCGAACAGAGTGAGACGAGTCATCACTTTGTCGATATAGCGAGCGGTCTGCTCGCCGGGGCGAATGCCCGGCAGGAAAGCGCCTGACTTTTTGAGATTGTCAGCCACATCCTTGGGGTTGAAGACCAGCGCTGTGTAAAAGAAGCAGAAGAATACCACTGCCGCAGCGAAAAGCAAGATGTAAAGCGGTTGGCCCGGGCCTAACGCCTGCGAGGCTCGCTGCAACCACTCCATGCCTTCGCCAGCACCTACCCACTGACCGATAGAGGCCGGGAAGAGTAGGATACTGGAGGCAAAGATCGCGGGAATGACGCCCGCCATGTTCACCTTCAACGGCAAGTAGCTGCTTTGACCTGCATACATCTTGTTGCCCACTTGGCGACGTGGGTAGTTCACCTTGAGGCGGCGTTGGCCACGCTCGATGAACACCACGAATGCCACGGTGGCAATACCTAGCACGGACAGCGCTAACAGCGGAAGAACATTCCAGGCCCCTTCGTTACGAGCAAGCTCGAAGGCTTGCCCCACGGCACTGGGCAGCCCAGCGACGATCCCCGCGAAGATCAGCAGCGAAATACCGTTGCCGATGCCCTTCTCGGTGATCTGCTCGCCTAGCCACATCATAAACACCGCACCCGACACAAACGTGATGATGGCGGTGAAATAGAAGCTGAAGTCAGCGCTGTAAGCGATGCCTTGGCTAGCCAGACCCACGGACATGCCGGTAGCCTGGACAAAAGCCAGTAACACCGTGCCGTAGCGGGTGTACTGGCTAATCTTGCGGCGGCCAGCCTCGCCCTCTTTCTTGAGCTGTTCAAGATGAGGGGAGACTGCAGTCATCAGCTGCATGATAATCGACGCCGAAATATAGGGCATGATGCCCAGGGCGAGGACGCTCATGCGCTCCAGGGCGCCACCCGAGAACATGTTGAACATGCCCAGGATGGTGCCCTGTTGCTCCCTGAACAAGGCAGCAAGCTGGTCAGGATTGATACCGGGAACGGGAATGTGGGCACCGATACGGTACACCACGATGGCGAGGAGCACGAAGCGCAAACGCGCCCACAGTTCACTCAGACCGCTGCCCATCGCCGGCATGTTTCCTGACTTGGCCATTTAGTCCTCTACCTTGCCGCCAGCGGCTACGATCGCTTCACGGGCACCTTTGGTGACCTTGATTCCACGAACGGTAACCGCTTTGTTCAGTTCGCCAGAAAGGATGATCTTCGCATGCAGCGTCGCATCCTTCAGCACGTTGGCTTGCTTCAGGGTTTCCATGGTGACTTCGTCACCGGCAACCTTGGCAAGTTCCGCCAGGCGTACTTCTTCAGATACCAGCGACTTGGCAGACGTGAAGCCAAACTTCGGCAAACGACGCTGCAGCGGCATCTGACCGCCTTCGAAACCAGGCTTGACGCTACCGCCACTGCGTGATTTCTGACCTTTGTGGCCACGGCCACCGGTCTTGCCCAGACCGGAACCGATACCACGACCAACGCGCTTTTCAGCGTGTTTGGAGCCCGGTGCCGGGCTCAGGGTATTGAGTTTCATGGATTACTCTCCCTCAACGCGCACAAGGTAGTTAACCTTGTGGATCATGCCGCGTACGGCAGGGGTGTCTTCCAGCTCAACCGTATGACCGATGCGACGCAGGCCCAGGCCTTTCATAGTAGCCTTGTGCTTGGGCAAAACGCCGATGGTGCTGCGGATCTGGGTAACCTTGATCGTTGCTGCCATGGTGCCTTACCCCGTGATCGCTTCGACAGACAGACCGCGCTTGGCGGCGATGTCTTCCGGTGCTTGCATGGCAGAGAGACCTTTGACAGTCGCCCGTACCACGTTAACCGGGTTGGTGGAACCGTAGCACTTGGCCAGTACATCGTGAACGCCTGCCAGTTCCAGTACGGAACGCATGGCGCCACCAGCGATGATACCAGTACCTTCGGAGGCCGGCTGCATGTACACCTTGGAAGCACCGTGACGGGCTTTTACCGGGTACTGCAGTGTGTGACCTGCAAGGTTGACCTTGACCATGTTGCGACGAGCCTGGTCCATCGCTTTCTGGATTGCGACCGGCACTTCACGCGCCTTGCCACGACCGAAACCGACACGACCTTTACCATCACCTACGACGGTCAGTGCGGTGAAGCCGAAAATACGACCACCCTTGACCACCTTGGCGACGCGGTTGACCTGCACTAACTTCTCCTGCAGATCACCGTTTTGCTGTTCGTTCTTCGCCATCGTAAAACCCTTTAGAATTCCAGGCCGCCTTCACGTGCGGCGTCGGCCAGAGCCTTGACGCGACCGTGATACTTAAAGCCAGCACGGTCGAAGGCCACCTGGGTGATGCCTGCTTCTTTAGCGCGTTCGGCAATCAGAGCGCCGACCTTGGAGGCCGCGTCTGAGTTACCGGTCGCACCCTCGCGCAGTGCTTTGTCCAGCGTAGAAGCGCTGGCCAGCACCTTGCCACCATCCGGCGAGATAATCTGCGCATAGATGTGACGCGGGGTACGGTTGACGCACAGGCGATACACGCCCAGCTCGCGGATCTTGGCGCGAGCGCGGCGGGCACGACGGAGACGAGATTCTTTCTTCGCGTTCATAACCCTGCCTTACTTCTTCTTGGCTTCTTTGCGACGCACCTGCTCGTCGGCGTAACGTACACCCTTGCCTTTGTACGGCTCAGGCGGACGGAAGGCGCGGATTTCCGCGGCGCACTGACCGAGCATCTGCTTGTCCGCGCTTTTCAGCACGATCACGGTGTTCTTCGGCGTTTCCGCTGTAACACCTTTAGGCAGTTCGTAGTCGACCGGGTGCGAGAAGCCCAGTGAAAGATTGAGCGTCTGGCCCTTAGCTTGGGCACGATAACCGACGCCAACAATTTCGAGAGTTTTTGTGAAACCCTCGGATACGCCCGTAACCAGGTTCTGAACCAAGGCGCGGGTAGTACCGGCCATTGCCCAGCTCTTGGCAGACTCACTCGGGGCGAAGGTCAGCTGGCCGTCTTCTTGACCAATCACCACGTCCTGGTGAATGGGCATAGACAGCGTGCCCTGGCCGCCTTTGGCGGTCAGCTGGCCAGCATCGATTTTGACATCAACGCCAGCAGGCACTTTAACCGGATATTTCGCTATGCGGGACATTCCAGCCTCCTAGAATACGGTGCAGATGACTTCGCCACCGACGCCAGCCTGGCGCGCGGCACGATCGGTCATGACACCATTAGAGGTGGTGACAATCGCGATACCCAGGCCATCGGCTACCTTGGGCAGGTTGTCCTTGCCCTTGTACTGACGCAGAGACGGCTTGGAAACCCGCTGAATGTGCTCGATAACCGGCTTACCCTCAAAGTACTTGAGAGTAACGGTCAGCTCGGGTTTGACGCCTTCAGCCACCGTAAAGTCGGTAATGTAGCCTTCTTCCTTTAGCACTCGGGCCACTTCGACTTTCAGTTTGGAGGACGGCATGGTAGCCGTCTCCTTGGTGGCCATCTGCGCATTGCGGATACGGGTAAACATATCCGCCAGAGTGTCTTGCATGCTCATTTAATGTGCGCTCCTGATGATTCTACGTGGCGTTACCAGCTGGACTTTTTGAGGCCAGGGACGTCGCCACGCATGGCGGCTTCACGCAGCTTGTTACGGCCGAGGCCGAACTTGTTGTAAAAGCCGTGCGGACGGCCAGTCACGCGGCAGCGGTTACGCTGACGCACCGGGCTGGAGTCGCGCGGCAGTTGCTGCAGCTTCAGCGTCGCCTCGAAACGATCTTCTTCAGAAGCGTTCACGTCCGAGATGATTTTCTTGAGCTCTGCGCGCTTAGCCGCATACTTCTCGACCAGCTGAGTACGCTTGAGCTCACGCTCTATCATACTTTTCTTAGCCATGATCCAACCCTTATTTCTTAAACGGGAAGTTCAGTGCTGCAAGCAGCGCACGACCTTCCTCGTCGGTGTTGGCGGTAGTAGTGATAGTGACGTCCAGCCCCCGTACGCGATCGACTTTATCATATTCGATCTCCGGGAAGATGATCTGCTCACGCACACCCATGGAGTAGTTGCCGCGACCGTCGAAGGACTTCGGGTTGAGACCACGGAAGTCACGCACGCGTGGGATGGCAATGTTCACCAGACGGTCCAGGAAGTCCCACATACGCTCGGAGCGCAGTGTCACTTTGATACCGATCGGCCAACCTTCGCGCACCTTGAAGCCCGCGATGGACTTGCGTGCCTTGGTCACCAGCGGCTTCTGACCGGAAAGCTTCTCCAGGTCGCCGATGGCATTGTCGATCAGCTTTTTGTCGCTGACCGCTTCGCCGATACCCATGTTCAGAGTCACTTTCGTGATCCGGGGTACCTGCATTACGTTGGCGTAGCTGAACTGCTCTTTGAGTTGAGCTACCACCTCGTTTTGATAACGTTCTTTCAAGTTCGCCATTATGCTACCCGACTCGCGTTAGGCGTCGATCTGCGTCTGCGTCGACTTGTAGATACGTACCTTGGTACCGTCTTCCTTCACCTGGAAGCCGACGCGATCCGCCTTACCGGTCTCCGAATTGAAGATGGCTACGTTGGACGCGTGAATCGGAGCCTCACGCTCGACGATACCGCCCTGATTTCCCGCCATGGGATTAGGCTTGGTGTGACGCTTGATCATATTCACACCGGACACCACGAAACGGTTTTCAAGTACCCGCTTCACCGTGCCGCGCTTGCCCTTATCCTTCCCGGCGATGACGATGACTTCATCGTCACGTTTGATCTTTTGCATATCCGCCTCGCTCCTTACAGCACTTCAGGCGCTAGGGAAATGATCTTCATGAACTTCTCATTACGAAGTTCACGAGTTACCGGCCCGAAGATACGCGTGCCGATCGGCTGTTCGTTGGTGTTATTCAACAAAACTGCCGCATTTCCATCGAAACGGATCAGCGAACCGTCACTACGACGGACGCCACTACGGGTACGAACGACTACTGCCTTGAGGACCTGGCCTTTTTTGACCTTGCCACGAGGAATAGCTTCTTTGACCGTTACTTTAATGACGTCACCAACGCGGGCGTAGCGACGGTGTGAACCGCCCAGCACCTTGATGCATTGCACCCGGCGCGCTCCGCTGTTGTCGGCGACATCCAGCATTGTCTGAGTCTGAATCATCGGTTTTCTCCAAACCTAATCTGACTGCACTGGTTGAACAGACGCAGGGGATTAACCCTTGGCCTGCTCGACCACCTCGACCAGCGTCCAGGCTTTCTTCTTGGAAAGCGGACGGCACTCCTGAATGGAAACCGTATCGCCTGCCTTTGCCTGGTTCGCCTCATCATGGGCGTGCAGCTTGGTGGAGCGCTTGACGTATTTTCCGTAGATCGGGTGACGCTCACGACGCTCGATCATGACGACGATGGACTTGTCCATCTTGTCGCTGACCACCTTGCCGGTCAGCGTACGTGTTTTTTTCTCTTCGGCCATCTCAATCACCTGCCTTCTCGTTGAGCACAGTCTTAACGCGGGCGATATCCCGACGGACCTGCTTGAGCAGATGAGTCTGGCTCAGTTGGCCAGTGGCCTTCTGCATGCGCAGGTTAAACTGCTCGCGGAGGAGCTCGAGGAGCTGCTCTTGGAGCTCTCCTACGGACTTTTCACGAATTTCCTGGGCTTTCATCACATCACCGTCCGTTTCGCAAAGGTGGTGGACAGGGGCATCTTCTGGGCGGCCAGTTCAAATGCTTCACGGGCCAGCTCTTCGGATACACCTTCAATTTCATACAGGACCCGACCCGGCTGGATCTGGGCTACCCAGTACTCAACGGAACCTTTACCCTTACCCATACGAACTTCGAGCGGCTTCTTGGAAATCGGCTTGTCAGGGAAAACGCGGATCCAGATTTTACCGCCACGCTTGACGTGACGTGTGATCGCACGACGGCCAGCTTCGATCTGACGCGCAGTGATGCGGCCACGACCGGTTGCCTTGAGGCCGTACTCCCCGAAGCTGATCTTGCTTCCGCGATGCGCCAGGCCACGGTTGCGGCCTTTCATCATCTTGCGGAATTTCATACGCTTGGGCTGTAACATCGACTCGCTCTCCCCTTACCTGGAACCTTTCTTCTTGGGCGCGTTGCCGGCAGGCTGTTGCTGTTGCTTGGCCTTGGCACGTACTTCCTCGATACCGCCGAGGATTTCACCCTTGAAGATCCACACTTTGACGCCGATGACGCCGTAGGTGGTGTGAGCTTCGTAAGTGGCGTAGTCGATGTCCGCACGCAGAGTATGCAGCGGAACGCGACCTTCGCGGTACCATTCGGTACGTGCGATTTCGGCGCCACCCAGACGACCTGACAGCTGAATCTTGATGCCGCCAGCGCCAAGACGCATTGCGTTCTGTACCGCGCGCTTCATGGCACGACGGAACATGACGCGACGCTCAAGCTGACCTGCCACGTTGGCAGCAACCAGCTTGGCATCCAGCTCGGGCTTGCGAACTTCTTCGATGTTCACATGCACCGGAACGCCCATCATCTCGGTCAGATCACGACGCAGACGGTCGACATCTTCACCTTTCTTGCCAATCACGATACCCGGACGGGCAGTGTGAATGGTGATGCGGGCATTGTTCGCCGGACGCTCGATGTGAATGCGGCTTACGGAGGCGCTTTTCAGACGCTCGTCCAGGAAGCTGCGCACTTCGAGATCGTTGTTGAGCTTATCGGCATAGGCGCCGCGCTCGGCATACCAGACAGAAGCATGGTCTTTGACGATGCCCAGTCGAATGCCTGTTGGATTGACTTTCTGACCCATCTGGTCGACTCCTACTTCTCGGCTACCTTGACGGTGATGTGGCAGGTGCGCTTCAAGATACGATCCGCGCGGCCTTTGGCACGCGGCTTGATACGCTTGAGCGTCATGCCCTCATCGACGCAGATGGTCGAGACACGCAGCTCGTCGATATCCATGCCGTTATTTTCTTCCGCGTTTGCAATGGCGGACTGCAGCACTTTCTTGACTAGCTTGGCAGCCTTCTTCGGTGAGAAGGTCAGCAGGTCGAGTGCTTCGGCGACCGGTTTACCGCGCACCTGGTCAGCCACCAAACGGGCCTTCTGGGCGGATAAACGAGCGCCACGCAGCTTAGCTGTGACTTCCATCTCTCAATCCTCTCTGGCTTACCGTTTGGCTTTCTTGTCCGCCGCATGCCCGCGATAAGTGCGAGTGGCAGCGAATTCGCCCAGCTTGTGACCAACCATTTCCTCGGAGACGTGCACCGGGACGTGTTGGCGACCGTTATGGACAGCGATTGTGAGGCCTACCATGTTTGGCAGGATCATCGAACGACGCGACCAGGTCTTGATCGGTTTACGGTCGTTCTTCTCCACTGCAGCCTCTACCTTCTTCAAAAGATGAAGGTCAATGAAGGGACCTTTCTTTAGTGAACGTGGCACAGCCGTTACCTCTTAATGTCTTGGCAATTTAGATCAACGCGTCTTGTTACGACGACGTACGATCAGCTTGTCGGTGCGCTTGTTCTTACGCGTCTTGTGACCCTTGGTCGGCACGCCCCACGGAGTAACCGGGTGACGGCCACCGCTGGTGCGGCCTTCGCCACCACCGTGCGGGTGATCCACAGGGTTCATCGCGACGCCGCGAACTGTCGGACGCACGCCTCTCCAGCGCTTCGCACCGGCCTTGCCAAGTTGACGCAGGCTGTGCTCGGAGTTGCTCACTTCGCCCAGGGTCGCGCGGCACTCGGCCAGCACCTTGCGCATTTCGCCAGAGCGAAGACGCAGGGTGGCGTAGTTACCTTCACGAGCAACCAGCTGAGCGCTAGTACCGGCACTGCGAGCAATCTGCGCGCCTTTACCCGGTTTCAGTTCGATACCGTGAACGGTAGAACCGAGCGGGATGTTACGCAGCGGCAAGGCATTGCCTTTCTTGATGGGCGCGTTGACACCAGATTCCAGCACGTCACCGGCGCTGACGCCTTTCGGTGCAATGATGTAACGACGCTCGCCATCGGCATATTTCAGCAGCGCAATGTGCGCACTGCGGTTCGGGTCGTGCTCCAGACGCTCAACGGTGGCCGGAATGCCATCCTTGGTGCGTTTGAAGTCGATCAACCGATAGTGATGACGGTGACCACCGCCCACGTGGCGGGTGGTGATGCGACCGTAGTTGTTACGGCCACCGGACTTGGACTGTTTTTCCAAAAGCGGTGCATAAGCACGGCCCTTGTACAGCTCCTCACCAACGATCTTGACGACGTGGCGACGACCGGCGGATGTGGGTTTGGTCTTGACGATTGCCATTATCCGTACTCCTGCCCTTATTCGGCGCCAGAGAAGTCTTCGAGCGTTTCACCCGCAGCCAGGGTCACATACGCCTTGCGGTAACCCTTACGCAGGCCAACGCCGTGAGCAGTACGCTTGGTTTTACCCTTGACGTTCAGTACCTGAACGCCACCGACCTTCTTGCCGAACAGTGCTTCAACGGCTTTCTTGATCTCGGGCTTGGTAGCATCGGGTGCCACCTTGAAAACGTACTGGTTGCGCTCGGCTGCCATCGCGGCCTTTTCGGTCACGTGCGGTCCAAGCAGAACCTTGAATACGCGTTCCTGGTTCATGCCAGCTTCTCCTCGAATTTACGCAGGGCGGAGACGGTGACCAGGACCTTGTCAAAGGCAACCAGGCTCACCGGATCAGCGGCAGCGACATCCACCACGTCAACGTGGGGAAGGTTGCGTGCGGCCAGATAGAGCGTTTCGTCGACTTCTTCAGTGACGATCAACACTTTCTCAAGGTTGAGCTCTTTCAGCTTGGCAGCTACCTGCTTGGTCTTCGGCGCTTCTACGCTGAACTCTTCAATCGCGACCAGGCGCTCTTGACGGACCAGCTCAGACAGGATGGAGCGCATCGCCGCGCGGTACATTTTGCGGTTTACTTTCTGGGTGTAGTCCTGAGGACGCGCCGCGAAAGTAACACCACCACTGCGCCACAGCGGAGAGCGGATAGTACCAGCGCGTGCACGACCGGTACCCTTCTGACGCCACGGCTTCTTACCACCGCCACGCACGTCGGAACGGCTCTTTTGAGCGCGTGTACCCTGACGACCAGCTGCCAGATAGGCAGTGACGACCTGATGCACCAGCGCTTCGTTGAATTCTTTGCCAAAAGTGGCGTCGGCTACTTCAACGGTACCCGCGCCTGCAGCAAGATTCAGATTCATTGGTAATTATCCCCTTCAGCCAGCTTTCACGGCGCTGCGAACGATCACGTTGCTACCGGTCGCTCCCGGTACAGCGCCCTTGATCAGCAGCAGGTTACGCTCGGCGTCGACACGGACGATCTCAAGGCTCTGCACGGTGCAACGGGTGTTACCCATTTGACCGGCCATTTTCTTGCCCTTGAATACGCGACCAGGTGTCTGACACATGCCGATAGAACCCGGCGCACGATGCGACAGGGAGTTACCATGGCTGTTGTCTTGGGTACGGAAGTTCCAGCGCTTAACAGCACCCTGGAAGCCTTTACCCTTGGAAGTGCCAGTCACGTCGATCTTTTGACCAGCTTCGAAGAGGGATACGGTGAGTTCGCCACCCACTTCAGGAGCTTCTTCGCCTTCTGCAAGGCGGAATTCCATCAGTGAACGACCAGCCTCGACACCCGCCTTGGCAAACTGACCCGCTTGCGCTTTGGTGAGGTGTTTGGCTTTACGAGAACCAGTAGTGACCTGAACCGCTGCGTAGCCGTCAGACTCAAGCGTCTTGACGCGCGTTACACGGTTAGGATCAACTTCAATAACGGTCACGGGCACAGATGCGCCATCTTCGGTAAAGACGCGGGTCATCCCGGCCTTGATACCGACTAAACCGATAGTCATGCTCAGTCTCCTATAGTGTACGGGGCTATCACCCGCTATGGCTGCCCTTTCCAGAGCATTCCACTAGCACATTGTGTGGCGCCTCACGGCGCGGCGGCTGCTGCTCTCGACAGATGGCGATGAGCGCTGGGCCGCAAAGTGTCTAGTGTATTAGTCGAGCTTGATTTGCACGTCTACGCCAGCGGCGAGGTCGAGCTTCATCAGCGCATCAACGGTTTTCTCGGTCGGCTCAACGATGTCGAGCACACGCTTGTGAGTGCGAATCTCATACTGATCGCGCGCGTCCTTGTTGACGTGCGGAGAAATCAGGATGGTATAGCGCTCGCGGTTGGTCGGCAGCGGGATCGGACCACGAACCTGAGCACCAGTACGCTTAGCGGTTTCAACGATTTCCGCAGTGGACTGATCGATCAGGCGATGGTCGAACGCTTTCAACCGAATGCGAATCTTTTGGTTCTGCATTTGCCCTAAACTCCAATGGATGTCGACGGCGCGAGCCGTCTACCCACGCATTCAAAGGATGCGCATTATAGGCACGCCAATCGGCCATGTCAAACATTTGCGATTGGTGCGCAGAAAAGGGGGCTCTTGCGAGCCCCCTTGCATCATCAAGCCAACAGCTTACTTGACGATCTTGGCTACGACGCCAGCACCTACGGTACGGCCACCTTCGCGGATAGCGAAGCGCAGACCTTCGTCCATGGCGATCGGAGCGATCAGGGTGATAACCATTTTGATGTTATCGCCCGGCATTACCATTTCAACGCCTTCCGGCAGTTCACAAGTACCGGTTACGTCAGTGGTACGGAAGTAGAACTGCGGACGGTAGCCCTTGAAGAAAGGCGTGTGACGACCGCCTTCTTCCTTGGACAGTACGTATACTTCGGCTTCGAACGTGGTGTGCGGGTTGATGGTGCCCGGCTTGGCCAGAACCTGGCCACGCTCGACGTCATCACGCTTGGTACCACGCAGCAGGGCGCCAACGTTCTCACCTGCACGACCTTCGTCGAGCAGCTTACGGAACATTTCAACGCCAGTTACGGTGGTTTTGGTGGTATCGCGGATACCCACGATTTCCACTTCTTCACCGGCTTTCACGATGCCGCGCTCTACACGACCGGTAACAACAGTACCACGGCCAGAGATAGAGAATACGTCTTCGATCGGCATCAGGAACGGCTGGTCGATGGCACGCTCCGGCTCAGGGATGTACTCATCCAGAGCCTTGATCAGGTTGGTCACGGCAGTAGTACCCATGCCGTTCTCGTCTTCACCGTTCAGAGCCATCAGCGCAGAACCAGTGATGATCGGCGTGTCGTCACCCGGGAAGTCGTACTCGTTCAGAAGTTCACGAACTTCCATTTCGACCAGCTCGAGCAGCTCTTCGTCATCGACCATGTCCGCTTTGTTCAGGAACACAACGATGAACGGAACACCAACCTGACGAGACAGCAGGATGTGCTCGCGAGTCTGCGGCATGGGGCCGTCAGCGGCAGAACATACCAGGATAGCGCCGTCCATCTGAGCAGCACCAGTGATCATGTTCTTGACGTAGTCAGCGTGTCCCGGGCAGTCAACGTGCGCGTAGTGACGCTCTTCAGACTGGTACTCAACGTGAGAAGTCGCGATGGTGATACCACGCTCACGCTCTTCCGGTGCGTTATCGATAGTATCGAATGCACGCCAGTCGCCGCCGAAAACCTCAGCAGACACGCGGGTCAGGGCCGCTGTCAGAGTCGTTTTACCGTGGTCGACGTGACCGATGGTGCCGACGTTGACGTGCGGTTTGGAACGTTCAAATTTTTCCTTAGCCACTGCTATAACCTCTTTACGTTAGCTAACGGTTAACCGTTTTGGTTGATGACGGCTTCAACGACGCTGGAGGGCGCCTCCTCGTACTTCGCGAACTCCATAGAGTAGCTCGCACGGCCCTGGGTCTGTGAGCGCAGATCGGTTGCGTAACCGAACATCTCACCCAGTGGCACCGTTGCACGAATGACTTTACCAGAGGAAGAGTCATCCATGCCCTGCACCAGGCCGCGACGACGGTTCAGGTCGCCCATGACGTCACCCATAAAATCTTCGGGGGTCACGACTTCGACCTTCATCACCGGCTCCAGCAGCACGGCCTTGGCCTTCCGGGCACCTTCTTTCACTGCCATGGAAGAAGCAATCTTGAACGCAGTCTCGTTCGAGTCCACGTCATGGTAGGAACCATCAAACAGCGTGACTTTGACGTCGATCATCGGGTAACCGGCGATGACACCGTTTTTCAGCTGCTCGAAAGCACCCTTCTCAACCGCAGGGACGTATTCCTTGGGAACCACACCACCCACGATTTCAGAGTTGAACTTGAAGAAGATCTCTTCTTCGCCTTCACCCTTCTCTTCTGCAGTCAGCGGCTCGATGCGCAGCCAGACGTGACCGAACTGACCACGACCACCAGACTGACGAACGAACTTGCCTTCCTGCTCGACGCTGCCGCGAATGGTTTCGCGGTAGGCGACCTGCGGCTTACCGATATTGGCTTCTACCTTGAACTCGCGACGCATACGGTCAACGATGATGTCCAGGTGCAGCTCACCCATACCGGAGATGATGGTCTGACCGGTCTCTTCGTCGGTCTTGACCTGGAACGAAGGATCTTCCTGGGCCAGCTTGCCAAGCGCAACGCCCATTTTCTCTTGATCAGCTTTAGATTTCGGCTCAACAGCAACCGAGATCACCGGATCCGGGAACTCCATACGCTCGAGAACGATCTTGTCATCGATATCGCACAGGGTGTCACCGGTGGTGACGTCTTTCAGGCCGATACAGGCCGCGATGTCGCCCGCCAGTACTTCCTTGATCTCTTCGCGTGTATTAGCGTGCATCTGAACGATACGACCAACGCGCTCTTTCTTCTGCTTGACGGAGTTGTAGACGCCGTCACCAGACTTCAGAACGCCCGAGTAGACGCGAATGAAGGTCAGAGTACCAACGAAGGGGTCGGTAGCAATCTTGAACGCCAGTGCAGCAAACGGAGCATTATCGTCAGCTTCACGAGTTGCGACAGTACCATCCTTGTCGTCCAGCTCACCTTCAATGGCCTTGACTTCCGTTGGTGACGGCAGATATTCAACTACTGCGTCCAGAACCGCCTGAACACCTTTGTTCTTGAAGGCAGAACCACAGGTGACTAGAACGACTTCGCTTGCCAATGTACGGGCGCGCAGGCCTGCCTTGATCTCAGCGACGCTCAGCTCGCCTTCTTCAAGGTACTTGTCCATCAGCTCTTCAGAGGCCTCGGCAGCGGCTTCGACCATCTGCTCACGGTACTCTTCAGCGGTTTCGACCAACTCTGCAGGGATATCTACAAGCTCATAGCTCGTTCCAAGGTCTTCCTCGTTCCAGAGGATAGCCTTCATCTCGATCAGGTCGATAACGCCCTTGAAGTCTTCTTCCGTGCCCCAGTTGATCTGGATCGGCACGGCGTTGGCACCCAGGCGCTCTTTCAGCTGGTCGACAACCATGAAGAAATCAGCGCCGGTACGGTCCATCTTGTTGACGAACACCATGCGCGGAACTTCGTACTTGTTGGCCTGACGCCATACGGTTTCGGTCTGCGGCTGAACGCCGGAGGAACCGCACAGTACAACGACCGCACCATCGAGAACACGCAGAGAACGCTCAACTTCGATAGTGAAGTCAACGTGCCCGGGGGTGTCGATGATGTTGATACGGTGCTCATCAAACTGATGATTCATCCCCTTCCAAAAGGTGGTTACAGCAGCAGAGGTGATAGTGATACCACGCTCCTGCTCCTGCTCCATCCAGTCGGTCGTAGACGCACCCTCATGCGTTTCGCCCAGCTTGTGGTTTACGCCAGTGTAAAACAGTACACGCTCAGTGGTGGTAGTTTTACCTGCGTCGACGTGAGCCACAATCCCCAGGTTACGGTAGCGATTAAGCGGTGTTTTGCGTGCCACGGTGAAACTCCCGTTAGTTGGCGATGCTCGTTGATCCAGCGGTGCCATTTCTGCTTATGCCACCGCCGCCATCGACAACGATAGCGGCGGCGTGTTGCAACATGACGATAAAGACTTTTAACGCACTGCAACCGACAGAAAAAGACACGAGCCCAGAAACGTCGAGCTTAGAAACGATAGTGAGAGAAGGCCTTGTTGGCTTCTGCCATACGGTGCACGTCTTCACGCTTCTTGACAGCAGAGCCTTTGCCCTCAGCGGCATCCAGCATTTCACCTGCCAGGCGCTGAACCATCGTTTTCTCACCGCGACGACGCGCAGCGTCTACCAGCCAGCGCATTGCCAGCGCTTGGCGGCGTGACGGACGAACTTCAACCGGCACCTGATAAGTAGCACCACCCACGCGGCGCGACTTTACTTCGACCATCGGCTGGATGGTTTCCAGCGCCTTGTCGAAGATTTCCAGCGGCTCTTCTTTACTACGCTCGGCAACCTTGTCCAACGCACCATAGACGATGCGCTCAGCTACGGACTTCTTGCCGCTGACCATCAGGTGGTTCATGAACTTCGCCAGACGCTCACTTCCGAACTTGGGATCCGGCAGGATTTCGCGTTTAGCTACAACTCTTCTTCTAGGCATGATAAGCCCTCAATTAAGGATCCTTCAGGTAAACCCGGAACCTGCTTGCGCCTTTGGCGCCGCCCGACCTTACTCTTATCAGACCATCATATTCGGTTAAAAGGTAACACCGCAGCGCTCCATGAGGCTGCGTTCAGCGCCTTAGGACTTCGGACGCTTGGTACCGTACTTGGAACGACCCTGCTTACGGTTCTGTACGCCAGAGGTGTCAAGGGCGCCACGAACGGTGTGATAACGCACACCTGGCAAATCCTTTACACGACCGCCGCGAATCAGAACAACAGAGTGCTCCTGGAGGTTGTGACCTTCACCACCGATGTAAGAAGAGACTTCGAAACCGTTGGTCAGGCGCACACGGCAAACCTTACGCAGGGCCGAGTTCGGCTTCTTGGGGGTGGTGGTGTAAACGCGCGTACAAACGCCGCGCTTTTGCGGGCATGCCTGAAGCGCAGGCACGTCACTCTTGGTGACGGGGCGCTTGCGCGGCTTGCGCACTAGCTGATTAATCGTTGCCATGGTGTTTAGCTGACTCCAATGGTTGCCTTGGCCTATTAACAAATGCAAGCAGCGGATGCGGGCGCACCCACCCCACTGTTAAAGGCTGCGCATTCTAAAGGCTGACCCTGCCTGGCGTCAAGCCCTGGCGGTGGTTTACCGCCAGGTTCCTGCCATTCAGGGCCAGCCGCTCTTGGCTGCTCGTGGCCTGTCCTGGGTTACAGATCGTCGTCTGAATCCAGGGCGGTCAACTGAGCACCCAGCTCCTGCTCAACCTCGGTAGCCGAGGGGTTGAACAGACGCTCTACGTCTTCGCGCTTGCGACGACGCTCTGCGTGGTGAGTCAGACCGGTACCTGCCGGAATCAGACGTCCAACTACCACGTTTTCTTTCAGGCCACGCAGGTAATCGCGCTTGCCGGTTACCGCCGCTTCGGTCAATACGCGGGTCGTTTCCTGGAACGACGCCGCCGAAATGAACGATTCGGTGGCCAAGCTGGCCTTGGTGATACCCAGCAGCAAGCGTTGGTACTTGGCCGGGAACTTGCCTTCTTTCTCCAGACGCTCGTTCTGCTCCAGCACGCGCACCAGTTCTGCCTGGTCGCCGGTGATGAAGTCAGAGTCGCCGGAATCGGTGATCTCTACCTTGCGTAGCATCTGACGCACGATGACTTCGATGTGCTTGTCGTTGATGCCTACACCTTGCAGACGGTATACGTCCTGTACTTCGGCAGTGATGTACTTGGCCAGCTCCGCCACACCCAGCAGGCGCAGGATGTCGTGCGGGTTGCTCGGGCCATCGGAAATCACTTCGCCCTTCTCGACGGCTTCGCCTTCGAAGACGGCGATTTGACGCCATTTCGGAATCAGCGCTTCGAACGGATCGCCAGACTCCGGGGTAATCGTCAGACGACGCTTGCCCTTGGTCTCTTTACCGAAGCTCACCACACCGCTGATTTCCGCGAGAATGGCCGACTCTTTCGGCTTACGCGCTTCGAACAGGTCGGCTACCCGCGGCAGACCACCGGTGATGTCCTTGTTACCCGAGGCTTCTACCGGGATACGGGCAACGACTTCACCCACACCGATGGTCGAGCCGTCGTCCACGGAGATGATCGAGTTGCCGGGCAGCAGGTACTGTACCGGCGTGTTGGAACCGGACACGGACACGTACTCGCCTGCGGCGTCCTGCAGCATCACCATCGGGCGCTTGTCGCGGCCGGCCATCGGGCGGGCAGCCGTCTCGATGACCTCGATGGAGGAGAGGCCGGTCATTTCATCGACGCTGCGGTGCATGGTGACACCTTCGTCGAGATCGATGAACTGGGCCTTACCTTCCACTTCCGCAATGATCGGATGGGTGTGCGGGTCCCACTTGGCCACGACCGTGCCAGCGTCGACGACGTCACCGTCGCGAACCGACAGCTCGGCACCGTAAGGCAGCTTGTAGTACTCACGCTCACGACCGTGATCGTCGGCGACGGCCAGGGCGCTTGAACGAGACACCACCACCAGCTTGCCGTCGGCACGCTCAACGTGCTTGATGTTGTGCAGGCGTACTTTACCGCCGTGCTTCACCTGTACGCTGTCGACCGCCGAGGAACGCGATGCCGCACCACCGATGTGGAACGTACGCATGGTCAGCTGGGTACCCGGCTCACCGATGGACTGGGCAGCGATGACACCCACCGACTCACCGATGTTGACCTGATGGCCACGCGCCAGGTCCCGACCGTAGCAGGACGAACAAACGCCGTGCGCGGTGTCACAGGTGATGGTGGAGCGCACGATGATCTCGTCCACCCCCATGGTGTCCAGCGACGCACACCACTTCTCGTCGAGCAGCGTGTTGCGCGGGATCAGCACTTCTTCGGTGCTCGGATCGATGACGTCCTGCGCCACTACCCGGCCCAGGACACGCTGTGACAGCGGTACGATGATATCGCCACCCTCGATGATCGGGTGCAGCGTCAGACCGTTCTCGGTGCCACAGTCGGTTTCGGTGATCACCAGATCCTGGGCCACGTCGACCAGACGACGAGTCAGATAACCGGAGTTGGCCGTTTTCAGGGCCGTATCCGCCAGACCTTTACGCGCACCGTGGGTCGAGATGAAGTACTGCAGTACGTTCAGACCTTCACGGAAGTTGGCCACGATGGGGGGTTCGATGATCGAGCCATCCGGCTTGGCCATCAGACCACGCATACCCGCCAGCTGACGGATCTGGGCGGCGCTACCACGGGCACCGGAGTCGGCCATGATGAAGACGCTGTTGAAGGAGTCCTGCTCCACTTCATTGCCTTCACGGTCGACGACGGTCTCCTTGGAGATACCCACCATCATCGCCTTGGCCACCTTGTCGTTGGCCTTGGACCAGATGTCGATAACCTTGTTGTACTTCTCGCCTGCGGTCACCAGACCGGACGAGAACTGGTCTTCGATCTCTTTGACTTCGGCTTCGGCCGCGTCGACGATCTCGGTCTTGGCGTCGGGAATGACGAAGTCGTTGACACCGATCGAGGCGCCGGACCAGGTCGCCAGACGGAAGCCGGTGTACATCAGCTGGTCAGCGAAGATGACCGTGGGCTTGAGGCCCGCACGGCGATACACTTCATTGATCAGGCTGGAGATCGCCTTCTTCTTCATCGGCTGATCGATCAGCGCGAACGGTACCCCTTCCGGCAGAATGCGGAACAGCAGGGCACGGCCCACCGTGGTGTCGTACAGGCGACGATGCTCGGAGCGCTCGCCGGTCTCTTCGTCGACATCCACTTCATCCAGGCGCACTTTGACGCGAGCATGCAGCGAGACGGACTGAGTACCGAAGGCACGCTCTACCTCGTTGAGGTCAGAGAACACCATGCCTTCGCCCTTGGCGTTGATCTTTTCGCGGGTCATGTAGTACAGACCCAGAACAACGTCCTGCGACGGTACGATGATCGGCTCGCCGTTGGCTGGCGACAGCACGTTGTTGGTGGCCATCATCAGCGCACGCGCTTCGAGCTGGGCTTCCAGGGTCAGCGGTACGTGGACCGCCATCTGGTCACCGTCGAAGTCGGCGTTGTAAGCCGCACACACCAGCGGGTGCAGCTGGATCGCCTTGCCTTCGATCAGCAGCGGTTCGAACGCCTGGATACCCAGACGGTGCAGGGTCGGTGCACGGTTGAGCAGTACCGGGTGTTCGCGGATGACGTCGGCCAGAATATCCCAAACTTCCGGCAGTTCGCGCTCGACCATCTTCTTCGCGGCTTTGATCGTGGATGCATGGCCCAGCGACTGCAGCTTGGAGTAGATGAACGGCTTGAACAGCTCGAGGGCCATCTTCTTCGGCAGACCACACTGGTGCAGACGCAGGGTCGGGCCCACGGTGATGACCGAACGGCCGGAGTAGTCGACACGCTTACCCAGCAGGTTCTGACGGAAACGGCCCTGCTTACCCTTGATCATGTCGGCAAGGGATTTCAGCGGACGCTTGTTGGAGCCAGTGATGGCACGGCCGCGACGGCCGTTGTCCAGCAGCGCATCCACCGCTTCCTGCAGCATACGCTTCTCGTTGCGCACGATGATGTCCGGCGCATTGAGGTCCAGCAGACGCTTCAGGCGGTTGTTACGGTTGATCACACGACGGTAGAGGTCGTTGAGATCGGAGGTCGCGAAGCGGCCACCGTCCAGCGGTACCAGCGGACGCAGGTCCGGCGGCAGCACGGGCAGCACTTCCATGACCATCCACGCCGGCGCATTGCCGGAGTGGTAGAACGCTTCGAGCAGCTTCAGGCGCTTGGAGAGCTTCTTGATCTTGGTTTCAGAGTTGGTCTGCGGAATCTCTTCGCGCAGCGTGTTGATCTCTTCTTCCAGATCGATGTCCTTGAGCAGTTCCTGAACGGCTTCGGCACCCATGCGGGCGTCGAAGTCATCGCCGAACTCTTCCAGGGCTTCGAAGTACTGCTCGTCGTTGAGCAGCTGACCACGCTCCAGCGTGGTCATGCCCGGGTCGATGACCACGAAGCTTTCGAAGTACAGCACGCGTTCGATATCACGCAGGGTCATATCGAGGAACATGCCGATACGCGACGGCAGTGATTTCAAAAACCAGATGTGAGCGACCGGCGAGGCCAGCTCGATATGGCCCATGCGCTCACGGCGCACGGCAGCCTTGGTGACTTCGACGCCACACTTCTCACAAATGATGCCACGGTGCTTCATGCGCTTGTACTTGCCGCACAGACACTCGTAGTCCTTGACCGGGCCAAAGATCTTGGCGCAGAACAGACCATCCCGCTCCGGCTTGAAGGTACGGTAGTTGATGGTCTCGGGCTTCTTCACCTCGCCAAACGACCAGGAGCGAATCATGTCCGGCGACGCGAGGGTAATCTTGATCGCGTCGAACTCTTCGGACTGAGACTGCGATTTGAGTACTTTCACCAAATCTTTCATATGACGGCTCCTAGCTCTCTAACTCGATATCGATGCCCAGCGAGCGGATTTCCTTCACGAGTACGTTGAAGGATTCCGGCATGCCTGCCTGCATGGTGTGGTCGCCATCCACGATGTTCTTGTACATCTTGGTGCGGCCTTCGACGTCGTCCGACTTGACGGTGAGCATCTCTTGTAGCGTGTACGCAGCGCCGTAGGCTTCCAACGCCCACACTTCCATCTCACCGAAGCGCTGACCACCGAACTGTGCCTTACCACCCAAGGGCTGCTGAGTCACCAGCGAGTAAGAACCGGTAGAACGCGCGTGCATCTTGTCGTCTACCAAGTGGTTGAGCTTCAGCATGTACATGTAGCCAACGGTGACCGGGCGGTCGAAGGCATCGCCGGTACGACCATCGTACAGCGCCATCTGACCGGATTCCGGAATGTCTGCCAGCTTCAGCAGGTGCTTGATCTCGTGCTCTTTGGCACCGTCAAACACCGGCGTGGCCATGGGCACACCGCCTTTGAGGTTTTTCGCCAGCGCGATGATTTCCTCGTCGGTCAGCGAATCGATGTCCTCCATGCGGGTGCCAGGCGTGTTGTAGACCTGCCCCAGGAAGTCACGAATTTCCGCAACCTGCTGGCCACGCGCATCACGCAGCATGGCCTCGATCTTGACGCCCAGGCCGCGTGCCGCCATGCCCAGGTGGGTTTCCAGGATCTGACCGACGTTCATGCGCGACGGTACACCCAGCGGGTTCAGTACCACGTCCACCGGCTCGCCCTTCTCGTCGAACGGCATGTCCTCGATGGGCATGATCGCGGAGATAACACCCTTGTTACCGTGACGACCGGCCATCTTGTCGCCTGGCTGGATGCGACGCTTGACCGCCATGTAGACCTTGACGATTTTCAGCACGCCCGGCGCGAGATCGTCGCCCTGGGTCAGCTTGCGTTTCTTGTCTTCGAAACGCTCGTCCATCTCTTTACGGCGGTTTTCGAGCTGCTCATCGGCTTGGGCCAGCAGTTCGTTGTAGGCTTCGTCCTGCATGCGCAGCTTGAACCACTGCTGACGGGGCAGTTCGTCCAGGTACGTCTCGCTCAGCACGTCGCCTTTTTTCAGGTTCGGGCCACCGTTGACGGCCTGACCTTCCAGGGTGCGCTTCAGGCGCTCGAACGTCGCGTCTTCGGCGATCCGGTAGGTCTCCTGCAGGTCCTTGCGTACTTCGTCCAGCTGCATCTGCTCGATGGACAGGGCACGGGAGTCCTTCTCGACGCCGTCACGGGTGAACACCTGAACGTCGATGACCGTACCCTTCATGCCGGTGGGGGCGCGCAGGGAGGTGTCTTTCACGTCAGAGGCTTTCTCACCGAAGATGGCGCGCAGCAGCTTCTCTTCCGGCGTCAGCTGGGTTTCACCTTTCGGCGTTACCTTACCCACCAGAATATCGCCGGGGCCGACTTCAGCGCCGATGTACACAACGCCCGCTTCGTCCAGCTTGCCCAGCGCCGATTCACCGACGTTGGGGATATCGGAAGTGATCTCTTCCGGCCCCAGCTTGGTGTCACGAGACACACAGGTCAGTTCCTGAATGTGAATCGTGGTGAAGCGATCTTCCTGAACGACACGCTCGGAGAGCAGGATGGAGTCTTCGAAGTTGTAACCGTTCCAGGGCATGAACGCGATGCGCATGTTCTGGCCCAGAGCCAGATCCCCCATGTCGACAGACGGGCCGTCGGCCAGAATATCGCCGCGTGCCACGCTGTCGCCAGGCCGCACAATGGGGCGCTGGTTCATACAGGTGTTCTGGTTGGAGCGGGTATACTTGGTCAGGTTGTAGATGTCGACGCCGGCTTCGCCGCCGATGATCTCATCTTCATTGACCCGCACCACCACACGACGCGCATCCACGGAGTCGATGACGCCGCCTCGGCGCGCCACGGCACATACGCCGGAGTCGCGGGCCACGAAACGCTCCATGCCGGTACCGACCAGCGGCTTGTCGGCACGCAGGGTCGGAACGGCCTGACGCTGCATGTTCGCACCCATCAAGGCGCGGTTGGCATCATCGTGCTCCAGGAACGGGATCAAGGCTGCTGCGACCGATACCACCTGACGCGGAGACACGTCCATCAGCGTCACTTGCTCAGGACGCATGAAGGTGGTTTCGCCGCGATGGCGTACCTGCACCAGGTCATCGATCAGCTTGCCAGACTCGTCTACTGCCGCCGACGCCTGGGCGATAACGAAGTCGCCCTCCTCGATCGCCGACAGGTGAACGATGTCGTCAGTGACCTGACAGGCATTCACTTTGCGGTACGGCGTTTCCAGGAAGCCATAGCTGTTGGTATGGCTGTAGGTGGCCAGCGAGTTGATCAGACCGATGTTCGGGCCTTCCGGCGTTTCGATCGGGCACAGACGACCGTAGTGCGTAGCGTGTACGTCACGGACTTCGAAGCCTGCGCGCTCACGGGTCAGACCGCCCGGACCGAGTGCCGATACACGACGCTTGTGAGTCACCTCGGAAAGCGGGTTGTTCTGGTCCATGAACTGGGACAGCTGGCTGGAACCGAAGAACTCTTTCACCGCCGCCGCCACGGGCTTGGCGTTGATCAAGTCCTGGGGCATCAAGCCTTCGCTCTCCGCCATGGACAGACGCTCTTTCACCGCACGCTCGACGCGCACCAGGCCTACACGGAACTGGTTCTCGGCCATTTCGCCAACGCAGCGGATACGACGGTTGCCCAGGTGGTCGATATCGTCGACGTCACCAAAACCGTTACGGATGTTGATCAGCTCGCGCAGCACATCGAGGATGTCCTTGCGGTCCAATACACCGGAGCCCACGTCGGAGTCACGACGCAGACGACGGTTGAACTTCATCCGGCCCACGCCCGACAGGTCGTAGCGGTCTTCGGTGAAGAACAGGTTGTGGAACAGCGTTTCGGCGGCTTCCTTGGTGGGCGGCTCGCCAGGACGCATCATGCGGTAGATTTCGACCAGCGCTTCCAGCTGCGAGCTGGTGGTGTCCAGCTTCAGGGTGTCGGAAACGAAGGAACCGCAGTCCAGGTCATTGGTGTAGAGCGTTTCGATCTGGGTAATGCCGCCCTGAGCCATGCGCTCCAGCACTTCTGGGGTAATTTCGGTGTTGCACGGGCAGATCAGCTCGCCCGTCCTGGTGTCGATCTGGTCTTTGGCCAGCGTCTTGCCGAACAGGTACTCCATCGGCACTTCCAGACGCTCCAGACCCGCTTTTTCCAACTGGCGGATGTGCTTCTGGGTGATCCGACGACCTTCTTCGACGATCAGTTCACCATCGGCACCCTTGATGTCGAAGGTGGCGGTTTCACCGCGCAGACGCGACGGAACCAGCTCCACGGAGAAGCCAGACTTTTCGATATGGAAGGTACTGGTTTCGAAGAACTCGTCGAGGATCTCTTCGGTACTCATGCCCAGCGCGCGCATCAGCACGGAAGCCGGCAGCTTGCGACGACGGTCGATACGCACGAAGACGTTGTCTTTCGGGTCGAACTCGAAGTCGAGCCATGAGCCACGGTAAGGAATCACGCGAGCAGAGTAGAGCAGCTTGCCGGAAGAGTGGCTCTTGCCCTTGTCATGATCGAAGAACACACCGGGTGAGCGGTGGAGCTGGGAAACGATTACCCGCTCGGTACCGTTGATAACGAAGGTACCGTTCTCGGTCATCAGGGGGATTTCCCCCATGTAGACTTCCTGCTCTTTGATATCCTTGATAGCCTTGTTCGAGGAGTCGCGATCATAGATGATCAAGCGAACCTTGACGCGCAGCGGGGCGGAGTAGGTCACGCCACGCAGCTGACACTCCTTCACATCGAACGCCGGCGTACCGAAGCGATAGCTGACATACTCCAGCGCGGCGTTACCCGAGAAGCTCTCGATCGGGAACACGGACTTGAATGCCGCGTGCAGACCCACTTCGTGCCGCTCATCAGGCGAACGATCCTGCTGGAGAAAGTCGTAGTAGGAATCAAGCTGGATGGCCAGCAAGTAAGGCACATCCATCACTTGGGGCAGTTTGCCGAAATCCTTGCGGATGCGTTTTTTCTCAGTATATGAGTAAGCCATCTGTATTCCCCAGCTTGTTCACCATGGGTGACCGATGCGTGGTCATCTGCCCGCGGGCGTTTCAGACGCAGACAGCAAGCTCCTTAATCGGTAGCTCGCCGTCAAAAATCTTGATAGATAACAGTGTTACGGTAGTGCTGTCCGCGCTTCGTTGTTGCCTGCCGACACGCTCACGCTTTACAACTGACGCATTACAACAACGTACGCTTCACAACAACGGTCCTGCTATTGTGCTGCTTTTTACCGCAGCGGCTCTGTCGTTTCGCTGCACGGCAGCATATTACAACAGAAAAAGGCCGGCAGCGGGATAGCCCGCCGCCAGCCGTGGAAGCTTACGCAGCGCGTAAAGCCATCAGCACAAGGATTACTTGAGCTCGACGGTTGCGCCAGCTTCTTCCAGCTTCTTCTTGGCAGCTTCAGCGTCGTCCTTGGACATCGCTTCTTTGATGGTCGCCGGAGCGCCGTCAACAGCGCCTTTGGCTTCTTTCAGGCCAAGACCGGTGATTTCACGAACGGCTTTGATGACGTTAACTTTCTTGTCACCAGCAGACGCCAGTACCAGGTCGAATTCGGTCTGCTCTTCAGCAGCTTCGCCAGCAGCAGCCGGACCAGCCATAACAGCTGCGGCAGCAGAAACGCCGAATTTCTCTTCCATCGCTTCGATCAGCTCGACAACTTCCATTACGGACATGTCGGCTACAGCATTGATGATATCGTCTTTGGTCAGTGCCATTGTTCCATTCCTAACTTTGCGGGAGTCTCGGACAACCGAGAACTCGGGATTTATTGCAGGTTCAGGCGGCGTGTCGATAACGCGGCCCGCAAGAAACGCTGCTTAGGCAGCTTCGGCTTCTTGCTTCTGGTCGCGCAGGGCGGCCAGGGTACGAACCAGCTTGCCAGCGGAGGCTTCTTTCATGACCGACATCAACTTGGCAATTGCCTCGTCGTAAGTCGGCAGGGTTGCCAGACGATCGATGTCAGCAGCCGGAATCAGCTCACCTTCGTAGGCCAACGCTTTGACTTCGAAGTTCTGCTCGGCTTTGGCAAACTCCTTGAACAGACGAGCGGCAGCGCCCGGATGCTCAGTGGAGAAAGCCAGCAGAGTAGGACCAACGAAGCTCTCGTTCAGACACTCCCACTGGGTGCCTTCGAGTGCGCGGCGAGCCAGCGTGTTACGAACAACACGCAGCTCTACACCATTCTCACGCGCCTGCTTGCGCAGATCGGTCATTTTACCGACCGTGACGCCGCGAGAATCGGCAACTACGACGGAGAGTGCGCCCTTGGCCGCTTCACTGACCTCGGCAACAATCGCTTTCTTGCCTTCAAGTGCTAGTGGCACAGTGATCACTCCTTCGTGCCGAAACCCGTCAAGGTTCCGGAGGTTACCATCTCTTCCAGGCCCAACAGCGGCACAGGAAGCCTTAGGGGATGGTGCTCACCAGAAAGCGGTTGCTAAAAGCGTTAACCAACTGGCGGCCACACCATCTGCGCAGGCGCTTTAGGGCGATTAAGCCGCCACTTCAGAAAAGCGGCGGCACCTGCGGTCTTTGACGGTGCCTCATCTGGCATAAAGCTCAGCGAGGGACCGCAAAGTTCTTGCTCGGTTCCAGCCACCGGCAACACGAGATTTCGCTCGTGCCGCCAGCGGGACTATCCTCGACTCGCTTAAACCAGCGAGGAGTGGTCGATAGTCAAACCCGGGCCCATGGTAGTGGACAGGGTGAATTTCTTGAAGTAGATGCCTTTGGAAGAGCTCGGCTTGAGCTTCTTCAGGTCAGCTACCAGTGCTTCCAGGTTACCCTGAACAGCGGTCGCGTCAAAATCGACCTTACCCAGCGTAGTATGGATGATGCCGTTCTTGTCGGTACGGAAACGCACCTGACCCGCTTTGGCATTCTTGACCGCAGTGGCCACATCAGGCGTCACGGTACCGACCTTCGGGTTCGGCATCAGGCCGCGCGGACCGAGGATCTGGCCCAGCTGACCGACAACGCGCATGGCATCCGGAGAAGCGATGACGACGTCGAAATCCATCACGCCTTTCTTGACCTGCTCGGCCAGCTCTTCCATACCCACGATGTCAGCGCCAGCTTCTTTAGCCGCATCGGCGTTGGCACCCTGAGTGAACACAGCCACGCGAACCTCTTTACCGGTGCCGTTAGGCATGACGGTAGCGCCACGAACGACCTGGTCGGATTTACGCGGGTCAACACCCAGGTTGATCGCAATGTCCAGAGACTCTTTGAACTTCACGGTTGACAGCTCAGCAAGCAGGGCAACGGCTTCTTCCAGAGAGTAAGCCTTGTTGCTGTCTACTTTCTCGCGAATCATCTTGGCGCGCTTGGACAGTTTAGCCATGATTAGAGACCCTCCACGTTTAAGCCCATGCTGCGAGCGCTACCAGCGATGGTACGCACTGCGGCTTCAAGATCAGCAGCCGTCATGTCAGGCTCTTTGGTCTTGGCGATCTCTTCCAGCTGCGCACGTGTCACGGTGCCAACCTTCTTCTTGTTCGGCTCACCAGAACCGGACTTGATGCCCGCTGCTTTTTTCAGCAGTACGGCAGCAGGCGGTGTCTTGGTGACGAACGTGAAGCTACGGTCTGAGTAGACGGTAATTACGACAGGCGTCGGCAGGCCCGGCTCAACTTCTTGAGTCGCGGCGTTGAACGCCTTACAGAATTCCATGATGTTCACGCCGTGCTGACCCAGCGCGGGGCCTACGGGCGGACTCGGGTTGGCTTTACCTGCAGCAACCTGCAGTTTGATGTAAGCCTGTACTTTCTTGGCCATGATAATTACTCCAATTGGGTGATAACGCCTGACGGCTCCCCGGTACGCGTAAAGCAGCGCGGGGCTGCTTTACATGAATCCAGGACGGCACCCACGGCGCCATCCTGCAACAATTTGAAATTACTCTTTTTCTACCTGAGAGAACTCAAGCTCTACAGGCGTCGCACGGCCAAAGATCAGCACGCTGACCTGCAGACGGCTCTTGTCGTAGTTCACCTCTTCAACAACACCGTTGAAATCGGCAAATGGACCATCGATGACACGCACGGACTGACCCGGCTCGAACATGGTCTTGGGACGCGGCTTGTCGGTGCCGTCCTTCACACGACGAAGAATGGCTTCGGCTTCGCGACTGGTGATGGGCGCCGGCTTCTCTTTGGTGCCACCAATGAACCCCATGACACGCGGCGTTTCGTTCACCAGATGCCAGGTTTCGTCGACCATCTCCATCTCGACCAGCACATAGCCAGGATAAAACTTGCGCTCACTCTTGCGGCGCTTGCCGTCGCGCATCTCGACCACTTCTTCCGTCGGCACCAGGATTTCGCCAAAGCGATCTTCCATGCCATACATTTTCACACGCTCGATCAGCGAGCGCATGACATGCTTCTCAAAGCCGGAATAAGCGTGGACGACGTACCAACGTTTGGACATGAAAACTCCTAACCAATAACGCCGGACATCGCCCAGCCAAGAAGAGTGTCAATCAACCACAGCATCAACCCCACCACCAGCACCGCCACCAGTACGATGGCAGTCGTTTGAATGGTTTCAGGACGGGTTGGCCATACAACGCGCTGAATCTCTTTCCTGGCGCTGACAGCAAGCTCGATCAGGTCGCGACCCTTGGCGGTAGTGAGTGCAATCAATCCTGCCAATGCACACAGCACAACGACACCAAGGACACGATAGAGCAGGCCAATATCGGCGAAATAGGTATTACCAACGATTGCAACAACAAGCAGCGCTACAGTCGCCGCCCACTTGAGCCCGTCATGGCGCGTCTGTTGCACCTCATCGCCATGTTTTACGGAACTAGGCTTCATAAAAACGAGACTCCTAAGGGTGCAGCGAGCGACAAAGGAATTCTAGAAAGACATGCCAACCTGGGGAAGATTGGCAGGCCAGGAGGGAATCGAACCCCCAACCTGCGGTTTTGGAGACCGCTGCTCTGCCAATTGAGCTACTGGCCTGTATCGTCAAATGCGCAATTTACTACCTGCGCAAGAGCGGGCGCCATGATAGCGAAAATTTTTCCGCCTGACAACCCTTACATCACACCCGCTGCCGCGGGCGAATACAAAAAAAGCGAGCATCGCTCGCTTTTTTCGCAATATGGAGCTCATGGACGGAATTGAACCGTCGACCTCACCCTTACCAAGGGTGTGCTCTACCCCTGAGCTACATGAGCCAAACACATCAAACTGGAGCGGGCGGCGGGAATCGAACCCGCACCATCAGCTTGGAAGGCTGAGGTTCTACCATTGAACTACGCCCGCCGAACTTGCCTGAAGAATGACAATCCGCTGCACGAGAAACAGTAGCTAATGCCCGCTTACCGGCCTTTCATTCACAAGCACTGACAAATCAGCACTCATACAATCTGGTGGAGAGGGAAGGATTCGAACCTTCGAAGCTTTCGCGGCAGATTTACAGTCTGCTCCCTTTGGCCACTCGGGAACCTCTCCAGCTGTGGCGGCACATTATGCCAGCCCTCAAAACAGTGTCAAGCCAAAATCTCTTTATTTTCGAGACTTTTACTGTCTACTGATTTAACCAATCAGCGTTGCGACTCGACCACATCTGCTTTGGAACGCGCTGCATTCTGTCAAAGCAGCATGGAGAATGCAAGCCCTGCGCGAATTTTTTCCAACGAAACCGGCTCCGGCACCTGCGGCGCACCCGACATCTTGCCTGCGCGCTCGGCGAAGGTCAGCGGAAATGTGGCTTCGAGGCCGCCATACACCATGTCGGGCCAGACGGCATGGGGCACCTGGACCCCGCGCGACACCACCCGCGCATCCCCGCCCGTCAACAGCATGGGCAGCGCCACGCCTTGCTGGTCACATACCTCACTGTAAATGCGATTGATGGCACTGACCGCCGCCATGTAGATGCCATGGTTGACGGCATCCACCGTGCGCCTGCCAGGCTCCAGCAGCGCATCGGCCTCGCTATCGGGGTCGATGGCCACATTGCGGGTGCCCAGCTTGAGACTCTCCTTCATCAACCGTAACCCCGGGATGATGAAGCCCCCCAAATGCCCCCCGCCCGGCAACACGAAGTCGATGGTAATGGCACTGCCGCAGTCCACCGCACAGCAGCCGCCGGCCAGCTGGTAACCCGCCAAGGCCCCCATCCAACGGTCTACGCCCAGGCGGCCGGGCTCCTCATAGCCATTGACGACGCCCAGCGCCTCGGGTGTCGAGCGCGCCACATGGACCTGACGCACCTGGCGGCGGAGCAGGGCGACAGTTTCGTCCAGCACGGCGGCCCTGGCCACGCTGGAAATGCGCACCGCTTCTACTACGCCCAGGTCCGGAATATCCGCCCCTGGACGCCACTCCTCCCGGGTCCATACGGCCCCGCGTGAGCGGATCTCGCTGCTCTCGGCATCCTTGAGCCGCCACTTCGACAGCGTGTTGCCGATATCCAAATCCAGAATCATAGACGCCTACGTACGCTAATCTCACCGCCCGACAGGCGTCGCGAGTGACCGTTTTCAGTAACCCACAGGTTACCACTTTCATCGACATCGCCTGCAACGGCGTCGCTGGTGCGCCCCCCCTGGATGACCCGAATGGGCAACCCTGAGTAAGCATGGCGCTGGTTCCAGGCGTCGAGCCAGGGCGCGAACCCACCGCTCTCGAACCCCGCCAACATGCTCAGCAGCCCAGCGACCATGTCTGCCGCCAGCTGATTACGTGAGATACCGGGCTGCGTATCGAATAACGCGGCCACCGGCTGGTCGATGGTCGCCCGCAGGCTATCCGGCAGCATCAAGTTCATGCCGATGCCGATTACTACTTCACAGGGGCCAGCGGCATCGCCGGTCACTTCGATCAAAATGCCCGCCAGCTTGCCCAGCTCGCCCTCGTTTTCGGCCAACAGCACGTCGTTGGGCCACTTCAGCTTGGGCGCCACGCCATACTGCTCGAGCACCTGAGAGACCACGACGCCCACCGCGAGACTTAGCCCCTCCAGAGCATTGACGCCGGATTCGAAGCGCCAGCCCGTGGACACCATCAGACTCTGCCCCCAGGGCGTCGACCAGACACGGCCGCGCCGCCCCCGCCCTGCCGTCTGCAACTCGACGAAACACACTTCGCCGTGGCCTGCACCCTGTGAAAACCGCTCACGCAGGTACTCGTTACTGGAAGGCAGCTGGTCTTCGACGAACAGACGCGCCAGCAGGTGGCGGGCATCCGCAGGTAGCCGTTCGACGATACGCGCGCCATCCAACGGCTCGAGCGGGTAAGCCAGGCGATAGCCTCGCCCTTTGACGGCGACCAGCTCGACGCCCAGCGCTTCGAGTTTCTTCAACTGTTTCCACACGGCGGCTCGGGAAACGCCTAACGCCTCCCCTAACTGTTCACCGGAATGAACCTCGCCATCGCTCAACAAACGCATCAGGTTACCGATGGTCATGTGCCTGCCCCAACTGGGAAAACGCCTATCTTAACGGAACCGTCACGAAGGCGAAAACTGCCGCGTTTAGGTTATTGACTTGGTGCTTTATTTAAGACAGCGCTGGTAGTGGACCGTACCCAGACCCTATAATGCCGCCCTATTTTTCCAGCAGGATCGCGTCGTGATCGAGAATCTTCGCAACATTGCCATTATTGCCCACGTTGACCACGGTAAAACTACCTTGGTAGACAAACTGTTAAGCCAGTCCGGAACGCTCGACCGCAAGGCCGAGGGTCAGGAGCGAGTCATGGACTCCAATGACCAGGAGAGAGAGCGCGGCATCACCATCCTGGCCAAGAATACGGCTATTCAGTGGCAAGATAGCAATGGCAAGGATTACCACATCAACATCGTGGACACCCCTGGGCACGCCGACTTCGGCGGTGAAGTAGAGCGCGTCATGTCCATGGTGGACTCTGTGCTGCTGCTGGTCGACGCCGTGGACGGCCCGATGCCACAAACTCGCTTCGTGACCCAGAAAGCCTTCTCGCAGGGCCTCAAGCCCATCGTGGTGGTCAACAAGATCGACCGCCCCGGCGCACGGCCTGACTGGGTCATCGACCAGATCTTCGATCTGTTCGACAACCTGGGCGCCACCGACGACCAGCTCGACTTCCCGATCATCTACTGCTCGGCCCTGAACGGCATTGCGGGCATGGACCCGGAAGAGCTGGCCGACAACATGGACCCGATGTTCCAGGCCATCGTCGATATCGTCGAGCCGCCGAAAGTCGAAGTCGATGGGCCGTTCCAGATGCAGATCTCTGCCCTGGACTACAACAGCTACGTCGGCGTCATCGGCCTGGGCCGCATCAAGCGCGGTTCCGTGAAGCCCAACCAGCAGATCTCGGTGATCGGCGTGGATGGCAAGGTGCGCAAGGGCAAGATCGGCCAGGTCATGACCCACATGGGCCTCGAGCGCGTACAAACTACCGAAGCCACCGCTGGCGATATCGTGTGCATTACCGGTATCGAAGAGCTGTCCATCTCGGACACCCTGTGTGACCCGAGCGCCGTCGAAGCCCTACCGCCGCTGTCCGTAGACGAGCCCACCGTCTCGATGACCTTCCAGGTCAACGACTCGCCGTTCGCAGGCAAGGATGGCAAGTTCGTCACCAGCCGCAACATCAAGGATCGCCTGGACCAGGAGCTGATCCACAACGTGGCGCTGCGCGTCGAGCAGGGCGAAACGCCCGAGAAGTTCAAGGTCTCTGGCCGTGGCGAACTGCACCTGTCGGTACTGATCGAAACCATGCGTCGTGAAGGCTTCGAGCTGGCCGTTGGTCGCCCCGAGGTCATCATCAAGGAGATCGACGGCGTCAAGCAGGAGCCCTACGAAGAAGTCATCATCGACTGTGAAGAGCAGCATCAGGGCTCGATCATGGAAGAGCTGGGCTACCGCAAGGGCGAGCTGACCAACATGAACCCGGATGGCAAGGGCCGTGTGCGCCTCGACTTCATCATCCCGGCACGTGGCCTGATCGGCTTCCGTGGCCAGTTCCTGACGCTGACGTCGGGCACCGGCATTCTGACCAGCCGTTTCGACCATTACGGCCCGCTGAAGCCCGATGCCGCCATCGAGCGTCGCAACGGCGTCATGGTCTCCATGGTGGATGGCAAGGCGCTGGCCTACGCTCTGTATACACTGCAAGAGCGCGGCAAGCTGATCATCGACCACGGTACCGAAGTGTACGAAGGCATGCTGGTCGGTATCCACAGCCGCGCCAACGACCTGGTGGTCAACCCCACCAAGGGCAAGAAGCTGGATAACATGCGCGCGTCGGGCAACGATGAAAACATCGTGTTGACGCCGCCGGTGAAGTTCACGCTGGAACAGGCTATCGAGTTCCTCGACTCCGATGAGCTGGTCGAAGTGACGCCGAGCTTCATCCGTCTGCGCAAGAAGCTGCTGAAAGAGAACGAGCGCAAGCGCTCCAGCAAGAAGTAAGCTGACCGCTGACACCGAAAGCCCGCCATCGTGCGGGCTTTTTGCTATCTCGACCCATGGTCGACTGGGCTGAACGGGCCACAAATATCATCATTAACGCAACCTAAACGCTAGCGCGCTGGAAAGCGCGGGCATTCTATCGCACAGTAATGCAACCGTTGACGCCCAAGGTGCGTTGACACGCTACACTTCCTACAAGTGTTTGGATACCTACCCCCATCCGACACCACTATCAGGGACACTCCTGCGCATGAGCGGTCTTGACGTCCTCCCCG
>NZ_LFGT01000029.1:87192-89726 GCF_002078115.1 Halomonas sp. BC2 | reverse complement strand
TGTTCGATAACCACTTTTCCAGGCGCAGCACACGACTGATCCAAGCGTTGAAGTGTCGCCACCAGCCTCCGGGCTCTTCACTCAGCACCGCCAGTTGCCCTTCCTGCTGCCACTGCCAGACCAGCTGCCCTTGCGCATCCAGCGACACCTTCAGCGCTTGCCAGGCAGAGGCGTCAGCCTGATGATTCACGCGCAGCTTCCGCTTGCTGCTTCTGGCGGCGTTTGGCCCGATACCAGCGCAGCGTGGCAATGGTCAGCGCCACGCCCACCATGGCCGCCAGCACGCCCCCCTGCCAGGGCCGGGCGGCGTCGCCCATCACGGTTTCCAGAGTGATAATGAGCGTTAGCCCCAACGCCTGAGAGCCAATCGCCAGGGCGCGCAGGCGGTCAAAGGAAGTTTGCGACATCGACCTCTCCGTGATGTGTTGCATGCATGATATGGTGAATCAGTGTACCTGCTTACGGACAAACTGATGAATGCCATTGCACTTGGCCCGCTGCTGATCTCGACGCCACGCCTCTACGCCCTGGGTGTAGCGCTCATTTTGCTGGTGAGCAGCCGTTATCTGCTGGGGCTGAGTACCCAGCAGCACACGCGCTGGTTCAACGGCTTGCTGCTGGTATGGCTGGTCGGCGCCCGTGCCGTGTTCGTCATTCTACACTGGGAGAGCTACAGTCAGGCGCCACTGGATATCCTCAAGCTGTGGCAGCCGGGTTTCAATGCCCTTGGCGGCCTGGTAGCGGGCCTGATATGGACCGCCTGGGTACTGCGTGAACGGCTGCTGGCCATGCTTGGCGGCCTGGCCATGACCGTGGGCGCGGCCAGCCTGTGGCTGGTCCTGGTCACTCTGGCACCGCTGGGGCCCACCTTTGCGGTGGCCTCCGTGCCGGACATCACCCTGGAAGACCTGGACGGCAACCCGGTGAATCTGGCCTCCCTCGATACGCAAGGTGACCTGCTGATGGTCAACCTGTGGGCCACCTGGTGCCCACCCTGCCTCCGCGAAATGCCGCTGCTGGAAGCCGCGGACCAGCGGGAGGGTGTCAGCGTGGTGGTGGTCAACCAGGGCGAAGACCTGCTGCCCATCGTGCGCTACCTGGATGAACAGCAGCTGGTGTTTCGTCATACACTGCGCGACCCTCGGCAGCTGCTGATGGCCGAATTCGCAGCCCCCGGCCTGCCCACGACCGTATTGTTCGACGCCCAAGGGCAAACACTGGACGTGCATGTCGGTGAACTCACCCGCGCTCACCTGGAGCGCTGGCTGAACGATTGACCATGATAGCCCTTAATCCCCTCGCTGCTTTGCGTTAGAATCCCCCGCCCTGTCTGCCACCGAGGCCCATTCCCGGTGGCGAGCGACCCGATTTTGACGACTTCCTCGAGGCATCATGAGCGATTTTTCTCCCGGCCAGCGCTGGATTAGCGACGGTGAGGCCGAGCTTGGGCTTGGCACCGTGCTTAACTGCGACGCCCGTAGCGTTACCATCTTGTTCAGTGCCAGCCAGGAAACCCGCACCTACAACACCCGCCAGGCGCCCCTCACCCGAGTCATGTTCGGCAGCGGTGACCGGGTCCTGTCAGCCGACGGCTGGCAGATGATCGTGGACGACAGCAAAGAGAGCCGTGGCTTGATCACCTACATCGGTGAAGACAGCGACGGCAACCTGCGCGAACTGCCAGAAGCACGCCTGGCCGACACCATGCAGTTCGACCAGGCCCGTGACCGCTTGCTGACCGGCCAGGTGGACCGCAACGACTGGTTCGACCTGCGTTTTCGTACCCTGCATCACTTTCAGCGTATCGAACAGCACAGCGCCCTGGGGTTTGCCGGGCCGCGCATCGACCTGATTCCCCATCAGCTCTATATCGCCGACGAAGTCGCACGCCGCCACGCCCCCAGGGTGCTGCTGGCCGATGAAGTGGGGCTTGGCAAGACCATTGAAGCAGGTTTGATCCTCCACCGCCTGCTGCTGGCAGGCCGCGTAGAGCGCGCGCTGATTCTGGTACCCGACAGCCTGACCCACCAGTGGCTGGTGGAGCTGTTGCGCCGCTTCTCGCTGACCGTCACGCTGCTCGACGAGCATCAGAGCCAGGCCCACGGCAGCGCCAATCCGTTCGAGAGCGCCCAGCTGGTGCTGGCCAGCCAGGGCTGGCTGTTTGCCAATCGTCACCGTCAGGAACAGGCCCTGTCCAGCCGTTTCGACCTGCTGATCGTCGACGAAGCGCATCACCTGGATTGGCATCCGGAGACCAGCGGCCCCGGCTACCTGTGCGTGGAGCAGCTGGCCGCCGAGATCCCCGGCCTGCTGCTGCTCACCGCCACCCCCGAGCAGATGGGCCAGGAGAGCCACTTTGCGCGGCTACGCCTGCTGGACCCGGAGCGCTACCACGACATCGAGCGCTTCAAGGACGAAGAGCAGCACTACGTCGCCGTGGCCAGCGCCATCGATGCGCTGGAGGAACTGCCCCAGACACCCAGCGCCCGCGAGCGCGTGGCCACCATCGCCGACGACCGCGACAGCCAGGCCCT
>NZ_LFGT01000029.1:62667-86882 GCF_002078115.1 Halomonas sp. BC2 | reverse complement strand
AGCTCTGAACAGCAGGACGCGGCCCGTGCCCAACTGCGCGATGCGCTGCTCGACCGTCACGGCACCGGGCGCGTCATGTTCCGCAACAGCCGACGCCACGTGGGCGGCTTCCCGGAGCGGCGGCTGCACCTGACCAAGCTGGAGCTGCCCTCCGCCTATCGCCGAGTGCTGCGCCGCCTGGAGCGCGACGAGGACTATCTGGACGAGCTGCTCATCGAAACCGGCATGGACCACCCGGACGTACTGATCTACCCGGATGCCATGTACCGCGAGCTGAGCAATGATCCGCTGAACGGTGAACCCTGGTGGCATATCGACCCCCGGGTCAACTGGCTGCTGGAAAAGCTCAGTGACGACAGCGAAGACGGTTTTGCCAACGACAAGGTGCTGGTCATTGCCCACCACCGCGAAACCGCCGAAGGGCTGGCCGAAGGCCTGCGTGTGCTGGGCGGCTACCAGGCACCGGTCTTCCACGAAGGGCTGTCGCTGGTGGAGCGCGACCGCGCCGCCGCCGCTTTCGCCGACGAGGAAGATGGCTGCCAGGTGCTGGTGTGCTCCGAGATCGGCTCCGAAGGCCGCAACTTCCAGTTCTGTCGTCATCTGGTGATGTTCGACATGCCCCAGCACCCGGACCAGCTGGAGCAGCGGATTGGCCGCCTCGACCGGATTGGCCAACGCCACGCCATCGAGCTGCACGTCCCCAGCTTCATCGGCAGCCCGGGGGAGCGACTACAGCGCTGGTACGACGAAGGCATGGCCGCTTTCAGCGCGCCCCACGGCATTGGCAGCGACCTGTTCGACGCCTTTGGCGACGCGCTGGCCGATGCGCTGCTCGACGATGAGGCGCTTACCGAGATCATCGACGAAACCCACGCAATGTTCACCGCCAAACTGGCCGAGCGCGACGCGGGCCGCAACCGGTTGCTGGAGCTGAACGCCTGCCGCCCGGCCCAGGCGCAACAGGTCATTGATGCGGTACGTGAGCTGGATGAAGACCCGGCACTGCCCCGCTACGTGGAGCGTGCGCTGGATATCTTCGGGGTCGATAGCCAGGAAATTGGCAATGGCCTGCTGCACCTGCAGCCCAGCCAGCACATGCTGGACGGGCTGCCGGGGCTGGTCAAAGGGGAAGAGGGCTTCTCTGCCACCTACAGCCGTGGCCAGGCCTTGGCGCGGGATGACGTGCAACGCCTCTCTTGGGAGCACCCGCTGCTGCGCGAGATGATGGGCCGCATTCTGGATGGCACCATGGGCAATACTGCCCTGGCGCTGCTGCGCCATCCGGCCATTCCCAGCGGTCGACTGATGGCCGAGCTGATCTTCCGCACCCACTGCCCTGCGCCTAAAGCGCTGCACCTGAACCGCTTTTTGCCCCCCACGGCCGTCCGGGTGCTGCTGGATGAGTCCGGGGCCAATCTGACCAGCAAGATCTCCTTTACCGGGCTGGGCAAAAACCTGCAGAAGGTCAACAAGTCGCTGGCCCGTGACCTGATCAAGAGCCGTCATGACCAGCTGCGTGACCTGCTGACCCAAGGGGAGAGCGAGGCCGAGCGGGAGCTGCCCAGCATTGTGGAAGCCGCCGAAACGCGCATGCGTGCTCAGCTGGATGCCGAGCTGGCCCGCCTGACGGCGTTGGCAGAGCACAACCCGGCAGTGCGCAGCGAGGAGCTGGAAGCCCTCAAGCAGGAGCGCCGGGCGCTCAGCGATGCCATCGAAAACACTCGCCTGCGGCTCGACTCGGTGCGGGTCATCATCACCGTTGACCCGAACGCCTAGAGAACGCCTAGCCCAGCGGCTTGCTGGCGGCTAGAAAATGGCCGCCAGCGCTTTCGATAGCGTCGGGTACTGAAAGCTGAATCCCTCCTCGAGCAGTCGTGCCGGTCGCATATCCGCGCCGGTCAACAGCAGCTGTGACATCTCGCCGAAGCCCGCCTTCAGCACCAAGGCAGGTACCGGGAAAATGGCGGGACGATGCAGTTGCCTGGCCAGCGCCTGGGTGAATTCGGCGTTGGTCACCGGGTGCGGTGCGCTGCCGTTGAAAACGCCCGACAGACCAGAGCCGTTGATCAAGAAGATAATGGCAGCCACCAGGTCGTCTCGATGGACCCAGGGCATGAACTGCTGACCATCGCCGAACCGCCCACCCAGCCCTAGCTTGAAAGGCGGCACCATTTTTTGCAGGGTGCCGCCGCCTGCCTCCAGCACCAGGCCTATGCGCAGAATGGCCAACCGAACCCCCAAAGCTTCCACCGGCTTGGCAGCGGCTTCCCACTGGGCACACAGCCGATGGGCAAACTCATCGTGGGGCGGGGTAGCCTCATTCACGACTTTGCTGCCCTGATCGCCGTAATACCCCATGGCCGAGCCACTGACCAGGACCGCAGGCAACGGCTGTCCGTTGGCCGCCAACTGCTCGCACAGCGCCACCAGCTGCTGGGTGCTGTCGACCCGCGAGCGAATCAGCCGCTCCTTTTGCTCGGCGCTCCAACGTTTGGCGGCTATCGACTCCCCTGCCAGGTTCACCAGCGCATCGGGGGGCGTATCGATAAATGCCTGCGCGCTGTCGCGAATATCACACTCGGGGGGCAGCTTTCCGCGTACCTTGTGGGGCGTGCGCGACACCACCTGCACGTCGTGCCCTTGGGCAATCAGCTGTGGGCATAACCGCTGCCCCACGAATCCGCTGCCGCCGGTAATCAGTACTCGCATGGTATTCCCTCCTGAAGCTGGATAGCCCCTGCACTCCATCACCTATCCATGATCTATCCATCACCTATGGCAAAACGCCGTCGCTGGGTGCAGCGGGCGAGTCGACCATCCGTATTGCAACTTTTTAAATTGCACGATATCTATACATAATTGCTACAATAGAATCACTCTTCAACATGATGTCCACTTCGCGAGCTGCCATGCCCCAACACCTTGCTGCCCCCCCTGCGCTGACTCCACACGACGCCGTGGCCATTATTGGCGCAGGCATGTCAGGACTGGCCTGCGCCCACCTGCTGGCACAGCAAGGCGTAACGGTCAGCCTATTCAACAAGGCGCGAGGGCCGCACCGCGGCGACGCTTGATCTGGGCGCTCAGGCATTTACCGTGCGCAATGCCGATTTCGCCCAACAGCTCGCCCAGTGGCAAGACGCAGGCTGCGTGGCCCCTTGGCCAACGTGCACTCATCAGGCTAGTGCATCCGGTTGGCAAACACACGATGACGGCCAGTTGCGTTATACCGGAGCTCCGCGCATGAGTGCGCTGACTCGGTATCTGATAGACGCCATCGCTCTTCATGCACACACGGCCCTCCTTTCGGAACCGCGTATCGTCGCGCTCGAAGCGGGTGGCGGATGGCGCATGGCATTTGAAAGACGCTGCAGGAAACCATCATGGGGCCTTCAGCCGCGTCGTCATCATCGCTGGCGATACGCCCAACCCGCCAAGCCAAACGGATAGGGATACCTATACAGCCAGCAAGGTATCGCACTATGCGGTGACAGCTGGAAAGGCAGCCGCGTCGAGGCTGCCTGGTTATCCGGCAATGGGCTGGGCAGGGCCTTAATAGGCCGGTCGGTCTAATGAATACCACGACAGGAGTACAGGAGCATGGAAGCCACAGAGGTTGTACCTAGCCGCCACAAGTTGTACAAAGGTGCCTATAATAGCGTGACGCTATCTCAGCGATTATCGGCTCATCGACGTAGCGACACGGCAATTACAGACAGACCCCTGCAATACCTGTTGCAGGCAACCAAGAGGCAATGGCGCCCATGAGCAACAAGGCGACCCACCCACCCGATACTCCGCTCTATCCGATTCGGGAAGTTTCCCGTCTGACGGGTGTGAACTCGGTCACCCTGCGCGCCTGGGAGCGACGCTACGGCTTGATTCGTCCGCAACGCACGCCAAAAGGGCACCGGCTTTACGCACAGGACGACATCAGTCGCATCGAACGTATTCTGCAATGGCTCAACCGTGGCGTGCCGGTCAGTCAGGTCGCCGACCTGCTGGACCAGCCGGAAACCGTGGAAACCCCCGCGCTGGATGCCGGCGACTGGGCCAGCCAACGGCAGCAGCTGCAAGCCATCATCGAAGCGGTCGACCTGCCCAAACTCGAGGCGCTGTATCACCAAAGCCTGGCGCTCTACCCGCTCAGCGTGGCCATCAACGAACTTTGGCAGCCGGTCATTTTGAGCCTGGAAGCCAAATGGGCCGCTCAGCCGGACGACCTGGTGCGGCGCACCTTCGAATCCTTCCTGCGTAGCCAGGTGGGCATTCGCCTGCACTATGCCAACCAGGCTACCCGCGGCCCGCTGCTGCTGCTGACCGCCATGCCCGACGACCCAGGCCCCTTGTGGGTGTTGATGTGTGCGCTGATGGCCAGCGAACAGGGCTACCGTGTACAGCTGCTCGACCATTCGCTGGCACTGGAAGATCTGCCCCAGGCGGTGTCGCGTCTGCACTCTTCCATGGTGTTGCTCTCCAGCGGTCAGCGCGAAAACGACCACTACATTCGGGTCGACCTGCCCAAGGCGGCCGAGCGTTTGGGCGTACCGGTCGGCGTGTGCGGCGAAGTCGCCCGACTGCGTGAAACAGAGCTGCGCGACGGCCCGGTACACATGCTGGGCGATGACCTGCCTCAGGCCGTGGCGCGTTTGCGCCCGCTGCTACGCGAATCAGGCATTCTCTAGCGCCCGACAGGCCACGCCACGGGAGTGCACATGGATCTGCAGTTGGTTTGGCTACGCAGCGACCTGCGTGTTCACGATAACTCCGCCCTGGCGGCGGCCGCCGCCAAAGGCCCGGTGGTCGCTGTCTTCTTGCGCAGTATCGAACAGTGGCGTGCCCATGGGCATGGCACCAACAAGCTCGACTTCTGGGCACGCGGTGTACATTCCCTCAAGGAGTCCTTGACCGGCCTCAATATCCCGCTGCTGCATCGGGATATCGACAGTTTCGATGACGCACCCAGCGTACTGCTCGCGCTGGCTCAGAAACACGGCGTTCAGCAGCTGCACTTCAATTACGAGTACCCGCTGAACGAGCAGCGCCGCGACCAGGCCGTTCTGGAAGCTTTCAAACACGCGGGCCTGACGGCACAGGGCCACCATGATGCCATTGCCTTTGCCCCGGGAAGCCTGCTCACCGGCAAGGGCGATTACTATGGCGTGTTCACCCCCTTCGCCAAGGCGTGGCACAAGCAGGTAACTCAGGAGCAGCTGGCACTACGCGATACGCCTCAGGCGCAATCGCCTCTGGACCTGCCCAGTGATCCACTGCCCGCCCTCCCCGAGCTCGAGGACTCCCCCGTGGATGGCCGCCAATGGCCTGCAGGCGAAAACGCGGCCAGCGATCACCTGGAGCGCTTTCTACGCTTTCGCGGGCGGCACTACCAACGACAGCGCGACTTCCCCAACGTACGTGGTACCAGTGAGCTTTCGCCTTACCTGGCGCTGGGCATGATCTCGTATCGCCAATGTTTACAAGCCGTGATGAGCGAAAACGACGGCCACCTGGCAGACGGGGATGCCGGGCTCACGACCTGGGTGAACGAACTGATCTGGCGGGAGTTCTACCAGCATGTGACCGTGGGCTTTCCCCAGGTATGCCGCTATCAACCCTTTCAGGAACACACCCGCGATCTGGCCTGGCGTGATGACGATGAGGGGTTTGCGGCATGGTGCGCAGGGCGTACCGGCTACCCCATCGTGGATGCGGCCATGCGCCAATTGGTGACGACCGGCTGGATGCACAACCGACTGCGCATGGTCACCGCCATGTTCTTGAGCAAGCATTTATTGATCGACTGGCGGCGTGGGGAAGCCTTTTTCATGCGCCATCTGGTCGATGGCGAATTTTGCGCCAACAACGGTGGCTGGCAGTGGGCGGCCTCCACGGGCACGGACGCTGCGCCCTACTTCCGTATCTTCAACCCCACCACCCAGTCAACGCGTTTCGACCCTGAAGGGGCCTTCATCGCCCACTGGCTACCAGAGCTGGCTTCCTTGCCCGCCAAGGCGCGTCATGCGCCACCACAGGACATGCTGAACCCGGTGGACTACCCCTCCCCCATCGTCGACCACAAGGCCGCCCGTCAACGTGCCCTGGACGCCTTCAAGGCCTTGTCGAAGTAGGCCAGATAAAAACCATACGAGGCATATACTGAAGAAGTTTTTTTCAACGATCCGCTCCATCACATTGAGGGTAGGCAAGCACTGGAACGCTATTTCGCCCTGGGTTCGTGAAGCCCCCTCTCACGGATCGCAACGACTTCCCCATGCCCATGCAGGTCAGTGCGGACGAGGCGGCCAGCGCCATCATTGCCGTGTTCGCGCTGCTGGGGCATCAGCACTTACATGCGCCGCTATCAACCCAGCGTCGTGAGCTGATCAGTTGGCCCCTTCCGCCAAGGGTGGCGGCAACCAGCGCTGCTCCAGCTCAGCGGCAGAGAGCGGCTTGGCAAAATAGAACCCTTGCACCAGGGTACAGCCCGCCTTGATCAGAAACTGGCACTGCGCCTGGGTTTCGACGCCTTCCGCGACGACGTCGAGCCCCATCCCCGCCGCCATGGCAAGAACGGCTGTGACGATTGCAGCATCGGCCTGATCATGGGGCAGATCGCGAATGAAGGCGCGGTCCAGTTTGATCTTGTCGACCGGCAGCCGTTTCAGGTAACCCAGCGACGAATAGCCCGTGCCGAAATCGTCAATGGCAATGGCATACCCCTGATCGCGTAACGCCTGCAATCGCGGCCCCATGTCACCGGCACGCTCGTCGAGCAGCACCGACTCGGTCAGCTCCAGGCCGATCTGGGCAGGCTTTAGCTGATAGCGCTCCAGGCAGGTCGCCAACTGCGTTTCCAGATCGCCCTGAAACAGCTGCAGTGCCGAAATATTGATCCACACCGTGACCTTGGGCATGCCGCTGTTCTGCCAATGGGCCTGCTGCGCGCAGGCTTTCTCGATGACCCAACTGCCCAGCTCGGCCATCAGGCCGTGGCGCTCGGCCAACGGAATGAAGTCTCCTGGTGAAATCATGCCGTCTTGCGGGTGGCGCCAACGCAGCAGCGCTTCCATTCCCATCAGCTCGCCGGTACCGGGATGATGCTGGGTCTGGTAGTGCAGCTCCAGCTGGTCTCCCGAGATCAGCGCCGCGCGCAGGTCACTCACCAGCGCCAGTTGAGGGTTGTCCTGCTTGTCGAGCGCCGGCCGGAAACGCTGGCTATGGTTACGCCCCAGCCGCTTGGCGCTGTACAGCGCAGACTCCAAGCGCTGGAACAGTACGCCGGAATCACGCCCATCTTCGGGTGCCCGGCAACTACCGATGGAGAGCCCCAGGCGCAGCGACTGGTCGTTGATTTCAAACGGGCGCCCCATATGGTCGCGCAAGGTCATGATCCACTTGTCATGGTCATCGAAGGTAGTGGTGCGAATGACCATGAACTCATCGCCGCCCAGTCGACCCACAACACTGCCTGCCATGTAACTGGCCAACCGTTGCGCAAAGCGTGCCAGCAGGCGGTCTCCGTACTCTACGCCCAGGCTGTCGTTGACCGATTTCAAGCCGTCTATATCGATCAGCGCAATATCCAGGCTCTCTCCCGCACGCAGGTGGCGCAAGCGTGATGCCATCAGGTCATGCAGGCGGCGGCGATTGGGCAGCCCGGTCAGGGGGTCTTCATAGCCGATGCGGCGCAGGTCGCGCTCGCGGGCCTTCTGCGCCGAAATATCGGCAAACAGACTGATGAAATGGGTGATATTGCCGCGGCGGTCGGTGACGGCACGCACCTTCAGCCATTCGGGGTATTCGTCGCCATGCTTGCGGCGGTTCCACACCTCGCCTTCCCAACGCCCGGTGGCCTTCAGCGTGTTCCAGAAATTCTGATAGAAGGCTTTGTCGTGGCGCGGCGCGGCAAGGGTCTCCAACTTGCGGCCGACTATCTCCTGGCTGTCATATCCAGTAATATCGGTAAACGCAGGGTTGACCATCAGGACCCGGTTATCGACATCACTAATCACGATCGCGTCCCCTGCCAGCCCAATGGCATCGAGGGAAAGTCGCAAGCGCAAGCGCTGCTGGCGCACCTGTTGCCAGGCGTCCCACAAGCCCAGCGAAACCAGACCAGCCGCCACCATGCGCAGCGCGGCATCCGGGATCCAGACACAGGCAGGCAGCGCAGTCAGCGCCACCCAGACCAAAGGACGATTCATCGAGATAGGCAGCCACATGGCGTTTCTTGTTGTCCTATTCAGCAGTCACTACGTCGGCAACGGTATGGATGACATCATGCCGCCTTACCCCACCCCTGGATAGATCATATTACGTGAATCATCCGTTGATTAGGCAATTTCGCGCATGGAGTGCCGCATCCGTACGCGACCATGGTCGTCATTGGCAGTCACGATGCGCCTTAAAAACACAGGATAAGACGCCTGCGGCGTGCATTCAGCGGTTTCGGGAAGTAGACTAGGCGCAACCACCATTTTTGACTTTCGGAACGATTCAGTGACCAAGCAACATTCCTTTGATCGCGAAGAACTGCTGGCCTGCTCACGCGGCGAGCTGTTTGGCCCTGGCAACGCACAGCTGCCTGCCCCCAACATGCTGATGCTTGACCGCATCATTCACATCCATGAAGAGGGCGGTGAGCACGGCAAGGGCGAATTGATCGCCGAGCTGGATATCACCCCTGACCTGTGGTTCTTTGACTGCCACTTCCCGGGCGACCCGGTCATGCCCGGCTGCCTGGGCCTGGATGCCATGTGGCAGCTGGTCGGTTTCTACCTCGGTTGGCTGGGTCACCCTGGCCGGGGCCGTGCCCTGGGCTGTGGCGACGTCAAGTTCAGCGGGCAGATTCTGCCCGATGCGAAAAAGGTAACCTACCGGATCAACGTGAAGCGCATCATTACGCGCCGACTGATTCTGGGCATTGCCGATGGCACCGTGTCCGTCGACGGGCGCGACATCTACCAGGCCAATGACCTGCGCGTTGGCCTATTCACCTCCACTGCGAATTTTTAACAGGAGGCTCCCATGCGACGAGTGGTAGTCACCGGCCTTGGCATCGTGTCCTGCCTGGGCAACGACCAGCAACAGGTCCTGGGCGCGCTCAAGAGCGGGCGTAGCGGTATTCGGTTCAAGGAAGAGTACGCCGAGCGCGGTTTCAGAAGCCACGTGGCAGGCAGCGTCGATATCGACCTGGACGCACTGATCGATCGTAAGCTGCGCCGCTTCATGGGTGATGCAGCCGCCTATGCCTATGTCTCCATGGCCCAAGCCATCGAAGATTCAGGCCTGACCGAAGCGCAGGTTTCCAACGAGCGAACCGGCCTTATTGCCGGCTCTGGCGGCGCCTCCAGCGCCAACCAGGTAGAAGCCGCCGACGTCATGCGCGAAAAAGGCCTGCGTCGCGTCGGTCCTTACCGGGTCACCCGTACCATGGGCAGCACGGTCTCGGCGTGTCTGGCCACGCCGTTCAAGATCAAGGGCATCAACTACTCCATCTCCTCTGCCTGCGCCACCTCGGCTCACTGTATCGGCAGCGCCATGGAGCAGATTCAGCTAGGCAAGCAGGATGTCGTGTTTGCAGGCGGCGGTGAAGAAGAGCACTGGACGCTATCGTGCCTTTTCGATGCCATGGGGGCCTTGTCTACCCACTATAACGACACTCCTGAGCACGCTTCTCGCCCCTATGATCAGGCACGTGATGGCTTCGTCATCGCGGGCGGCGGCGGCATGCTGGTGCTGGAAGAGCTGGAACATGCCAAGGCACGCGGCGCCAAAATTTATGGCGAGCTGGTCGGCTACGGCGCAACCTCCGATGGCCATGACATGGTCGCGCCGTCTGGCGAAGGCGCCATGCGCTGCATGCGTCAGGCCATGGCGACCGTCGATGGCAGCATCGACTACATCAATACCCACGGCACCTCGACCCCCGTGGGCGATGTGGCCGAATTGAAGGCGATCCGTAGCGTCTTTGGCGACACAACGCCTGCCATGAGCTCTACCAAATCGTTGACGGGCCACTCGCTGGGCGCCACCGGCGTGCAAGAAGCGATCTACTCGCTGCTCATGATGCAGCACCGCTTCGTGGCGGCCTCGGCCAATGTCGAACACCTGGACGAGCAAGCCGATGGTTTCGATATCGTGACCCAACGCCGCGATGACGCCACCATTGACCGCGTGCTGTCCAACAGCTTTGGCTTCGGCGGCACCAATGCCTGCCTGGTGTTCCAGCGCTATACCGGCTGATCCGGTCTCAACGTCCAACACAAACGGCGCCCAAGGGCGCCGTTTGTGTGGGTGCAGCGTGTGCGCTGTTTGTCAGGGCACTGGCTTTGGAGCAACGGCTTTTAAGGCCTGGGCACCTCGGAGATCTCGCGAAGCTGCCCTTCGATCCACGCCTCCACATCAGCCAATACTTCGTCTGGGGTACGCCCAGCGGTGTCGATGGGCGGGCCAATGCGCACACGCAGGACACCCGGGCGTTTGACCCACTGGCGACCCGGCCAACGCTCACCGGCATTGTGCGCCACCGGCAGCACCGGCACACCGGCACGGCAGGCGACCACGCTACCGCTCTTGTTGTAGCGCTTGCGCACCCCAGGATCGACACGCGTGCCTTCGGGAAAGATCAGCACCGAAAGTCCGCCGTGTAAACGCTCCACCCCCTGCGTCAGCACCTGTTTCATGGCCCGAGCAGGCCTGGAGCGATCCAGGCTAATGGGGCGCAGCAGGCGCAGCCCCCAGCCAAACACAGGGATACGCAGCAGCTCTCGCTTGAGCACCGTACAGACCGGCGGCTTCATGACCTGCAGGAACAGCGTTTCCCACTCACACTGGTGGTTGGCCTGAATGACGCAAGGCCCCGCAGGAATATGTTCGCGCCCTTGAATTTCGTAACGTACCCCACAGGCCAGCCGAAACCAGACCATCAGGAAGTAGTTGTAGAGGTTCAACAGACGATAGCGCGCCGCCAGGGGAAGAAACGGTGCCACGGGCAGGAACAGCACACCAATCAGCAGCATGGCTGAAAAATAGCCCAGATAAAACACCAGGCTGCGTACCACATTCATCAAGCGGACTCTCCTGTTCCAGTACCGGTGACGGTCGGCTGAGTGCGGGTCAGGCACCAGGCATCCAGCATCCGCCCTACCTCGAGCCGCCAAGGCTTTTGGTGTACGCCAAAGACGTCCAGCACACGGCGACAGTTCAGCACCCGCCGCAGCTTGGCATCGTGATGGTGGTTCAACGCCTGCACCTCACCCAGCTCGACCGCTTCGCCACGCCCTTCGAGATGGGTGGCCAGCTGGGTGCGCACCATGGAGACGAACGTAAACGCACTGACCGGCTCGGTGCCTGCCAGGTGATACGCCCCCCAGGCATCGGCCCCGCAGGCTTGCTGCTGAAGCATGCCCACCAGCGCCATGGCCACGGCATCCGCCGAGGTAGGGCAAAAAATCACGTCTTCGGCCGCACGCACGGGCTGGCCTGCTACAAAGCTGTCGATGACTTCATTGAGCCAGGCATGGCTACCTTCCAGGGCGAACAGCGGCCCCAGCCGCACGATCAAGTGGCGGTGATACTCCGCGCGAATACGGTCACCGGTCTGCACCAGGCGGCGCAAACACTCATCACGGGGGGCCGGCACGACATGCTCGTCGATCGGGATCTCGAACCCCTCTTCGTAGAGCTGGTCGGACACGCACCACACCAGGGCAATGCCAGCCGCCCGACAGGCGTCGACACACTGGTCCACCGCATCGGCATGGGCATAGACATCGGCGGGCGTCATGCTGAGGGGATGCGACAGAGGCGGAATGATCACCGCCTCCGGGGCGATGGCCGCCAGCTGGTCTGGAGAAACGCTCACGCCCTGCTCAATCACCAACTCGGTATCCGAGCGCCGACTTGCCTCACGGGCCAATGCCAAGCTCAAGCAGTGTCCTGCATTCAGTATTAGCAGCTTCAAGACAGACCCCTTTTCTCAACCCGGTAGGGTGGCGGCAACGCCCAGCACGGCATGGCGATCAGAACGGAATTTCGTCGTCAAAATCGTCGAAGTTACCGGGATCCGGAGCACCGTAGCTGCTGTTTTGCTGATGCGCAGGCGGCTGCTGCTGAGGCGCCGCACCGCCACGCTGAGGCGCGGCGTTCTGTTGCGGAGCGTAGCCACCCTGCTGAGGTGCCTGCTGAGGCGGCTGCTGGTAATGCTGTTGCGGCGGCGCAGACTGGGCAGGCGCTTGCTGGGCATAGCCACCCTGCGGCGCACCGCCCCCCTGGTAGTCACCACTGCGACCATCCAGCATCTGCATGTCGTTGGCGACGATTTCAGTGCTGTAACGGTCCTGGCCATTCTGGTCCTGCCATTTACGCGTCTGCAGACGACCTTCGATATAGACCTTGGAACCTTTTTTCAGGTACTGCTGGGCAATTTCAGCCGTCTTGTTGAACAGCACCACGCGGTGCCATTCGGTACGCTCCTGCCGCTGGCCGCTCTGGCGATCCATCCAGGTGTCCGAGGTGGCCAGGTTCAGGTTGGCGACCGCTGTACCGGACGGAGTGAAACGCACTTCCGGATCCTGGCCCAGATTACCGATCAGAATAACTTTGTTGATACCGCGCGCCATAAGGTCGCTCCTTGTCGTAAACGGTGATGGTCTCTCATTGATCAGGGCCGCGGAGGCGGAATCAACCGGGCCAGTGCCGCCTGATCAAGCTCTTTACGATTGACTTTCAAATATACCAGGCGCTCTTCCGGCACGACCATGACATCTTCGACACCCGCCACATCGGCCAGGTGCTCCATGAGTAGGTCCATGGCATCGGCCTGGGTATCCTGCAACGCCACCACTTCACTGGAGAGCGGCGGCGGTGACGGCATGCCGCACATGGCCAGCCACCAGCACAGCGCCAGCACCGCACAACCGATGAACACGGCGTCCAGCCCCCAGGTGTGCGCCAGCCAGCCCCCCAGGGTACCGCCCAAAAACGCGCCCAGGAACTGGCTGGTGGAGTAGACGCCCATGGCGGTGCCTTTTGCTCCGGCAGGCGCCAGTTTACTTAGCATGGATGGCAGAGTGGCCTCCAGCAAATTGAAGCCGGTAAAAAACACCAGCAGCCAGACAAACAGCCACTGCCCCTGGGAGAGCGGTAGCCCCAGCGCCGCCAAACTGAGCACAATGGCCCCAATGGCCAGCAGGCACATCAGTTTCATGCGCTGGCGCTTTTCGGCCACGATCACCAGCGGCACCATGGCGACAAACGACAGTCCCATGATGGCCAGATAGGCCAGTCCATGGTACTCCACCGCTACCCCGGCGTTCAGCAAGCGGAACGGCACGGCCACGAAAATGGCCATGAGCACCAGGTGCAGAGCAAAAATCGACACGTCCAGACGCCACAGGTCCGGGCGGGTAATGACACGCTTGAATTGCTGACGGTCCAGCCCGACATCCCGATGGCGCAGGCGCCTGGGCGCTGGCGGCACCCAGCGCCACAGCACCAGCAGGCCCACCAACGTGAGCAGTGCCGTGAACCAGAACAGGCTCGACAGCCCTCCCCATGACGCCAGCCAGGGTCCCAGCACCATGGCAACGGCAAAGGACACACCGATGGAGAGGCCAATGGTCGCCATGGCAACGGTGCGTACCTGCTCGCGGGTCTGGTCGGCCAGCAGCGCCATGATGGCCGCCGCAATGGCGCCGCTACCCTGCAGCGCGCGGCCGACGATCACGCCACCAATGGTATCCGCCGTGGCGGCCACGACACTGCCTGCTGCAAAAATCAGCAGGCCCATGGCAATCACTCGCTTTCTACCGATCCGGTCCGACAGCCAGCCAAACGGAATCTGCAGAACCGCTTGAGTCAGGCCATACACGCCCAACGCCAGACCAACCAGTAACGGCGTCGCCCCTTCCAGCGTATCGGCATACAAGGCCAGCACCGGCAGCACCATGAAGAGTCCCAGCATGCGAGATGCGTAGAGACCGGCCAAGCCGCTGATGGCTCGGCGCTCGGCAGCCAGCAGCAGTGCAGAAACCTTGCGCATAGAACCCTTGTGTACGATGAGTGGGCCGAACGGCCTGAGATAACCGCCCATTCTAGCGCTTTGTCGGCACGCTGGAAACGCCAAGCATGAAATGCCCGCCACGCTGCAGCGAAGCGAGACAGTTTTGCCGGAAGGGGTACAGCAACCGTATAATTACGCTTTTGCCACGCGATTCGAGGTGTTGATGGACAGCATTCTGGTCAGGGGTGCCCGCACCCACAACCTCAAGCAGATCGATGTGGAGCTGCCCCGTGACAAGCTGATCGTGATTACCGGCCTGTCAGGCTCCGGCAAGTCGTCCTTGGCGTTCGATACGCTCTACGCCGAAGGCCAGCGGCGCTATGTGGAATCGCTCTCCACCTATGCGCGCCAGTTTCTATCGATGATGGAAAAGCCCGATGTGGATCACATCGAAGGGCTCTCTCCGGCCATCTCCATCGAGCAAAAATCCACCTCTCACAACCCTCGGTCGACGGTTGGCACGATTACCGAGATTTACGACTACCTGCGCCTGCTGTTTGCCCGTGCCGGCACCCCTCGCTGCCCAGAGCATGGCGAGGACCTGGAAGCTCAGACGATCTCCCAGATGGTCGATCAGGTCATGAACCTGGCGGAAGGCACCCGCTTGATGCTGCTGGCGCCGGTCGTCAAAGGCCGCAAGGGGGAGCATTTACAGCTGCTGTCCGAACTGCGCGCGCAGGGGTTCGTGCGCGTCCAGATCGATGGCCAGGTGCTGGAGTTGGACGACATAGCGCCGCTGGACAAGCGCAAGAAGCACGATATCAGCGTGGTCGTGGACCGTTTCAAGGTACGTGACGATATCGCCCAGCGCCTGGCGGAATCCTTCGAAACGGCCCTGAACCTGGCCGACGGCACCGCCATGGTGCATTTCATGGACGGCGAGCAGGATGACCTGGTCTTCTCGTCCCGCTTTGCCTGCCCCGTTTGCGGCTATTCGCTCTCCGAGCTGGAGCCGCGGATGTTTTCGTTCAACAACCCGGCAGGGGCGTGCCCGACCTGCGACGGCCTGGGCATCCAGCAGTACTTCGACCCGGAGAAACTGATCAGCCACCCCGAGCTTTCCCTGGCGGAAGGCGTGATCAAGGGCTGGGACCGGCGCAACATTTATTACTTTACTCAGCTACAGGCGCTGGCCAAGCATTACCGCTTCGAACTGGAAACGCCTTGGCAGGAGCTGGCCCGCCACGAGCGGGACATCATCCTCAACGGCAGTGGTGGCGAGCTGGTCCCCTTCGTTTACGTGGGAGACCGTGGCCGGAAAGTCACCCGTGAGCATGCCTTTGAAGGGGTGCTGCCCAACATGCAGCGCCGCTACCGGGAAACCGAGTCCAGCATGGTACGCGACGATCTGGCCAAATACATTGCGGTTCAGCCCTGCACCGCCTGCCACGGCTCGCGGCTCCGCAAGGAGTCTCGCCATGTGTATGTCGATGACCGCAACATCGCGGATATCGTCCACCTGCCGATTGGCGAGGCATGGCGCTACTTTGGCGCGCTATCGCTGCCCGGGCGCAAGGGAGAAATTGCCGACAAGATCGTCAACGAGATCCATGCTCGCCTGGAGTTTCTGGTCAACGTGGGGCTTGATTACCTGAACCTCGAACGCAGCGCCGACACGCTCTCCGGGGGCGAGGCCCAGCGTATCCGTCTGGCTAGCCAGATCGGCGCTGGCCTGGTGGGCGTCATGTACATCCTGGACGAGCCCTCCATCGGGCTGCACCAGCGGGACAACGACCGTCTGCTCAAGACGCTGGAGCGGCTGCGCGACCTGGGCAACACCGTGATCGTCGTCGAGCACGACGAAGATGCCATCCGCGCGGCGGACCACGTGCTGGATATCGGCCCCGGTGCAGGTGTCCATGGGGGCGAGATCGTCGCCCAGGGCACGCCGCAGCAGGTGATGGACAACCCGAACTCGCTGACCGGCCAGTATCTCTCTGGCAGCCGCGAAATCGCCGTCCCGCCTTACCGGATCCCGGGCAATCCCGAGAAGCAACTGGTGGTGCGCGGTGCCACGGGCAACAACCTGCAAAATGTCACCCTCAGCCTGCCATTGGGGCTGTTCATTGCCGTGACGGGCGTCTCCGGCTCCGGCAAGTCGACGCTGATCAACGGCACGCTGATGCCGATTGCCGCCCGTGAACTCAACCGGGCCACCACCCTGACACCGGCTCCCTACGAGAAGGTGGAAGGCCTGGACCAGCTCGACAAGGTCATCGACATCGACCAGAGCCCGATCGGCCGCACCCCGCGCTCCAACCCGGCCACCTATACCGGCATTTTCACGCCTATTCGTGAGCTGTTCGCCGGTACCCAGGAGGCTCGTTCCCGGGGGTACAAACCCGGGCGCTTCAGCTTCAACGTCAAGGGCGGCCGCTGCGAAGCCTGCCAGGGCGAAGGCATGATCAAGGTGGAGATGCACTTTCTGCCGGATATCTACGTCCCTTGTGACGTGTGCAAGGGCAAGCGCTACAATCGCGAAACCCTGGATATCCACTACAAAGGCAAGACCATCCACGAGGTATTGGAGATGACGGTGGAAGATGCGCTGGCCTTCTTCAGCCCCGTGCCCGCCATCGCCCGACGCCTGCAAACGCTCATGGATGTGGGGCTTTCCTACATCCGTTTGGGGCAAAGCGCCACGACGCTTTCCGGGGGCGAAGCTCAGCGGGTCAAGCTGGCGCGCGAGCTGGCCAAGCGTGACACCGGCAAAACCCTCTACATTCTGGATGAACCCACCACTGGCCTGCACTTCGAGGATATCCGCCAGCTGCTGACGGTGCTGCACCGACTGCGCGACCACGGCAATACCATCGTGGTGATCGAGCATAACCTGGATGTCATCAAGACGGCCGACTGGTTGATCGATCTGGGGCCGGAAGGCGGTTCGGGCGGAGGTCAAATCATCGCCGAGGGCCCCCCTGAACAGCTGGCCAAACAGACGGTATCGCACACCGGGCGCTTTCTGGCACCGTTACTCGAACGTGGCAGCCGTGCCACACGCTAGGCGCATCATGGCCGCTGCCCAAGCGTTTAGGCAGCGGCCAAAAAATTCAGGAAAAGGCGGCGCTGACTGCTTATAGTAAGCAGCGAGACTGCTTAACAATGGTTGCTTCCTGTGAGGAGACACACGCTGTGGAACAGGACAAAAGCTGTATTATCCGCCACTTTAGCCACTACTGCTCGCTCAACGATGACGAGAAAGCGCTGCTGGCCTCGCTGGAAGAGAGCCCCACCAACATCAAGGCAGGCACGGTGCTCTGGGAGATGGGCGCACCGGCCAATGAGTTCTGCACGCTGCGCAGCGGCTGGGCCTACTCCTACCGGCACCTCGAAAACGGCGACCGTCAGATTCTGGAGGTTTTCCTGCCCGGTGACATCATCGGCCTGCGGGAGTTTGCGTTTTCCCAGCGCCTTGAAAATGTCCGCATGATCAGCGACGGCGTCATTTGCCACTTTCCCCACAAGCGTATGCTGGAGGTCTTCCGCGAGTCGCTGTCGCTCACGTCGGTGATGTTTGCCATTGCCAGCCGACAGCAAGCGCTGCTGACCGAACGGCTGGTCAACCTGGCACGGCGCAGCGCGCGCAAGAAGATGGCCCATTTCCTACATGAAATGTATCTGCGCTTGCGCCAGACCAACGACGATATCAGCGGGCAGTTCCGCCTCCCCCTGTCACAGGAGCAGTTGGCCGACATCCTGGGCTTGAGCCCGGTTCATGTCAGCCGAACCTTCACCGCACTCAGCGAAGACGGTCTGGTGTTTCGTGACCGGCACCATGTCACCATTCCGGACCTCGATGCGCTGGCTACCGAAGGAGAGTTCGACGACTGCTACCTGACCGACAACGTCAGGCCGTTGCTGGAAGCTTGAACGCCCTATCTTTTAGACCTTCAACGATGATACCGCTTATGCCCGTCAAGAGCCGTACACTGCTGGCGATACTGGGGGGGAGCCTGCTGGGCAACGCCCAGCTCGTCCAGGCGGCCACGTTCAACGTGGAGCACGCCGAACCCCATGAACACTGGTCATCGATGGCGCTGTCACTGGGCGAAGAGCGCCATTTTCGTGCTGTCGAGACCCACAGCTACTCCGATGCCACCTTGAGCCTCAATACCACCCAAGGGGTATGCGACCTCCCCTGGCTGGAAATGCGCGTGACCCTGGCACAGCAGCAGGGCGAGAGCCGCGCCGTCAATCTGGTGCCTACCCGGCTGCGTATCGATAACCAACCCATCGTGGACACCATGGCCGAGTTCATCACCGAGCGCGGCGATGACGGCTTCTACGCGCACTTTTACCTGAGCGATCTCGACACACTGATGGCCCAGATGCGCACCGGTGAGCAGCTGTTCCTGGGCTTCGACCAAAACGAGCAGGAGCCCTGGTACATGACCTTCAGCCTCAACGGCGCAGACCGCGCCATCGCGCGTATGCAGCAGCTGTGCGAGGAGAGCGCGCCAGAAGGTTAATCTGATCGCGGCTCAGCGACTTCCACGCGATTGCGACCGCTGCGCTTGGCTCGGTACATGGCCACATCGGCCCGCGACATCAGCGTCTTGCAGCTATCGCCCGGCTGCCATATTGCCACACCGATACTCACGGTGATGGGCTGGTCCAACCCGCTGACATGCAGCGTGGCCACCAGGCTGCGCAGGCGTTCAGCCAGACCCATGGCCGCTTCTTCATCGGAGTGCGTCGCCAGCACGACGAACTCTTCGCCGCCCCAGCGGCCAAGATGGTCGCAGCCCCGCAGCGACGTTTCCACCAGCCGGGCCAGCGAGACCAGTACGTCATCCCCCACGCCATGCCCATAGGCGTCGTTGATCTGCTTGAAGTGATCCACATCAAACAGCAGCAGCGCAAATGCGGCGCCGTAGCGCTTGGCCGCCACCAACTCGGCATCGATAGCCTGCTCGATACGGTAGCGGTTCCAGACCTGGGTCAGTGGATCGAAGTGGGCCAGCTGTTCCAGCCGCTGGTTGGCCAGAGCCAGCGCCTTGCGCTCTTGCTCGAGGTGCATATTGAGGGTGCTGATTTCGTAAGCCGAAATGGCCAGCGTCAGGTTTTCACCCAGATCGACAGCCGCTAGACGCTCGACGCGCTGCCACGCTTCGCTTTTACCTACCACTTCCTCACTCCATGCCGCCGATGGCGCCACCGGTAACGCGGTCGCCGTGGCCGCCGACATTGGCCGCATGGCCCAGTAGAGGGTTTCCACCTGCTCCGGTCGGAAGAACAGCAGCCAGTCCCGTTGTGAAGGGCTGATGGACAGCGGCACGGCCAGAACACCACACTGCTCCGGCATGCTGAGCGAGGCCGTCAGCGGCTCGGCAGCCACCTCGCGGGTACACCACGGCCCCCCATGGCGATGTCCTCTGTCGATACGCTTGACCAACTGACATACCACCGTGGAGAGGGGCACGACCCCCGCCGAGCACACGCTGCCATTGCGCCACAGCGCAACCCCCTGAGCACGAAACAGTCCGCACCAGGACTCAGCCTGCTCATGCAGAATCTGCTGAGGGCTTTTGGGCTCCTGCTGGGCAGAGACCGACAGCACCAGACTATCCTGTACCCGCTGCAAGTAACGCGCCTCCTGGCGCGCGCGCAACAGTAGCCATCGCTGTGTTGCCATATGCACCAGGGTACGCACCGCATCGCGCACCGGGGGCGCAACAGGGTGCGCATGGGCCGAATGACAGAACAGCAGCCCCCACAGGCCGGTATCGCTCTGCATGGCCACGCTGAAGGCACTACGTGCCCCCAGCCGTTGCAGGTAGACACGCCGCTCGGCAGCCGGTGCACGCAAAAAACAGTCGCTCAGGTTGACCGTGACATGGGCAGGCTCCAGCGGCTCTGTATCGGCGGCCACGTCTTGAATCAAACGCACCGCATGGCGCTCGTAAGCGCGCCGCAGGGCCAGTGGGAAGTCACTGGCGGGGAATCGCTGCCCCTTGAGCGCAGGTAATCGGCCCGCACGCTTTTCGGCCACGATGAGACCATGCCAGTCGCCGTCGAAGTGGCACACCGAGACGCGCTCGTGCCCGGTCAGCGCCTGAACGGCACTGACCAGATAGTCCAGCAACTCCTCCTGGTGCGTTGCTTCGGCCAAGCGTACCAGGCGTTCATTGAGCGTTCCCAGTAAGCGCTGTTTGCCCAGAGAGGTCAGCGGCTCTATCTCGACGACGACGTGCCGATCTGTCCGATAAGCCTGTAGTTGAAAGCGCGTATTGACGGTAGCCTGCCGAAAGGTGAGCGGGCCGGCCAGGCGCGGCTGGCCCTGCAGTTCACGACGCAACCGCTGGCAAAGCTGTTTCCCCAATAAGGTCGTGAGCGTCGCAGGAGGGGGCTCGGGGGCGCCCCCCAGTAATGCGCCGAGGTTACGGCTGGCGGCCTGAATTTGCCGACAGTCGGGATCGAGCACCAGCACGGCGCCAAAGGATTGCAGTCGAGAGTGATGCGTCGACACAAAGATAGCCTCGAGATAGAGCTTTACCCCTCGACCTGCTGCTTGAGCAGCAGTTCAACGCGTCGGTTGGCAGCTCGCCCTTCCGCGGTCGCGTTGCTTTCCATGGGTTGGGTGTCGGCATAGCCAACTGCCCGCATACGAGAAATGGCGATACCCTGGCGCTCCAACTGGCGTACCACGGCAATGGCTCGCCCCGTGGAAAGCTCCCAGTTGGAAGGAAAGCGCGGGGTGGCAATGGGCACATTATCGGTATGTCCTTCCACCGATATTTGGCCTTCGAACGTTTGGAGTACCGACGTGAGACCTTCCAACACGATCAGGCCCTGGGGCGTTAGCACATCGCTACCACTGGAAAACAACAGGCTGTCGTCGATGCGCAGGGTGATGCCTTCACGGCCCTGCGAGACACTGACTCCTGGAATATCCAGCCCGGCCATCTGCGGCTGCACGCCGTCGTGACGTGGATGAATACCAGTGGCCAATGAGGCCAACGGCATGGCCATGATGGCACTGGCCGGCCCCATGGCATCGCTCTCCCTCCCTTCGCCACCGCCAGGAGGCGTCAGCGCCAGCAAGAGCACGAACAGGGTAATCAGCAGCGTCAAGACGTCCAGGTAACTGGTCAGCCACCCTTCATCGCTCTCGCTTGCTGCCGCAGGCAGCTCCAGCGCATGCCGTGCATCCTGATTGAGCATGGGGCTACCCTTTCTTCAGCGCCGGGTCGGCATCCGGGCGCGGCTTGACGCTCGCATCACGAATTTCATCGTGGTAGTTGGCCACGAACGAGTTCAGCGTTTCTTCGATGAACGACGGCAGGCGACGCTTGGTAATCAGTGAAATGCCTTCCAACACCATGTTCATGGTGATCAACCGCTCTTCGGTGCGCCGCTCCAGCTTGACGGCAATGGGTTTGAAGACCAGATTGGCCAGCAAAATACCGTAGAACGTGGTGAGCAGCGCCACGGCCATGCGCGGACCAATCACCTGCAGATCGCCCGCATCCATGACTTCCAGCATGTTGACCAACCCCACCAGCGTACCGATCATGCCGAAGGCCGGCGCATAGGTGGCCATGGTGCGAAAAATCTGTGCTTCGGCATGCTCCCGCGCCTTCAGACGTGCGATTCGCCAGCGCAGCATGTCAAAAATTTCATCTTCCTTGGTATTGGCAATGACCAGTTGAATCCCGGTGCGCAGAAACGGGTTGCGCGTGTGCTCCAGCTCCCGCTCCACGGCTCGCACATCGCCCTTGAACCATAACCGCGACATGGCCACCAACTCGCTGATATCGTCGCGCACGTAGGTATTCTCGCGGCGGAATACCAGCCCTACCAGGCGCACCACCCGCAGCACCTCCTTCAGGGGGTAGCTGATGAATGTCGCTGCCAGGGTGCCGGTAATGACGATGGCAAGGCCAGGCAAATTGATAAAGCTTTCGGGTGATTCTGCGGTGAAGAACAGCACGCTTACCAATAACAGCATGCTGGCAAATATGCCGATCAGCGTAGAGGGGTTCATCAACGGTTCCTTGCCGGTTAACGTGAGAGGGTAAGAGGGTTAATGCTGGTCGCTCAAGCGAGCACGAAGGCGACTAACGGCCTGACTATGCAGTTGCGATACTCGCGACTCGGTCACACCCAGTACCGCTCCCACTTCCTTGAGGTTCATCTCTTCCTGGTAATACAGAGCCATCAGCAGTTTTTCACGCTCGGGCAGCGCCTCAATGGCTTCGATGAGCGTGCGCCGCTGCTGCTCATCGAGCAGCTGCTCGAACGGGCGATTGGCGCTGCCTTCGTCACCCGCTGGCTCACCGCCATCGGCCACCAGCTCCTCGAAAGGCAGTAACTGACCGCTGTTGGTGTCATTCAGCAGCTGCTGATAGTCACTCAATGGCATATCCAATGCCTGCGCGATTTCCGTCTCTTCGGGGGGCCTGCCCAGCACCTGCTCCAAACGGCGCACGGTTTCATCGACCGCCCGGGCAGAGCGGCGCACGCTGCGCGGCAGCCAATCCCGAGTGCGCAGCTCATCCATCATGGCCCCCCGGATGCGCTGGCTGGCGAACGTGGCAAACGTCGCGCCCTGTGCGGCATCAAAGCGACCCAGCGCCTCCAGCAAGCCCACCATACCCGCTTGAATCAGATCATCCAGCTCGATACTGGCGGGCAATCTGACCTGCAGCGTCAAGGCCTGACGTCTCACCAGTGGCATGTATTGCGTCAACAGCTCACTCTGCTTGATCCTGCCTTGTGCTGTATACATCCTATCGCCTCACGGCTAAACGATCTTTACTGATAGTTCACGATGACCTGTAACCCCTGCACCCGCACGGGTCGCTGCCCCGGCGACAGCGCAAAACGCATATAGAGCGGTTCGCTGGCGCTCAGGCCGGACAGTGCCATGGTACTGCCACGCGCGCTCCCCAAGGGCACACACTGTTCAGGATGGCACAGCCAGGCGTTGACAGGCACGTGGGCAGGCGTCTCGAAACGCCATTGCACTCTCGCCAACGTCGCACTTCCCAGCGGTACGCCCGCAGGGGGGCTGATGGCCTGGCTACTGCTTGCCCGATCGCTCATGGCCACCATCACCGAGGGCATTTGGCTGCTCCAGCTCCCCGTGGCCGCTAGCACCGAGCTGGCGAACCCAAACGCCAGCATCAGGAGCGCTGCGCTTGAGCAGCGCGCTCTGCGTGTCACTGTCGACCACTTTACAACGTGGATCAATGTTTGCCGACGCATCGTGTTGAGCGACCTCTTGTGTAGAACCATGGGCGGCACCTTGTCATGGGGCCATCAGCGCGCCAGTAGCAACAGCTCTATCTGCAAGTAATGCTCGGCGGCATCACGCAAGTTGTCGAGCAGCCCCTGCCGCGGCAGGTGGGGCTCGTGCAGCGCCAGCAAACGCGCTGGCCCGCCCCGCTCGCGCATCTGGCGCAGCGCGCGGTACATGCTCGCAAAGGCTTCGGCATCGCTGTTGACCCATAGCGCCCAATGGGGGTAGCGCTCGGCCAGGGCCGTCAGCGACCCTGTCTCTGGCTGGGCTACCTTGATGTCCCACTCCTGCGGATCACCCGCCCATTGGCGCCCCAGCGACGCCCACTGGGCCAGGCGCCCCTTGACCTTGTCTACCTGCACGGCGCCCGCTGAGCTCAGGCCCACCACCACCAGTGTCCGCGTTGGACGCGGCGGCGACACATTGGCCGCCGCCGTGGTGACCTCTGGCGAAGTGGCAGTGGCGGCTGACGCAGTATCCGCGGACGGCACGTCAACGTCCATTGCCTCTTGCGGTTCCTGTTGCGCTTCTTCCTGTTGCTCGCCGCGCTGCTGACGCTGTAGATCTGCCCATTTTCTCAGCCCTGCCGCCTGGTCCTGACCCTTCATAGCACATCCTCGAGGCTGACACTGCCCAGTTGACGAATGGCATCGCGGGCCATCAGTACATGCAGCAGCGCATCCAGCAGCGCCGTATCGCGACGCTTGCGCTGGCTACCCAGTAACCGAATCAGGTCCGTTCGCAGCGCTTGGCCGTGCTCATCATCGGCCAGGTCGAGATGGCCTGCCACGGCTGCCGCGCCGCTGGCCATCAGCAGGCGCAGCTCACGACTGACCTCACCGCCGTCATTGTCCTTGAGCTGCTGCCAGGCACGCCTGGTAAGTGCGGCCAGCCCATCGCTTT
>NZ_LFGT01000029.1:23821-62289 GCF_002078115.1 Halomonas sp. BC2 | reverse complement strand
CTTTCGAGCTGTGTGACCAGCAGGGACAGGACATCGCTGCCCAGCCGTGCAGGTGTCAACCAGTAGCGACGCGCGACGTGTTTGTCTGTTTCCGGGTCCTGGATATCGCCTACCCACGCCAGCAGCGGGTGGCCCGAGGCTGTTTGCACCTCTACATAGGCGTTACACAACTGCATTCGCTGGCCGCGAAAACGGATTGAGACGCTATGGGTCAGCGTGCTCTCTTGAAACAGGCCTTTCAGGGTGTAGCGCTCGCCCTGACAGTTTACGCGCTGACTGGCGTGTACCGCGCTGACCCAGGTCAAACGTTGGCCATGCAACCAGGCAAGTACGTCAGGCTCCGGCAGAGCGGGGAGAAGATGCACCGCCATATTCTCTCCGCACTCCGCCAGGCGCGGCAGCCAGCCGGCTGGCTGACGATGCTGAAGGCGGGTCAGTGCCAACCAGCGGCCTTGCTCATCCAGCCGAATGTCCGGCATCGTCCAATCACAGCCACGTCCCTGGCGGCGCGGCGACCAGGCCAGCCCCATGGCAGCGCTATTGGCCTCCGCTCCTGCCAGCAGCTCATCCAGCCGCTGATCCTGAACGACGCCGGGCAGTGCCCCGATATCCCAGGCGGCTTCCAACAGATGAAAATCCACCACCCGCTTACGCAGCCGAGACAATACCGACGAGAGCCGACGCCCCTGCCCCAGCACATCCCGCGACCAGCGTGGCAAGCTGATGGGCGCCGGTGATTCGGCGTGGCGCGCAGCGCGGGGCTGTGCAGCCAACGCCTGATCGATCAGCGCCCGAGCGTCGGCCACGGCCATGTCTTCGGGTACCTGCTGACCATAAGAGCCAAACAGGACGCGCATGCCGTGGCGCATGACGATATCCAGCGCCGGAGCCAGCCGCCCGGCTTCGTCCTGCTTGGTGATGATGCAGTCATCCAACGTAACCCCCGCCGCTCTGGCTGCCTGACGGTAGCGCAGCACGACCTCCTCCAGCGTTTCGGGCTGGCTGGCAGCGTTCAACATCAGCACCAGACGCACGGTGGATTGGCCACCTTGCAGGTGAGCGATCTGTTCGATCACCCGCTGGTCGCGCTGACTCATGCCTACGGTATCGACAATCACCCACTGCTTGCCCTGCAGGCGCCCTACCAGCTCGTCGATGGGCTGCTCGACATCCAGCGCATACATGGGAGTATCCAGCAGTCGCGCGTAGATGCGCAGCTGCTCGTGAGCACCAATCCGGAAGCTGTCGGTGGTCACCAGCGCCACCGGGCGTGTGCCGTGGCGCATCACAAAACGAGCCGCCAGCTTGGCCGTCGTGGTCGTCTTGCCAACCCCGGTAGGGCCTACCAGGGCCACAATGCCGGTCTGGTCGAAAAATGCGTCTTCCTGACGGAGCACGCTCAGCCGCGCCATGAGCTGACCACGCAACCAGGTCATCAAGGTCTCGCTGGAGGCCGGTAACGCTGCCAGCTCGTCGGGCAGTGCCTCGACCACTTCCTGACTCAGCTCGTTGCTGAAGCCGACGCGCAGCATCACCTGCTGCAAATGCTCTGACGCGCTATCCGCCCCTGGCGCAGGGTCGGGTTGTCGTCGCGCCAGCAGCTCGCGCATCTCTTGCATTTCACGCAGCAGGCGCTCGCTCATGGCTTCCAACGGGTCTGGCTGTTGGGGCAACGAAAACACCGGCGCAGCGGGTTCCTGCTGCGTGGCCGGACTGGGGGCAGGATCGAACTGATCGACGGCATCGTCTGCCATGGCGAGGATTTCGACTCCCCCTTCGGTGCGCCGATTGGCCACGATCAGGGCGTCATCGCCGAGTACTTCTCGCACCTGGCGCATGACATCGCGGCTGTTGGCTCCGACAAAACGTCTAACGCTCATGCTTCACCTGTTACCTGTGTACGAAAGACGGCTAACCATCAGGAGCGGCATCAGCGACCACCCACCAGCGTGGTCACACGCAGCGTGCGGTCGTCAGGAATTTCTGCCTGAGACATGACCACCAGGTGGCGCATGCGACGGCGCAGAAAACGCGAGAGCACGGCACGCAGCGAGTGCTGCACCACCAGCACCGGTGCCTCTCCGCTGCCTTCATGACGCTCCAACGCTTGCTGGGCTTGATTCATGAGGGTATCCGCAAGGCCTGGCTCCATGGCACCGTTGCCATTCATGGCCTGCAGCAACACTTGCTCCAGTTGAGCATCCAGCCCCATGACGTTCAGTGTCTCCTGCCCGGCAAACCACTGCTGGGTAATCGCGCGGCCCAGCGCGATACGCACCAGTGCCGTGAGTTCATTGGGATCCTTTTGCTGGCCAGCATGCTCGGCCAGGGTATCCAGCACGCTACGCATATCGCGAATCGAGACATCCTCATCCAGCAGGTTCTGCAAGATACGCTGCAATACCGTCAACGAGATAGCCTTGGGCACCACTTCTTCGACCAGTGACTTTTGATCGTCCCCCAGCTTGTCCAATAGCTTTTGAACTTCCTGACGACCCAGCATCTCTGGAGAGTGGCGATGCAGCAGATGGTTGAGGTGCGTGGCAATCACCGTACTGGCATCTACCACCGTGTAACCATACACCTGCGCGTGCTCACGCTGGTTGCTGTCGATCCAGACCGCTGGTAAACCAAACGCCGGATCCTGTGTCGGCGTACCCTGCAGTTCCCCCGACACCTGGCCGGGATCAATGGCCAGCCACTTGCCCGGCTGAGCCTCGGCACGCCCGATTTCGGCGCCTTTCATGGATAATACGTAGGTGTTAGGCGGTAGCTCCAGGTTGTCGCGAATATGCACCACCGGCGGCAGAAAGCCCACCTCTTGAGCAAATTTCTTGCGCACGCTCTTGATGCGCCCCAGCAGCTCGCCCTTCTGGCGCGAATCCACCAGCGGAATCAAACGGTGCCCCACTTCCAGCCCAAGCGTATCCACGAGCTGGACATCCTCCCAACTCGCCTCAGGGGTTTCCTGCAGCATGGGGGGTGGTGCAGCAGTCAGCTCCTGCTCGACCAGCGCCTGATTCTTGTGACGAATCAGGTACCAGGCCAGCCCGGACAACAGTGCAGTGAACAGCAGAAAAACAAAGTTGGGCATACCCGGCACGAGGCCCAGCAAGCCCATCACCATGGCCGCCAGAATCATCACCTGCGGATTCACGAACAGCTGGCTGATCATCTGCTGACCAACGTCCTGCTCGGTATTCACCCGAGAGACGGTCACGCCCGCCGCCGTGGAGATCACCAGCGCCGGAATCTGGGCCACCAGACCGTCACCGATGGTCAACAGCGTATAGGTGCGCGCGGCATCGCCGAACCCCATATTGTGCTGCATCATGCCAATCAGCAGACCACCAATGATGTTGACCACCATGATGACTAGCCCGGCTACCGCATCGCCACGCACGAACTTGCTGGCACCGTCCATGGAACCGTAAAAGTCGGCTTCCTGGGCTACTTCTGCGCGACGCTTCTTGGCATCCTCTTCGCCAATCAAACCGGCGTTCAAATCGGCATCGATGGCCATCTGTTTACCAGGCATGGCATCCAGCACAAAGCGGGCACCGACTTCGGCAATACGCCCGGCCCCTTTGGTGATGACCATGAAGTTGATGATCACCAGAATCAAGAACACTACCAAGCCAACGGCAAAGTTCCCCCCGACAAGGAAGGTGCCAAACGCCTCGATAACCTTGCCCGCAGCATCCCCCCCCTGGTGCCCTTCCATCAGCACCACGCGTGTGGAGGCAACGTTGAGCGAGAGCCGCAGCAGCGTGGTAAACAGCAGGACGGCAGGAAACGCGGCAAAATCCAGTGGCCGTTCGGCAAACATGCTGACCAGCAGCACCATGATCGCCAGAGCAATATTGAAGGTGAAGAGCATGTCGAGTGCGAACGGCGGCAGGGGCAGAATCATCATGCCCAGGATCATCAGGATCAGCAGCGGTCCTGCCAGCAGTTTCATACTCACATCGTTGGACCAGTTACGCTGATTGATTAGCTGGCTCAAACTTTTCATGGCTGCGCCTCATTGCCATCGGCACGACGGCCGGGCGTATCCATTTCCGGTGGCACCGGCAGATTATCGGGGTGGGGGGCACCTCGCCTCCTTGTTGTGAAACGTGCTTGAGACGGTAGGCCCAGGCCATGACTTCGGCCACGGCGGTATACAGCTCGGTCGGCACTTCCGCCTCCAGATCTACATGATGATACAGGGCGCGCGCCAGCGGTGCTGCTTCCAGTCGCGGCACACCGGCCTCTGCACCGATCTCACGGATTTTCGCGGCCACGGCATCGGCACCCTTGGCCACCAGTTTGGGCGCACCCATTTTCCCTTCCTGATACATCAAGGCCACCGCGTAATGGGTCGGGTTGGTGATGATCACGTCCGCCTCGGGGACTTTACTCATCATGCGCCCACGCGCCATGGCCTGCTGCTGTTGGCGAATGCGCCCTTTGACGTGGGGGTCGCCTTCCGAGTCCTTGTGCTCTCGCTTGACCTCTTCCTTGGTCATCCTGAGCTGCTTGGCGTTGTTCCATAGTTGAAAAGGTACATCAATCAGGATCACCACGATCAAGGAGAACACGATTAGGCCAGCGGCCAGGGCAGCCATATTGAGCGCCGTGGTCAAGGCTTGCTGAACAGGTTGATCCATCAACCCCAAATACCTGCCAATATTAAAATACAAAAAGCTGAACGCAACGCTACCCACCAGAATGGATTTGGCTATCGCCTTGGCAAGCTCGGTCAACGACTGCATCGAAAACAGGCGCTTGATCCCTTTTACAGGGTTCAGCTTGGAGAATTTTGGCTTCATCGACTTGGCGGATATGAGCCACCCGCCCAGTAACGCGGGGGCCATCAATGCAATCACCGCGAGCAGTAAAAAAAGCGGCAACATCGTGAAGAGCGTTCGCTGGCCCAGGTCGAGCGCATTGACCAGCATGGGGGTGGTTTCCATGGCTTGGCGCCGCTCGAACAGAAATGCTTGCTCCATGACAGCCCCCAGCTGGTCATAGAGCATTTGTCCCATGCTCCAGAGGCCAACCACGCCTCCCAGAAGAATCATGAAAGTCGTCAGCTCTCGGGACCGAGGAACCTGCCCCTCTTCACGGGCCTTGTCCCGCCGTCGGGGCGTCGCCTCTTCGGTCTTTTCCTGATCGCTGTCGTTATCTGCCATGCGGTCATCCGGCTAACGAGGGGACGATGACTCAAAATGCGCCATACGATGCACTCAGCCGCCCCAAAGGACGGCTGAGCAGTTTGCCATTTTGCCAGATGCGGCTACTTACAATATATCAATAACCCGGCATTAAAAGCCCAATTCATCCAATAAGTCGTCTACCTGGTCCTGGCCCGTGACGATATCCGTGGCATTCTCTTTTACTTGAGGGCCATTCAGCAGCTCCTCATTGCGGCGTGCATTTTCGTTCTTCCACTGATCGTTCGCCTTACGCTGCATGGTTTCGCGCGCTTCTGCCCCCGGGACGTTATCGATCAGCACCTGCACCAGCTGGTGCTCGATTTCACGGATCACGTCCATCATCTTCTTGATGACCTGGCCCGTCAGATCCTGGAAGTCCTGGGCCATCATGATGTCCAGCAGTTCCTTATTGGTGGCAGCGGTGATTTCGGGCACATCGCTCAGGTACGTGCGCGTCTCCTTGACCAGCGCCTTGGCATCATCCAGCTCTTTGGGCGCCTCGAACCACTCGGCCCAACGCTTGTCCAGGGCTTCGGCACGCTCGGAGAGCTGATCCTGCAGCGGCTGGGCACGATCAATGGCATTCAAGGCCCTGTCTGCCGCTTGCTCGGTCATGGTGGCCACGTAGTGTAGACGGTCACGAGCGTCAGGTATTGCCTCTGCGGCCTTTTCGATCTCCTTATCCAACCCCAACTCACGCATGTTGTCACGCAGCATGCGGGTGAGCTTGCCAATCCGGACGATCAGGTCCTCAGCAGCCTCCTCAGAGAGTTTGGTAGCACCACCCTGCTCATTCTGGCTCATTATGTTGTCTCCTCGTTGACCGAGCACCAAAGCCCAGCTGCGTCATTTACCCATCTTCTCGAAGATTTTATTCAGCTTCTCTTCCAGAGTGGCCGCAGTGAACGGCTTGACCACGTAACCATTGGCACCGGCCTGGGCTGCCGCAATGATGTTCTCTTTTTTGGCTTCGGCCGTCACCATTAGCACCGGCAAGTCTTTCAACGCTTCATCCTGGCGGATTTCCTTGAGCATCTCCAGGCCGTCGAGGTTGGGCATGTTCCAGTCGGAAACGACAAACTCAAAATTGCCTGCCCGCAGCTTGTTGAGGGCGTCCTGGCCATCTTCCGCTTCGTCCACATTCGTAAAACCCAGCTCTTTCAGCAGGCTACGCACAATTCGGCGCATCGTGGGGAAATCATCTACTACCAGGAAGCTCATGTTCTTATCGGCCATTGGTCATCCTCTCACATCACAATATTTACAGGGGGACTGGTGTTTTCAGTCAGGGTTAAAACTCTTCCCACTCATCGTGGTGCTGTTGAGCAGCAACACGACGAGCTGGCGGGTTGGCGGCGGCCTTGGGCAGCGCCGACGTTGCCACGGACGCTGGCGCGTGAGTGCGCTCAGCCCGCGCATTGAGCACCTGAAAGACCGCAACGGCCTCTTCAAGGCGATTGGCCTGCTCCTCCAGCGAGGCTGCCGCTGCGGACGCCTGCTGAACGAGCGCGGCATTTTGTTGAGTCACTTGATCCATCTGGCCAACGGCCTGACTGACCTGCTCGATGCCATCACTCTGCTCTTGCGAGGCCGCCGATATCTCATCCATGATATCCGTGACACGCCGCACTGCCGTGACCACTTCCGTCATGGTCTGCCCTGCCTGCTCGACCAGCGAGGAGCCTTGCTGAATCTGGCTGACCGAGGCCTCGATGAGGGACTTGATCTCCTTGGCGGCGTCCGCACTGCGGCTGGCCAGATTACGTACTTCGCCAGCCACCACCGCGAAACCACGCCCCTGCTCACCCGCCCGCGCAGCTTCCACGGAAGCGTTCAACGCCAATATGTTGGTCTGGAAAGCAATCGAGTCGATCACACTGGTAATATCAGCCACTTTTTGCGAGCTGGTCGAAATACCGTGCATGGTTTGTACCACTTGTGCGACGACTTGCCCTCCCTGCTCGGCGGTAGTGGATGCATCTGCTGCCAACGTGCTTGCCTGGCGAGCATTATCGGCATTCTGCTTCACGGTGGCCGTCATCTGTTCCATGCTGGCCGCAGTTTGCTCGATGGAGGCGGCCTGCTGCTCGGTGCGGGAGGACAGGTCTGCGTTGCCGCTGGCAATTTCTCGAGTGCCGTGATGGATTGCCTGACTGCCCTCACGCACCCTCGACACGGTGGCACTCAAGTTCTGCTGCATGGTGGCCATGGCAGCGAACAGTCGACCTATCTCGTTCTTGCCCGCCTGGGGGAGCGGCTGGGTCAAATCGGCTTCGGCAATGCGACCAAGGCGCGCAGCGGCATCGCCCAGCGGCCTGATCACCGTACGGCGCAGACCAAGGTAGATGGCCAGTGTGACCAGCAGCGCGAGACCAACGGCCGCGATACTGATCATGGTAAAGAGACTGCCTTGCGCCCGGGCTTCTTCGCGAATAGTGCCCACGCGGCCAAAAGCGTGCTCTGTAAACGCCGTGGTATTGGCAGCCAACTCGTCCAAGGGCTCGATCAACTCGCCGCGCAGGTGGTTGAAGGTAGAGATGTCCATGGTGTCGAAGCTGGCATGCTGCTCCTTGACCAACGCCAATACCCGCATGAAACTTTCATCCACCGCCCCCCCTAGCAACTCGCCCTCAGTGCTACGCGGTGTGGCCATGAAGTTCGTATAACGACGCTCGGCACGCTCCAGACGATTGGCAGCGATATCCACCTGCTCATTGGATTGACGGGTCTGCCCCACCATCAGCAGGTTCGAAGCGGTTTCCAGCGCCAGCATGGCCTGGTTGAGCAGCGAGTCAGCGCGATTCAGCTCATTGAGCTGCTGATTGCCGATAAGATCCAGCGTGGCCAAATTGCTCTGTGCACTGCGGTCCGAGGCAATGCTCAAACCGGCAATCAGTAGAATCAAGCCCACAAAGCAGACTAGCGCGAAAATGACGGCCAGATGAATACTAAGGTTGCGCAGTAAACGTGTCATTGTTATGAATTTCCTTGGATCGTTTGTCTTGTCTCTAAGGCCCTAGACGCGCTGAGCGCGTCCTGAGGCGGCTACCAGCGCCATCATTTTCGATGGAATCTCGTCCAGCGGCAGCACTTCCACTGCGCCGCCCACGGCAATGGCCTCCCGAGGCATGCCGAACACCACACAGGTCTCTTCGTTCTGGGCAATGGTCGGGGCACCTGCCTGACGCATTTCCAGAAGCCCGGCAGCTCCGTCCTTGCCCATGCCGGTCAGGATCACACCGACCGCGTTTTTCCCTGCATGCTTGGCTGCGGAGTGGAACAAGACATCGACCGACGGGCGATGACGGTTCACCGGCGGGCCATCATTGAGCCGCGCCACATAGTTGGCGCCGCTGCGTACCAACTCCAGATGCTGGTCACCAGGGGCGATATAGGCATGGCCTGGCAGCACGCGCTCACCATCGGTGGCTTCCTTGACAGTGATGCGACACAGCCTGTCCAACCGCTCGGCAAACGAGCGGGTGAAACCGCCGGGCATGTGCTGAGTGATCAGAATCGCAGGCGCGTTGGCTGGCAACGGCTCCAGCACGGCGCGAATCGCTTCGGTGCCCCCCGTCGATGCGCCAATGATGATCAGTTTCTCACTGGAGATCATCGGCGCCTTGAGCTGGCTGGGAGGGGGGGTGTTCTTGTTACGCGCCTGGCGCGGACGAGAGCGTGCCGCCGCGCGCAATTTCTCAGCGATTTCGTTGGCGTACTCCATCATGCCGCTACGAATGCCCAGGCTTGGCTTGGCCACAAAGTCCAGCGCACCCAGCTCCAGTGCCCGCAAGGTGATTTCGGAACCGCTTTGCGTCAATGAGGAAACCATCAGCACCGGCATAGGCCGCAAACGCATCAGCCGCTCGAGAAAATCCAGGCCGTCCATGCGCGGCATCTCGACATCCAGCGTCAAGACATCCGGGTTATGCTGTTTGATAAGGTCACGGGCCGCGATGGGGTCGGGCGCCACCGCGACCACTTCCATATCAGGCTGCGAGTTGATGATTTCGGTCAACAGGTCACGAATCAGCGCCGAGTCATCGACGCACAACACTCTGATCTTGGCTGCGCTCAAAGCACGCCTCCTTTAACAGTCGCCATTTCGGCATTACTCCTGTGGGCCGTGGCCGCATCAGCAGCGTCACACACAACGATCATCGTTTGGCAAGGGTATAGACGGTTTGTCCACGCAGCTTGAAAGCATCGTTGATGTAAGAGAAGTTTTCCGAGTGCCCAGCAAAGAGCAGGCCATCGGGCTTCATCAGTGGTGCAAACCGCTTGAGTATTTTCGCTTGTGTATCTTTATCGAAATAAATCATGATATTACGACAAAAAATGGCATCAAAGGGACCTTTGACAGGCCACTGCGGCGCCAGCAGGTTGAGCGGCATGAACTCTACCAGCGCAGACACTTCTGGCCGTACCCGCGCCAGCCCGATGTGGTTACCCGTGCCTTTCTGGAAAAATCGCTTCACGCGTGCTTCATCCAGCTTGCGTACCTGCTCCTGGGGATAAATACCGCGGCGCGCTTTGGCCAAGGCATCGGTGTCGATATCGGTGGCAATCACTTTGGCCTGTGACGCGCGGGCTCCCAGACTCTCCAGCAGCGTCATCGCAATCGAGTAGGGTTCTTCCCCCGTCGATGCTGCTGAGCACCAGATAGTGACCGGCTCCTGCTTGTGCTTGATATGCTCTGCCAACAGCGGAAAGTGGTGCGACTCTCGGAAAAAAGCCGTGAGGTTGGTGGTCAGCGCATTGGTGAACGCCTCCCACTCCTTGGCATCGGGTTGCCGCTCCAGCCGCGAAAGGTAGTCGGTAAAACGCGTCATGCCATGGTGCCGCAGCCGCTTGGCCAAGCGGCTATACACCATTTCGCGTTTGTGCTCTGCCAGCACGATTCCAGCACGCTGATAAATCAGTTCACGGATGCGTGTGAAATCCGCATCGGTGAGCACCAGATCACGCTCCATCTGTCCGCTGGTTGCCCACTGTCCAGCGTCGACTCCCCGTTCGCGTTGGTCTGTCAAAATGTTTCCCACTCCTCTACAGAAGCCATTGGCCGTTTCTTGACCGGCACAGGCGGTGTGGCGCTGCGAGGTTGCGCAGTCACCTTCGGCAGCGCGGCTGCCTGCGACTGCTCACGTTGCGGCGGCACCTGACGATGGCCTGACAAGCGAAAGGCCTCGACCGATAACGCAAGAAGCTCGGCCTGCTGCTCCAGGGCCAGCGCTGCTTGTGCCGTTTCCTGAACACGCAGTGCATTCTGCTGCGTCGCCTGGTCCATTTCGGCCACCGCCTGATTGACCTCGGCGATACCGCTGCTCTGTTCTTGGGAGGCTGCCGAAATGTCGTGCATGATTTGCGTGACGCTACGGGCAGCCTCAGCCACTTCGCTGATCGCGACTTCGGCCCTTTCAACCAGGCCCGCCCCTTCGCCCACTTGCTGACTCGAGTCATCAATCAGGCCGCGAATTTCCTGAGCCGCATCGGAACTACGTCCCGCCAGCTTGCGTACCTCTTCGGCCACGACGGCAAACCCACGCCCATGCTCTCCCGCTCGTGCGGCTTCGACTGACGCATTGAGGGCCAGAATGTTGGTCTGGAAGGCAATGGAGTCAATGACGTTGATGATGTCGGTCATCTTCTGCGAACTTTGCGTGATTCGCTGCATGTTATCGACCAACTGCGTCATCAACTCACCCGTTTGTGACACCCTTGTTGCATTATTATCGGCCAGACGTCGTGCTTCTTGAGCGTTATCACTGTTTTGACGAACGGTAGTGGTCATTTCCTCCATGCTGGACGCCGTCTGTTGCAGCGATGCCGCCTGCTGCTCGGTACGTGATGAAAGCGCCTCGTTACCGCTGGCAATATCCTTGGCCGCTGGCGTGACGACATCAATGCCTGTCTTGACCTCGCCAATGATGCTGCTCAAGCTCTTGCGCATGGTGTCGAGAGCATCCATGAGCTGGCCTATTTCATCACGCCGTCTGGGCGGTACTCTGGCGGCAAGATTGCCGCCGGCAATCTGCAAGGTAAACCGCGAGGCTTGCTTCAGCGGTCGTGTAATGGAGCGCAGCGTCAGCAGGCTGATCACGATCAACAGTGCCAAGCCGGTGGCTAGCACACCGACCTGAGCGCTCAGCATGACGGTTTGTCCCCGCTCGGCCTCGGAGGCCATCACTTCCGCGGTTGCCTGCTTTTGGGCAATCAGTTCATTGACCAGGGAAGAGAGCGCCCGGCCATCCTCGTTCATGACACGGATCACGGCGTCCAGACCAGTAAACGCCTGGTAGGTCTCTTCCGCTTGCAGCACATTGACCGCCTGCCGCATGCCATTATCCAGAAAGGCCTGCAGCTGTTCATCGAACTGGCTGGCCAGTGGCGTGGCATTCACCTCACGGCTGTAATAGGCCTGCCACACATCCGCCACCTGGGCAGCACTGGCTGCCACGGTATCCCCCATGTCGAAACGCTGGGTGATGAGCTGCATACGCTCGGGCTCGATCATCGACTGGCGCGTCTGAGCGATGGTCTGATCGATCTGTTGCAGCCGAATGACATCACGCAGGCCGTCGTTGTTCAGGCCCTCCAGGCGCTCACCCGCCACGTTCAAACCGTATAGCCCCAATCCACCGCTGGCGATCAGCAGGAGAGCCGCAATGCACACCATTCCTATCAGCTTGGCGCGAATGGTATCCAGACGCATACGTCTGACTCTGGCAACGAGCCCACGCTGGCGAACACGCCCTTTATCCAGATAAAGACGCTTGTTGCGCCCTTCTCGAATGTCGCTGTAGTGCTGCTCCGCTTGTTGAATGGCTTCACGCGTTGCCTGCACACGCACCGAGGTGTAGCCCACCACCTGATCGTTTTCCACGATCGGCGTAACGCTGGCATCTACCCAGTAATGGTCGCCACTCTTGCACCGGTTCTTGACCAGCCCCCGCCAGGTATCGCCACGCTTCAGGGTACTCCACAGGTTTCCGAAGGCGGCGGCGGGCATATCAGGGTGGCGGATCAGGTTGTGAGGCGCGCCCATCAGTTCATCATGACGGTAGCCACTAATCTCGATAAAGGCCGGATTAGCGTAGGTAATACGCCCCTTGAGATCGGTGCGAGAAACGAGGAAGTCGTCCTGGCTCAACTCGACTTCGCGCTGAGTGACTGGCTGGTTGTTACGCATCTTACTGCCTTATTGTTAATTTTAGGCGCTTGGCGCTGGTTCAGGGCATTGGCTGTGCAGAAACTGGTTGTGCTTAAAACGCTTCCCACTCTTCCTGGGACGCCTTCCTTGTCAGTGCTGGGGCGGCCAACGCAGAGGCAGAAGGACGCTTCATCGGCTGAGACAGCACAGGCGCGGTAGATGGGGGAGCTGCCCCTTCCGCCACACGAAAGCGCTCCACCGCTTCACGTAACCTTGCTGCTTCGCTTTCCAGCTCGTTGGCGCTGCGTGCCGCTTGCTGCACCAGCTGAGCGTTCTGCTGAACGACTTGATCCATCTGGGCAACCGCCTGGTTCACTTGCCCGATGCCGTTGCTTTGCTCTTCAGAAGCTGCCGCAATCTCATCCATGATGTCACTGACCCGCTGTACCGCGGTGACCAGATCCTGCATGGTCTGGCCCGCCTGATTGACGCGCTGGGTGCCCGTATCCACTTTACCCAATGACGTATCGATCAGTGTGCGAATCTCTTTGGCTGCGTTGGCACTGCGGCTGGCCAGGCTGCGCACCTCCTGGGCCACGACGGCAAACCCCTTGCCATGTTCACCTGCCCGCGCGGCTTCTACCGAGGCATTGAGCGCGAGAATATTGGTCTGAAAAGCGATGTTATCGATCACCGTAATGATGTCCGCCACCTGGTGCGAGCTGGCGCTGATATCCTGCATGGTCTCGACGATTTGCCCCACTTCTTCCCCGCTACGCCGCGCGGTCAGGGTCGCATCGCCCGCCAGTTGACTCGCCTGGCGGGCATTGTCGGCATTATGGCTGACGGTGGAGGCGAGCTGCTCCATGCTGGAAGCCGTCTCCTCAAGGGAAGAGGCTTGCTGCTCGGTACGCGAGGAGAGGTCATTATTACCATTGGCAATGTGCTGGGAGCGCTCGAAGATGGTGGTTCCACTACGCCGAACGACCCCCACCGTTTCCGAAAGCGCTGCCTGCATGTGCGCCATGGCGCTGTAGAGCTTGCCGATTTCACTCTTGCCTGGCGAGGTGATCTGCTGATTCAAATCGCCCTGAGCCATGCGTTCGAAGTAGCCCACCAGGCGATCCAGTGGACGCAAAACGTTGACCGTGACGCCCCACAATACGATGACAACAGTGGCAATCGTCATTAACACGATGGCAATGAGCGCCCAGCGGATACGCTCGGCAAAGGCCGTAAATGCCTGCTGCTGCGCCTGGGCGTCCGCCGTTGCCTGAACCAGCGTAGCGCCATGATGAAGCGCGTAAAGGCCAATACCACAGGCCAGCACGACCAGCAGTGAAAAGGTGGCCAACACCAACCCCCAACTAAGACGCACCGTCATATTACTCATCAGTTGACGCACTAGCTGTGTCACACGCATTACTCCAAACGCCACCATACCGGCGAGTGCTGTCCCTGGCGCCAAGGCGGGTTAGCTGGAACAAAACGGGCACGCTCCCTGTGCCCATCTCGAGTATTAGTGATGGCTCGTACTGTCCACCAACGCCATCTCTTCACTGGTCAGCAGTTTGTCGATATCTACCAGCACCAACATCCGGTCATCCAAACTGCCCAAGCCGCTCAGGAAGTCGGAGGAGAGCGTCACCCCAAACTCAGGTGCAGGCTTAATCTGATCAGGCACGAGCGTCATCACATCGGAAACTCCGTCGACCACGATACCAACAATGCGATCGGCAACATTGACCACGATCACAACTGTTTGACCACCGTACTCCACATTCTCGAGATGGAACTTGATGCGCAGGTCGACGATGGGCACGATGACCCCGCGAAGGTTCGTAACTCCCTTGATAAAATCGGGTGCGTTCGCAATACGGGTCACGTTTTCATAGCCCCGAATTTCCTGAACCTTCAGGATATCGATGGCGTACTCTTCATCCCCGAGTGAAAACACCAGGAATTCGCGGTTTTCTGCTTCAGCAGCGGCTAACACTGCTACGTTGGATGAATGACTCATGACGGCTCAGCCTCTTTGTAATAAGAGAGATGGGGTTGATTAGCGGTTTTACCTGCTTCTTTTTTCGCCCGGCTCAAGCGATGCAAGCCGGTAATGTCGAGAATCAACGCAACGCTACCGTCCCCCAGGATGGTAGCGGCCGATACGCCCGGCACCTTGCGGTAATTGTCTTCCAGATTCTTGACGACGACCTGCTGCTGGCCGATCAGCTCATCGACCAACATGGCATAGCGACGTCCTTCTCCCTGCACGATGACGGCAATGCTTTGGGTGGGGTCAGTGATGGCATTTTCGACGTCCAGTACTTCATGAATGGCGATGACCGGCAGATACTCGTCGCGCACCTTGAGTACCACGTCATCCCCTGCCATGGCGTACATGTCCCCTTTGGCGGGCTGTAGCGACTCCAACACGGTGGATAGCGGCAGAATGAACGTCTCATTGCCTACCTTGATGGACATGCCGTCCAGAATGGCCAGGGTCAGCGGCAACACGATGCGTGTATTGGTGCCTTCGCCTTTTGTCGACTGGATTTCGACACGTCCACCCATGCCCTGGATGTTACGTTTGACCACATCCATGCCAACGCCACGACCAGAGACATCGGTCACCTCCTTGGCAGTGGAGAAGCCGGGCGCAAAAATGAGCTGGAACACCTCTTCATCGGACATCGTATCCGACACGTTGAGGCCATTTTCACGCGCCTTGGCCAACAGCCGATCACGGTCCATGCCTGCACCGTCATCACGCACTTCGATCAGAATGTTCCCGCCCTGGTGGCGCGCCGAAAGCACCAGCTTGCCCACACGCGGTTTGCCCAGCGATTCACGCACATCCGGCATTTCCACACCGTGATCCAGGCTATTACGCACCAGGTGTGTCAGCGGGTCGGTGATGCGTTCTACCAGGCTCTTGTCCAGCTCGGTGGACTTGCCTTCGGTGATCAGCTCGATCTCTTTGCCCAGCTTGCTGGCCGTATCACGCACAACCCTTGGGAAGCGGCTGAATACGAACTCCATGGGAATCATGCGGATCGACATGACGGCTTCCTGGAGGTCACGGGCATTACGCTGCAGCAGGCTCATGCCATTTTGCAGGGAGCTGTTGCTGACCGATTGGCCTTCGAGGTCACTCACCGTCTGATCCAGCATCGACTGAGTAATGATCAGCTCGCCGACAAGGTTGATGATCTGATCCACCTTATCGACCGATACACGGATCGACGAGCTTTCGGCAGCCGTCTTTTTGGGCGCTTGCTCTGCGGTTTTTTTGTTGGCGGTCTTTGCAGCAGCCGGCTTGTCAGGCGCAGGCGCTTTAGCGGCTGGGGCACTTTCCTGAGGCGCTGCATCGGCGCTTGACGCTGGAGGCCCGACGGGGTCAGCAGGTGCGCTGGCGGCCAGTGACGTAATGTCGATCTGATCTGTTTCAATGATAAAACACATCACGGCTTCGATATCATCGGCGCTGACGTCGCCCTTCAGGACGACTTCGTAGCGCTTTTCATCACCCGACTGGGACTCTACGTCACCCAGCTGCTCCAACTCTTCTACCAGCAGCAGGCGGTCTTTCTCACCGACATTGAGAAGGGCCACCTTGAGGCGATGCTCGCCTGCCGGGCTCTCCTCTTCACTATCCCCTGCACTACTGTCGACAGAAGGAGTCGCCTCTTTGGCAAACGCTTCTTCTGCCTTGGGAGCGGCTGGCGCATCCAGCGTTTTGCCAATTTCTTCCAGCGCAATTTGCTGCAGTGTCTCGCAGATGCGCTCATAAGCTTCCTGGTTCGGCTCTTCCTCATTGCGATAGGCATTGAGTTGCTCATGCATGATGTCTTTAGCCTCCAGAAAGGTATCAACGAGGTCTGCGCGCAGCGCAAGCTCGCCCTTGCGCGCGTGATCCAGCAGGTTTTCAAAAATATGCGTGGTTTTTTGCAGCACGCTGAAACCAAAGGTACCTGCACCTCCTTTGATGGAGTGCGCCGCGCGGAAAATAGCGTTCAGCTGCTCGCCATCCGGATTATCGACATCCAGTTCCAACAAGTGCTGCTCCATGTCCGCCAGCAGCTCCTCGGCTTCTTCAAAGAAGGTGTCAAAAAAATCCGCTATGTCCATGCACCGCTCCACTTGAACGTCATCATTATGTGGCAAGCCAGGCTCATGGGCTGTCGCTGGCTTGCGGTATGTTTTGTTGCAAAAGTTCTTCCGACACACTCTCGGTCGAAAACGGCATGCTAGGCGCTAAAACACCCGGATTACGTATAGCCTCGGCGATTTCCGGCAGCAGCACCACAAGTTCGATACGTCGATTGATGGGATCCGTCGGCGTAGTGTCCGCGAGCAGCACTCGGTCTGCAAAGCCAGATACGCGCAGCAGCTGATCTGGATCAAGCCCTCCCGCCACCAGCTCACGGCGTGATGCATTGGCACGGTCATTGGAAAGCTCCCAGTTACTGTAACCACGATATCCGCCTGCATATGGAACGCTGTCCGTATGCCCGCTGATACTCAAGTCATTCGGCAAATCATTGAGCAGCGGCGCCATGGTGCGTAACAAACTGCGCATGTAAGGGGCTACCTGATCGCTACCCAGCTCGAACATTGGCCGCTGCGCGGTATCCAGTAACTGAATACGCAGGCCTTCACGCGTCAGGTCGAAGCGCATCTGGTTACGATACTCACGCAGATCGGGATCACGCTCGATTGCCCGCTCTATACGCGTTTGCAAATCTTCAAAGAAACGACGCTCTTGTGCACTGGGCCGCGTTTGCTGCAAGACGCCGATCCGCGCATGCTCACCATCACTATGGGTGGGATCCGGCCCACCGCCCGGTATAACACGAGTGCTCCCCGAACGATCACCACCGGTAATCGCCGTGACCAGCGGCGTGCTGAAATACTCGGCAACGCCTCTGCGCGTCTCTTCACTGGATACACTAAGAATCCACATGACGAGGAACAGCGCCATCAACGCCGTCATGAAATCTGCCAGTGCGATTTTCCATGCCCCCCCATGGTGGGCATGGACCACCTTTTTGCGCCGGATGACGATCGGGCGCTTATCCCCTCCCTTGCTCATGCATTACCGCCCTTTTTGGCATCGCGCACGTACTCCTCCAGTTCAGAGAAGCTGGGGCGCTCGGTGCTATGCAACGCCTTGCGCCCAAACTCGACCGCCAACTGTGGAGCATAGCCGTGCAAGCTGGCCAACAGCGTCACGCGAATGCACTGAAGCATTTTTTCAGCTTCCTTGGCCTGGCGATCGGCATAACTGGCAATCGGACTGATGAAGCCATAGCCCATCAAAATACCGAGGAAGGTGCCCACCAACGCCATGGCGATCATTTGCCCCATCTGTTCTGCCGTAGCGTCCGCATAGGTCAACGCCTTGATAACCCCCATGACGGCTGCCACGATACCAAAAGCAGGCATGGCATCTCCCACTTTGGCAATCGCATCAATAGGGATGTGCGCCTCTTGCTCGAAGACTTCGATTTCGTGGAGCATCAGCTCATCGATTTCCATGGGTTCCATGCCACCGCTGACCATCAAGCGCAGGTAATCCGTCAGGAAGTCCATGATATGAGAGTCGGCCAGTACGTCAGGATGCTCTTGAAATAGCGGGCTCTCCTGGGGGTTATCAATATCGCGCTCGATCCCCAGCATGCCCTCTCGACGCACCTTGGACAGAATCTTGTACTGCAGAGCCATGAGTTCCATGTACAAGGCCTTGTTGTACTTCTTGGTACGCTTGAGCCTTGGCAAAATCTTGAACGTGGCCTTGATCGCCTTACCGTTGTTGGCCGCCAGGAACGCCCCCACGCCAGCGCCTCCAATTATCAGTAGCTCCAAGGGCTGATAGAGCGGCCCCAGGCTACCACCAGCCATCACATAGCCGCCAAAGACGCAGAACAAGACAACGACATAACCCAGGAGTATCAGCACAAGCAGTGTCCTTGCGATATGAGTGGTTTATCAACAGAGCCATACTCGACACCCAACCAAAAGATGTCGGCAGCCCTATCTAAAATGCAGCTTAGGTCTATCATACTCAGGTGACAGCACGGTTTAATGAGAAAGTATCAACGACTTTTACCGCTATCTATGCGTTAAAACGCAGTTTATTGCTTTTGTTCACGGCCGCCAGAGGTGTGACAATTTTATACGTTCAACGCCCTGATTTGCGTGTTTTGCCGGCCCGCGAGGGGGGCTGGCAAATACCACACACGTAGTCATGAACGGGACTATGGGCATGTGCCACGAAGCGGCCCTCACAACGAGTGCAAGTGGTCAATTGCAGCAGGTCGCTTTCGAAAAAACGCACCAGCGTCCACGCTCTCGTTAGACCCAACACCGACTCTGCACCCTCAAGCGATACCTGCTCTTCATATAACCGGTACGCTTTGACGAAAGCGTCGATACGTTCACACTCCGTACCTTCGAGCAAGCCAAGATAAATATTATAAAACAGTGATGAGTGCACATTCGGCAGCCAAGTGACGAACCAGTCTGCCGAAAAAGGCAACATGCCTTTAGGTGGTGACATGCCGCGCACTTCCTTATAGAGCTTGATCAAACGGGTACGACTCAACTCCGTTTCCGTCTCCAGCACTTGTAGACGAGCACCCAGCTCGATCAGCTCAATGGCCAGCTGCACCTGATGCATTTCATCCACAAGGCTCTTTTGACTCACTTCGACTCTCCTGACGATAGTGAGGAAAAAGGCTCACAGGCAGATAGCAGTGAAGCATGCAATCCTGCCAACCCCTGATCTCGCGGGTTGTCCAGAACCTGACACAGCCGCTCGCCGCTGGCATGACTGAAGCGACAGACCAACTGGTTGCTGCGGGCCAGCTTGGTGAGTTGCCAGGCATTCAGTGAGACCAACAGATCTGCCAGCTCACCGTCAATTTTGAGACGAAACATGGCCGCCTCCCGATCTTCGCTCAACAGGCGCTGAGCAAGCAGAAGGTAAGCGAGGTTTATCTCTTGTATTTCATCAAGAAAGCTTGTTTGACTCATAGTGTCCCATCGAACGACCCAGGCGCATCGTTATGACCGTTATAGTGGCGCCATTGATGACTTTTTTCTTTACCTCGCATCATGGTTGCATACAACGACTGCATTGGCTACTTGCGCCTTTCACGCTGACTCAGCTCGCCGTCTGATAATTCGAACACCCACACCAGTAGCTCCGCCACCACTTGATACAGGCTGGCAGGGATCTCAGTATCCAACTCCAACTGCATCAGCAAGGCAACGAGTTCAGGCGCATCGTGGACGTAGATACCCTGCCGCTGGGCTTCTGCCATGATTCTGTCAGCCAAATCACCGTACCCTTTTGCCACTACGCGCGGCGCCTGCTCCCCCTCCTTGTAGGCCAGCGCAACGGCTTGGCGCCGACGCTCACCGGGCAACATCGGAAGGCTCCTCAGGTGGAATATAGCGAGCGTTGACCTGCACTTTGGCAAAATCCAGCGCTTTCAAACGCTGCTCCAAGCGATCAAGCCCGCTATTGAGCCGCTCATACGTTTCCAGGCTACCAGCGGTCAAATCAATGCTCAGCACCTGTTTATGCAGCCAAAGCGCAACACTAAAGACCCCCAACTCCGGCACATCGAGCTGTATTTCTGAGCGCCACTCAGACGGAGCGTCATCGGCGGGCTGCTTTTCATCATGCGTGTCACGCCCAGGCAGGTTAACGACAAGCGCCATGAAGATACCGGCCCATACGTCACCCTCCCAACGTAGTGTCGGGGTGACCAGCATTTCCAGCTGTTGACGCACCACTCCCTGCAAGCTGTCATGCACCACTTCTCTCACACTCCGAGAAGCCATTTCCTGCTCCGTAACCACCGTGGCTGGCTGAGCGCTGGTTGCTTCTCGGCGTTCGACCACAAAGAGGGGGTCAGGCTGGGTGGTCGGGACGGCAGGCGTCGAGGGCACCGCCATGGCAGAAGAAGCGACGGGGAGAGGCAGCGGCCGGTCTAACAGAGCAGCGGTTCCCTTGAGGGGGACCAGAGGATATTCGGGCAGGATCGCCAAGGGCCTGCCTTGGGACGAGGGTACACCCAAGGGCGTACCCTGCGTCGCCAAGGGCGCCATACCTGGCAGGGGCAGAGCCGTAGGGCGCGGCCCCGGCTGCATCTGTGGCTCACGCAACAGTTGCTGAAGGGACATCTCACCCTGAAACCAGCGCTTGAGGTGTGATTCGTAAAATAACCCGCTGTCACGGATACTACCTTCCAGACGACTCGCCAACAGCGTGGTCGACGGCGACTCCTGAGGTGATAACAAGGGGGCTGTCGGCCTGATGGCGGCAGGAGGCGCAGGAAAGCGCAATAACACATCGGCAATCGTACGTGCCGCCGGACTGAAGTGCGTTTGCGTTGAGCTGGGCGTTGCGTTTTGCGTCGGCTCCCCGGCGGGAGGCTGCCGCAGCCCGTCCACAGCCCCCGGCAAGCGCCGCAGATCCCCCAGAACCGGGGGTAAAGGCCGTCCATCCAGACTAGCATCGCCCTGCAAGGCTCTTGGCCCTTCGCCTGGCGACACTGGTTGAACCGGCGAATTCAAGGCACGCTGAGAGGACGCCTCAGCTTGCCGACCCAGCACCTGATGTAACAGTGTATCGATGAGCGGCGTAATGCCGCTCACGAGACACCCTCATCCTTTTCGGCATCCACAGGGAAAGCACTGTTCCCCTGCTGAGGGGCATAAGCGCGATGCAAATCTCGCTGCCGCTGCGTCACACTGATTAATTTACCGAGTTCATCTCGTCTGGCAACCAGGCGACGGCGAATGTCTACATCATGCTCCAGGATCTGCTCAAGCAACTCCGCTTTGCGCCGCTTGCTGTCATCATCCAACCGAACCACGCTGTCCAATTCACGCAACTTTTCCACCAGCATGACGTAGTTACTACGCTGCTCGATCAGCTCTGCCCATTGTTCTTTATCTGCAAGCTCATGCATATAGCGCACACTCGCCAGCAGCCTTGCATAGGCATCAATGAGCGCTTGCCTGGAGTTGTCATGAGCCGTTTCGGAAGCTGTCATATTGCCTCACGCACTTTGCCGTTGACCAATTTCACGCCATGCAGAGGCAATGTCCTCGAGCAGCTGCTCCGCCTGACTTAGGCTCTCTTCATCGTTACGCAGATTCGCAGCTAACAGCAAACGGGCAATATAGTCATACAGCGATGCCAATTGCTCAGCAATTTCGCCACCTTTTTCCTGGTCCAGCGCGGCGGCCAGGCCATTATTGACGATATCCAGCGCCTTGGAGATGGATTTACCTTTCTCCACCGTGTTGCCCGCCTGCATGTGAATGCGGGCTGCACGAATCGCCGCCTGTGCGCCATCGAAAAGCATGACGATCAGCTGGTGTGGGTCCGCCGACATGACACCACTTTCCACGCCGACCCGGGCATAAGCGCCTGCTCCACGACCGTAGGCTGCACCGCTGCGAGTATAGGTCATCAGAGGGCCCTCCTTGTAAAAGCAGCAGCCGACAAAGAGCGATACGCTGCTGGATAATTGAGACTTGGCATAATTGCTCGCTAACTGACATATCGGCGCCCTGTCAGCAGACTTTAATAAGTACCGACACTATTTCATTGACGACAGGTGACTTTCCAAAGGTGCGGTACGGGCTCAAGTAGAGACAGCAACTTCTCGCATCGGCTTACCAAGCCGCTCACGCACATCACCCCGCACGCTTCCAAGCAAGTTTTCACGCATGGGTGGCTCCGCCTGCTGGGTCAACGCCACTTCAAAAGGTGCGCCTGCGTCATCCAGGCGAACAATCCATCCCAGCTGTTCGCTGGAAAACAGCACGAGCGAGCCAATGGGTAACGTTTTGAAGCGCTCGATGTAGCGCTTGATCCATCGCACATCAAACTGATGAGGATGATTCAACAGGTGTCGATAGATCTGCTGGGCAGTTCGCGCCGGTCGGTCCGGCCGATCCCGCCTCATCGCTTCCACTACATCCACCACGGCACTCGCTTTAGACAGCTCAGTGATATCGCTCCCGGTCAGCCCATCAGGATAGCCACTACCATCGAGGCGCTCGTTAATGCCACCAATGACCGCCTGCGCCACCGTGGCAGATAACCACTGGCAAGTCTTCAATCGAGCCATTAGCAGCGACACATGCTCACTCAACATGTGGCGATGACGGGGCTCGAAATTGGGCGCCTTGAAGACCACCTGAGGTATCAGCGCTTTCCCCAGATCATGCACCAGACCACTGGCAACGATTGCCTTGCGCACATCACGCGGCACATTTTCGCCCACCAGATCCAGCAGATGAACCGCTACGGCAATACCATGCCGCACCAACAGTGGCTCCATGGACAAGCAGCGCGACGCGAACAGCAGCGCCTCGCGATCCTCTTCATGAAGCTGCAGAATACGGTCGGCATTGCGCGATAGCTGTCGTGAGTCAACATCATGGCCTTGTGTCAGCATCAGCAACTGAGCATCCAGATAGGCTGCCACTTTAACCACACGCCTTGCCATTGGCGTCGCGTAACGACGAATGTCACGCCGCCCCACCTGCTCACCGTTTGGCACACGCTTACCAGGCTGTGCGAACAGCGGAGAGGGCTGACGCTCCTCCTGGGCTTCCTTCTTGTAGCGAGCAGCCTCCCGCTCGATTTCGCATACGAAGTACCAGATCTGCCGCTCTTGCTCGGAGGTGCAGCCTGCAAAACGAAAGCCAACGCGTAACAGGTGACGCTCTGGATCCATTTTTTGATGGCGAGCGATAGCATGCACTTCGAACTGAGTACCGTCTGGAAATGCCAACACCAGACGCATGGGCTCCGATGACTCGGCTAGCACGCCGCTCGCTGTCAACGGCAGTTCAAGCTGACACCCATCCTGAGAGAGGTCTCGCAACTCGCCTGGCGCTCCTTCTTCGCCTGCGCCATAAACGGTCGCGGAGACCACCATGCCCATACGCAGCTCAGCGCGATATGACTCACGCCGCTGAAGCACATCTACGGAGTCCGGATATTCACTGCAGCATAAAAAACGCCCACCAGAACGGCGCGTTTCGGTGAGGGCAAGCAGCGGTGTACGCAACACCTTGCCTTGAGATTGCCCCCGCAGAAAGAAACGCTCGCCTTGCTCCAAGCGATACAGCAAATAGTCAACGGAAGACAAGTCCATTACCAGCGTCTCACCCTCGTGCTGCTCCATTAATACAATGGGCTCTGGACGCGCCTCCGGGGTATCAAGGCAAAGCGACACCCCACCACCCTCTATCATGGTATTCAGCAGAGAACTGATGGCGGATGGATTTGAAATACGTTCATACTCATCTTGCTGGACTGCCATGCGTGCCTCGCTTTCACAGCCGCGGTGGTCATGTGAACCCACCCTTGATATAAGGGAACCGAGCATAGCAGAAGCCCCAATGGCTCCGCATGCCGATTACTGCCTATCAGGCTTTTCTTTTTGTCTATACTGAAAAAGATAAAGTTTGTGAACATCTCGCCGATAACTCTGTTGGAGGCTATCCAACACCTGCATCGACCTCTAAGTTTACGTTACCCAGCCTTGAATGGCTTAGCAAAGAGGAACGTTGTTTATGGGCCCACTGCCAATCGACCTAGCGGTCGCCACGTCAAGTATTCCCGGCTCACAGGAGCGACCAATACGCACGCCTCCCGAGCTGACCGCCCCCACCCAGGAGGAACATCAGTCGTTGGCATTGAGCACGACAAGGGAAGAACTCCTGGAACCGATACAGCGTATCAATGAAGCCATGAGGGCACGCGGACTCGAGTTCGATATCAGCGAGGACTCCTCACGCATCATTACCCGCGTCATCGACAGCGAAACCGGCGATGTCATTCGCCAAATTCCTGCCGAGGAGGTCATTACGATGGCAGAGCGACTGGGAGAGCTACAGGGCAACCTGATTTCCTTGAACGTATGACGTTGCCAGCGCTCTTTTGCGCTGGCAACCCCATAACATAGTGAACCTCACGATAGCCACAGGACAAAAACACTACAAAATAGCGCTCCTACTGATGGCGCTTTCTAGCGTTGCGGCACCACAGCATCACGCTCTGTACGTCACCTTACACCTGCATATTCATGACGTCTCGGTAAGCAGTCACCAACCGGTTACGCACCTGCATACCCATCTGGAAGGCCACGCTGGCTTTTTGCATATCCACCATGACATCGTTGAGCTCAATATTCGGCTCTCCCGCCTGAAAGGCCATCGCCTTGGCATTGGCTGACTGCTGTAAACGATTGATTCTCTGGATAGACGCCTGTAGTTCACTGCCGAATCCAGCTTGCCCCACGACCGTCGAGACCTGCTCACCACGAACGGGCTGGGCAGCCTGTGCCGCCAGACTATGCATTTGCTGAAGGGCAGACTGTAGGGAGGGCGAACTCATACCAACTCCTCATATCGCGACGTTTAATGTGTTAGCAGGAGCCTACCACTGACACAGCCCATCTCATACGAACAAATGCGCGCGAAAAGCCAGGCTTTTCGTTCATTTATGGTGGACACACCTCATCATAATGGCGTTCATCATAATTCCGCCCTGTTTTTTGGTGGATCACCGCGATTGACGGAAAGAGCCTATGCCTTCTTTAGTGATGCGCCTGGGCCTACACCCGTTTTGCCAACCCTGCTGGAGGGATGCATGAGCGAAACCGGTGCTACGGCAGGCCGTCCAAACAGTACGACAGCAAACGCTTCGCAAAGCGGGGTGTCTTCTAGCGAATCCGCATCCCCATCAGCCCTCGAACGCGCAATGAAGCAACTGCGAGGCAATCCGCTGGTGGTTGTCTTGATCGCTTCAGCAGCTTCCATCGCGGTGGTGGCTGCGCTTTTCATGTGGGCCAGCAGCCCAGAGTACCGTGTACTCTACAGCAACCTGAACGAAGCGGACGGTGGGCGCATCATTGCCGAATTGGACAGCCGCGGCGTGCCTTACCAGTTCGGTCAAGGCGGTCAGGCCCTACTGGTGCCAAGCGCTCAAGTACACACGTTAAGACTCCAGCTTGCCGAGCAAGGGCTTCCCAGAGGCGGCAACCTTGGGCTGGAACTGATGGACAACCAGGCTTTCGGGATCAGTCAGTTCGCCGAACAGGTCAATTTTCAACGCGGTCTGGAAGGCGAGCTGGCACGCTCGATTGAATCTCTGGGCCCCGTGGAGCGCGTGCGCGTTCACATATCCATGGCCAAGCCATCTGTCTTCATACGTGACCGAGAGCCCGCCAAGGCGTCCGTCGTCTTGACACTGCTGCCCGGGCGCGTTCTTGGAGAGGGACAGGTCAGCGCCATTGTCCACATGGTCTCTAGTAGTGTTCCGGAGCTTTCCACCGAAAACGTAACCGTTGTGGATCAAAATGGGCGTCTGCTGACCGCTAACTCACAGCAGGGCAATGACCTGGACGGCACCCAGCTTGCTTACATTACGGAAGTCGAGCGCTCTTATCAGCAGCGCATCGAAAACATTCTGCTGCCGATAGTAGGTCGCGACAACGTCCGCGCGCAGGTCGCTGCACAAATCGATTTTTCGCGCCGCGAAGAGACCTCAGAACGCTATCGCCCCAACCAGACCCCCAACGAGTCAGCCGTACGTAGCCGCCAGCTAAGCCTGTCGTACGATGGAGATGACCCGCTGGCGTCAGGCATTCCCGGCGCGCTGAGTAATACGCCGCCAGGCGTTGCCCCCTCCCCTATCAACCAACCCGATGACAATGCAGAGGATACGACAACTGAGCCAGGTGCCTTGCGCAACTTGCGCCAGGAAGATGTCGTCAATTACGAGGTCGATCGCAGCATCGAGCACATCCAGCACCGCCTGGGACAGATAGAGCGCCTGACAGCGGCTGTGGTGGTGAATTTCCGTACGGTCACCAATGAAGAGGGGGGGACCGAGCAAGTCGCCCTCAGTGCTGAAGAAGTGGCACAGCTGGAGCGCCTGGTTCAGCAAGCCATGGGGTTCTCTGGTCAACGCGGAGACCAGGTCGAAATTGTCAATACGCCGTTTGCTATCGATGAAGACCCACGCACCGAAACCGTCTGGTGGCAGCAGCCAGACACATTGGCCATGGCAGCCAATTTGGGTCGCTACTTGCTGGTGGCGCTGGTGGCTTTCCTGCTTTACTGGTTGATTCTTCGCCCGCTGATCAAACGCTACACACAGCCGCCTTTGGTGGCCACAGCGACGCCCGGTGGTATTTTGAACACCAGTGTCGGCAGTGACGATGACAGTGATGTTGATGAAAGAGACGGTGATGTCAATGACGGGGACACCTACAGCGACAAGCCCAAACGTCGACGCAAGACATCACTGTATGAACACAATCTCAATGATCTGCGCGAAATGGCCCAGGAAGACCCACGCATGGTGGCCATGATTATCCGCAGCTGGATGAATGCCAATGACTAGCATCACGGAGATGAGCGGAGCACGTAAAAGCGCCATTCTATTGCTGGCCCTGGACGAAGACAGCGCCGCCGAGGTATTCAAGTTTCTCAGCGCCGGCGAGGTGCAGGAGATCAGCACCGAGATGGCACGACTGCATCAAGTGTCGCATGAAGATATGAAGGCCGTGCTGGAGGCGTTCCATCGGGAAACCGAAGAGTTTGTCGCGCTGAACCTCAACTCCAGCGAGCATATCCGCTCCGTCCTGACCAAGGCATTGGGCAGCGAGCGCGCCACCAGCCTGATCGAGGACATTCTCGAATCTACGGGCAACAACTCGGGTATCGATGCGCTCAACCTCATGGAAGCCTCCATGGTGTCCGAGCTGATTCGTGACGAGCACCCACAAATCATCGCGACCATTCTGGTACATCTGGATCGTCACCAGGCGGCTGACATTCTCGAACTGTTCGAAGAGAAGCTACGCAACGATGTCGTACTGCGTATTGCCACCTTTAGCGGTGTTCAACCGGCAGCCCTGCAGGAGCTGACCGAAGTGCTCACCAGCATGCTGGACGGCCAGAACCTCAAGCGCAGCAAGATGGGCGGCGTGAGAACGGCTGCCGAGATCCTCAACCTGATGAACTCGTCCCAGGAAGAAGTCGCCATCGAGACGGTGCGCTCCCACAGCGAAGATCTGGCACAAAAAATCATCGACGAAATGTTCCTGTTCGAAAACCTGCTCGACCTGGACAATCGTGCCATTCAGATGGTGCTTCAGGAGGTGGAGACCAACTCACTGGTGGTGGCACTCAAGGGAGCCCAGGACGCACTGGTGGACAAGTTCCTGCGCAACATGTCGCAGCGTGCTGCCGATCTGGTACGCGAAGACATGGAAGCCCGCGGTCCCATCCGGGTGTCGCAAGTGGAAACCGAGCAAAAAGCCATTTTGCAGATCGTGCGGCGCTTGGCCGACTCAGGCGAAATTGTGCTAGCCGGTGGAGATGATGAGTATGTCTAATACTCACTCACCTGAGTTCGACCGCCACGGCCAGTGGCGCCGCTGGCAAATGGAGGAGCTGCTCGCCTCACAAGCGTCGGATAATGACCGCGGACAAGGCCCAACGGCACACCAACGCAAGGTCGAAGCGGCTAAACGAGCCGCTGCAGAAGCACGCGCCCGTGAAGAGCAGGAGCGTCAAAGAATTTATGAGCAGATTCGCGAGGCGGCCGAAGAAGAGGGGTACCAGGCCGGCCTGTCACGCGGCCATGAAGAAGGGCTGACCAAGGGCCTTGAGGAGGGCCGTGCACAAGCGACCGAGGAGCTCAATGCACAGTTGCAAAAAGCGTTAGCGCCACTGGCATCCTTGGCAAAGCAGTTTTCCGAGGCACTCGAGCGCCTGGACGACACCATCGCCCATGATCTTGCCGAGCTGGCGCTAGCGACTGGCAAGCAGCTGGCTGGTGATGCGCTTGATAAACACCCTGACCACATCCTGCAGATCGTGCGTGAGCTTCTACACACTGAGCCGCCTCTGGTGGGCAAACAGCGCCTTTGGCTGAACCCGACAGACCACACCCTCGTTGAAAAACACCTGGGGAGTGAGCTAGAGGCTGCCCAGTGGGTACTCCAGCCTGATGATCAACTCTCCCGTGGAGGCTGCCGAGTCACCAGCGCTCAAGGGGAGCTGGACGCAACCTTTGAAAGTCGCTGGCAAAGCGTCCAGACACAGCTGCGCAAGCGCCATAGCGCTCCTTCCGCAGGTTGATACGATGAACACGCTCTCCTGCCCGCATCAGCACCGCTGGCGCAAAGCCCTTCAGCGCACCACTCAGCGCATCAGCCGCCTGCCTCACTACCGCACCAGCGGTAGGGTCGTCAGGGCCACGGGCATGGTCATAGAAGTCGTCGGGTTACGCGTCGCCGTAGGGAGCGCCTGCCACATTGAATTACCCGGCGCCGATGGTCGCTTGAACGACAGCGATAAATTTGCCGAAGCGGAAGTCGTTGGCTTTTCAGGCGAAAAGCTTTTCCTGATGCCGCTCGAAGAGATTTCCGGCTTGATGCCCGGCGCTCGTGTCACACCGCTGGTCGATGGCAACGGGCATAGCGCGCGCCGCTTCCCAATGGGCGACGAACTGCTTGGGCGGGTACTCGATGGCAACGGCACGCCCCTCGACGACCGAGAAAACCTCGAGGAAGCGTCACGCACGACGCTCAGCTCGAGGCCCTTGAACCCGCTGTCTCGAGCGCCCATCGAAGCACAAATCGATGTGGGCATTCGTGCCATCAATGCGCTATTGAGTGTGGGTAGAGGGCAGCGGATGGGCCTGTTTGCGGGTTCCGGCGTAGGTAAATCCGTCCTGCTGGGCATGATGGCACGCTATACCGAAGCGGACGTCATCGTGGTCGGCCTGATTGGCGAGCGTGGCCGCGAAGTGCAGGACTTCATTGACAACATACTGGGCCCGGAAGGTCGTCGGCGTGCCGTCGTGGTCGCCGCACCTGCGGACACCTCCCCGTTGCAGCGCTTGCAAGGGGCAGCCTACGCCACGCGCATTGCGGAGAGCTTTCGCGACTCAGGGCGCAATGTCCTGCTGATCATGGATTCGCTTACCCGCTACGCCATGGCCCAACGCGAGATTGCGCTGGCCATTGGTGAGCCTCCTGCCACCAAGGGGTATCCACCTTCCGTATTTGCCAAGTTACCGGGGCTGGTAGAGCGCGCCGGTAACGCAGAGCGCGGCGGCGGCTCTATTACTGCCTTTTACACCGTACTGACGGAAGGCGACGACCAGCAGGATCCCATTGCCGATTCTGCCCGCGCCATACTGGATGGCCATATCGTGCTGTCGCGCACCCTGGCAGAGGCGGGTCACTATCCCGCCATCGATATCGAAGCCTCGATCAGTCGCGCCATGACGGCCATCGTCACGCCCGAGCAACAGCAGGAAGCACGCACCTTCAAGCAGATCTTCTCGCGCTATCAACGCAACCGAGACCTGATCAGTGTGGGCGCCTATAGCCCAGGACACGACCCCAGACTGGACGAGGCGGTCAACCGCTTTCCAAGCCTGGAGCGCTTTTTACAACAAAACATTGATGAGTGCGCAACGCTGGCCGAGTCTCGCCAGGCGCTACGCACGGTGGTGGGAGGCTAAATGAGTAACCATCAGATCGACATGCTGACCGACCTGGCGCGTGATGCGCGGGACCAAGCGGGAAAGTTGCTAGCCCAGGAGCGCCAAACGGAACAACAAACGGAGGCGCAGCTAGCGTCACTGAGCCGTTATCGTGTGGAGTACGCCGAACGCCTGCAGCAGGCGATGAGAGAAGGTATCGACCCTGCCACCATGTATAACTATCAGCAGTTTCTGGCGTCTCTTGATGCGGCACTGAGCCGAGCACGTCAAGCCTTGGCAGCGCAACAGAAACGCGTACAGCAAAGCCAGCAGAACTGGCAGCAGGAGCAGCGTCGGCTCTCTTCTTACGATACACTGGCCTCACGACGCTTGCTGGAAGAGCATCGACGGCAGGCAAGGCATGAACAGAAAGCCAACGATGAGTTGGTCACTAACCGTATGGCTCGTCAGAGCCCTGATAAGCCGCTGTAACGTGGCGCCGGGATTTATATGAATATCGACATGCTACTTTCCGTGAGTCAGGGCCATGCTAGCACCACAGGCAGTGCTTCCAGAACCTCAGGTGACTCACCTAACAATGGTTTATTTCGCCAGACGCTGCAGCTGGCATCGCAAGGACAACATCGCCTACTTCACGCAGCGAATCCATCTGCGCAGCTCACCGCTTCATCAGATGCACTTCCTTCTGCATCTTTTTCAAGCGCCCTTGATGCACTGGGCATTCAATTGGATACAGAGGCTCTCGAGGCGCTCATGGGTTATCTCAGCAGCGCCCCTGCATCAAGTGTCTTGTCCGAAGCTGAGCGATCATCCTCCGAGTTAGTCTCATTAGATGCACCCCTGCCCTCTCAGGGCGAGCTTCAGGAAATCGCGCAGCGGCTAACATTGATGACCTCATATCAAACGGAGACTGCTACGACACCCGCTCCTCCAGTGGTTGAAGCAACTATTCGCTCGATTGCCGAACAGCTGTCACTGGAAGAGCACGAGGTTCTACCCCTGCTGCAATCACTAAACCCAGTGACTAGCCAGCTCGTTATAGCGAGTAATAGCACTGCAAATATCTACCAAACGCTGGACGCTCAAGCTAAACAGCCGCTGCTATCGCCGACAAGTGTTTATGCCAACCTGACAGGCGATACGGCTAATGCTTTAGCACGCAGCTCCTTTGACACTGCCCCCACCAATGTCATACAGAGTCTGGCAACGCCAGAGGGCGCCCAGAGTTCCGCGCCAGCAGCTCCCTCACTAATGGCGCCTAACAATGCAGTGCCCTCTGTGTCAGCATCATCGATTACACCGACCCAGGCTACCCTAAGCGCGCCCGTTTCAAGCCCTTCATGGCCATCACAGCTTGGGCAGCAACTGGTTCACATTACCCAACTTGGCGGTGAACAGCAGGTGAAAATGAATCTTCACCCTGCTGAACTCGGCCCACTCTCCATTTCTTTAAAAATGACGGAGCATGGCGCCCAGGCTCACTTTTTGACGGCCCACGCACAGGTCCGCCAAGTGCTCGAGCAAGCTATACCACAACTGCGAGAAATTCTGGCTGAACAGGGTATCGCTTTGACTGATGCTTCTGTCGGTGAACAAAATGCAAGCGGCCAAGCGTTTTCACAGCAAAACCCGGAAACAGGCACACAGCATGGGACTAGCACACAGGACGTTGCTGCGGAAGTAGAGACAAACAGCATGGTGACGACCACGCTGGACGGCCGGGTAGATTTATATGCCTGAGAAAAACGCCAGGTACATAGTAGGGAGCATGGGCTGTCGAAAGTAGCAGCCTGCTAAACCAAGAGATAGGCTATTCCAATAAGCCTGTTCGTTTCTTCATGATCACACCCGTTCGGCATAATGCCTGGTGAGTGTCATGCATGAATACCATGGGAATCACAATGGCTGAATCAAGCGGCGGATCTAAAAAACTGCTTATAGTAATGATCATGCTGGTATTGCTCTCCACCGCAGGGGCAGCAGCGGCTATCTATCTCGTTCTTGACCAGCAGGGCGGAGCCGAAGGCGAAACCCAGCAGCAGACGCTCGCGCCGACGCCACCTGTCTTTACGCGCATCGAACCTTTTACTGTCAATCTGGCCGATGATCGTTTCGGGTCACGCCTGCTCTATACCGGTATTACACTACGCGTAGGCAACGAACAGAGCAAAGCCATCATTGAAGAGCACATGCCCCAGGTACGCAGCCGCCTGCTGATTCTCCTGTCGGGCAAGCAAGCGAGTGAGCTGACCTCCACCGAAGGTAAGGAAGCGCTGGCTCAGGACATTATCAGTCGTTTATCGGTTCCCCTGACTGAGAATCAGCCGCCCCTGGATCTCCGGGAAGTGCTGTTCACCGAATTCATCGTTCAATAATCCCGGGTACTGGAGCCGTTCATGTCGCAGGACGATCTACTGTCCCAGGAAGAAATCGATGCTCTCTTGAAGGGCGTCAGTGGTGATGATGAGCCGACCGCTACGTCATCACACACATCAGATGAAGCGCGCATACGCCCCTACGACCCGTCGACTCAACACCGGGTCATCAGGGAGCGTTTGCATGCACTGGACTTTATCAACGAACGATTTGCGCGCTATTTTCGTAATGGGCTGTTCAACCTGATTCGTCGCAGCTCGGATATTACCGTCGAGTCAGTGCGTTACCAAAGCTTCAGCGAATTCTCTCGCAACGTCCCGGTGCCCACAAACCTCAATATTGTATCGATGAAGCCACTGCGTGGCTCCGCACTGGTGGTCTTCCCCCCGAACCTGGTCTTCATGGTGGTAGACAACCTGTTTGGCGGTGATGGACGCTTCGTGACGAAATCAGATGGCCGCGAGTTCACCAATACCGAACAACGTATCATTCAGCGCCTGCTGAACCTCGCCATTGATGCCTATAAGGAAGCCTGGAAGGTCGTATACCCGTTGGACGTACACTTTCTGCGTTCGGAAATACAGTCCAAATTCGCGAACATTACCAACTCGCCCAACGAGATCGTCGTCAATACCAAGTTCAATATCGAAGTCGGTAATTTATCCAGCAGCTTCCAAATCTGCATGCCCTACGCCATGATCGAGCCGCTGAGAGACCTGTTGGTCAACCCGATCAATGACAGCAACCATGACAGCGACGGCACCTGGACACGACGCATGGCCAGCGAGCTTCGCCAGTCTGAAGTCGAACTCATTGCAGAGTTCGCTCAGATCCCCAGCCGCATTGCCCACGTGATGGGGTTGAAAAAAGGCGATGTATTGCCGATGGATATCCCCTCCACGATTACCGCGCGGGTCGATGGCGTACCTGTCATGGAGTGTGAGTACGGCAGCCAGCGGCAGCAGCGCGCACTGCGCGTTCTGCGCTTGATCGACCATGCTGCCATGAATAACGTATCGTCCCAGGACTTTATTAAAGGTTCAACGCGACAGAAAGCCAAGGAACCCAAAGCATGACAGACCCAAACAAACCCGATCAAAAAGTTTCTGATGACGATTGGGCGGAAGCCATGTCTGCACAAGAAGAGTCATCGTCCAGCGCCGATGCCGCCAGTGACGATGATGACCCCTGGGCTGCCGCGATGGCGGAGCAAGAGGCTGCCGAACAAACGGATGCCAGTGAAGAGCCTGAACAAGAAGCTCCCATGGCCAAGCCAGCCAGTGACGATGTCTTCCTCCCTCTGAATGGTGAACAGAGCAGTGGTGCCACCCGTGATCTGGAAATGATCATGGATATCCCTGTCAAACTCACCGTTGAGCTTGGCCGTACAAAGCTCACCATCAAGCAGCTACTGGAGCTTGCCCAGGGCTCTGTCATTGAGCTCGAGGGCCTGGCGGGTGAGCCCATGGACATTCTCATCAACGGCTACCTGATTGCCCAGGGGGAAGTCGTGGTCATCGAGGATAAGTACGGCATTCGTATTACCGAGATCATCACGCCCTCCGAGCGCATTCATAAACTCAACCGATGAGTGTCGCGACGACATCGACGCCCGTGGACGCGTTAAGCGGCGGCGATGCCCTTATCGGCATGGCCGTCCTCGGAAAGACCGCTGCTGCACTGGTTCTGGTGATTGCGATCATACTGGTGTGCACTGCCCTGCTCAAACGCTGGCAGCAGCATCGTTACGACCATGGGGCGCAGCTACGTGTCGTGGGCAGCACCGCCATTGGCAGCCGAGAGCGGGTCGTGGTCGTCGAAATCGAGGATACCTGGCTGGTGCTGGCAGTTAGTGGCGGGAAAGTCACCAAGCTCCAGGAGCGCCCCGCTCCCGAAGATCGTGCGCAGCCTGATCCAGAAGGCTCACCAGCGCCTTTTGCTCAACGTTTCAGCAGCGCCTTGGCCGGCTATCGTCATAAGCATTCCGCCACCCCGCACTCCACCGACTCTCAGCCCAAACCATGACGCATGCTCTGCTTTTGTTTCGCTCTCTGGCACTACCGAAATGGTTCCTCAGCCTGCTATTACTGGGCTGCTGGTTTTCTCTGCTCTGCGTGCCCGCAGAGGCGCAGCAGCTTCCCGGCCTGACCTCACAGCCAACAGGCGATGGTGGCCAACAGTGGTCGCTGTCTCTGCAAACCCTGCTCTTCCTCAGTTCACTGGCATTCCTGCCCGCCATGCTGCTGATGATGACCAGCTTCACGCGCATTATCATCGTACTGAGCCTGCTGAGAACCGCCATGGGCACCCAGGCCACGCCCCCTAATCAGGTCTTGCTGGGTATTGCGCTATTTCTGACTTTTTTTGTCATGTCGCCCGTTATCAGCCAGGTGTACGATACGGCCTGGGTGCCTTTGACTCAGGAAGCGATCAACTTTGAAGAGTTCCTACTCCAGGCACAAATTCCGTTCAGAGAGTTCATGCTGGCACAGACCCGGGAACCTGACCTGGCGCTTTTCGTGCGCCTGGCCGACATAGGCCCGATGCAAGGCCCGGAAGAGCTTCCCATGCGTGTACTGCTCCCCGCTTTCGTCACCAGCGAGCTGAAAACCGCGTTTCAAATTGGCTTTACGATCTTCATTCCCTTCTTGATCATTGACCTCGTGGTGGCCAGTACACTCATGTCGTTGGGGATGATGATGGTCCCCCCCGTCACGATTTCACTTCCTTTCAAGCTTATGCTGTTCGTGCTGGTGGACGGTTGGCAACTGATCATCGGCTCACTGGCTGAGAGCTTTTACATGATTTAGTACCGCCAGGCCGATAAGGAGAACGAACATGACGCCAGAGATGGTAATGAGCCTTGCTTACCAGGGTATGCGGGTAATGCTACTCCTGGCAGGCCCCATACTGCTGGCCGCCCTGTTCGTCGGCCTGCTGGTCAGTCTGTTTCAGGCCGCCACGCAGATCAACGAAATGACGCTGACCTTTATCCCCAAGATTCTTGCAGTATTCACCGTACTGGTCGTGGCAGGCCCTTGGCTCATCGGCTTGATCACGGACTTCACACACCGTCTATTCAGTAATATTCCCGCGATGGTGATGTAGGCCGTGGTTGAGGTCACCTTTGCCCAGCTACAGGGCTGGCTAGTCGCGTTTTTCTGGCCCTTCGTGCGCATTACGGCCTTCATGACCGCTTCCCCGCTGTGGGGCCACTCCAGCGTGCCTAATCAGGTCAAAGTGGCACTCGCTGCCGTCATCGCGGTGGTAATCGCTCCCTTGCTACCCCCTATGCCAGAGGTTGCGCTCATGTCCTGGGCAAGCGTGGGTATCATCATCGAGCAGATGCTGATAGGGCTGGCCATTGGGTTGGTCATGCATATCATATTTGCCGTGGTGCAGGCAGCGGGCGAATTCATTGGTTTGCAAATGGGTCTGGCCTTCGCCAGTTTCTTTGATCCGTCTAGTGGCACCAACATCATGGTGTTATCGCGCATTCTCTATATGGTGACACTGTTGATGTTTCTGGCCTTCAATGGCCACCTGATGGTGCTGGAAGCGCTGATCATGAGCTTTGTCACGCTGCCCATCGGTATCGGGACACTAAACCCTGGCGCTTTTGAGCTGCTTGCCCGCTATGCAGGCACCATCTTTGCTTCCGGCATGCTGCTAGCCTTGCCACTAGCAGGCCCCCTGCTCATTATTAGCTTGTCGTTGGGCATCCTGAACCGTTCGGCACCACAGCTGACGGTGTTCAATATCGGCTTCCCCACGTCCATCCTGGTGGGCCTGACGCTGCTGATGGTCTTGATGACCGATCTTGGCAGCTTTCTTCAACAGCTGTTTAGCCAAGGTATCATGTTTACTCAAGGGCTGATCGAAGCCATGGCCCCCATAAACTAACGCCCAGCCACTAGAGGAGTGGCTGGGCGTTTATCAACGTGACAAGACATGTGTCACATGTAATCGAACAGCGACATTCCCTTGACATCGACGAACGCACGCTGTGCTGCCTGCAAGCCTATCTGTCGCAGGCTGTATTCAGAGATCGCCGCGGCATAATCAAGGTCTACAAGATCAGATAGCGTTTGTTCATAGTTGAGCATCCGGTTGCTGCCCACCGCATCGATGACATCCAGTTCATTGAGCCTTGCGCCAGCAGGAGCGCGTACCGTCAATACATTATCCATCGCATTGTCCAAGTCACGCATGGACGTATTGAGCGTATTGCGCAGCGCGGCCTTCTCGCTGGCCGTTTCAGCAGGCGTCTCCAGAACTCGGATTGCAGCTTCCATAGTACGGAAAAGATCCGCAGGACGTTGCTCACTGCCCGACCGAGCGATGAGAATCTCATCGCCAGCTTCTGAGGCACCACTCAGCGTTACACTAACACCACCGAAGCTCAACTGTTGCCCACTGGGATCGTAGGGCTGTTCAACTTGTCCAACAACATCTTGTCAATCCGAGCCATCAAACCTCTGCAGGGTATAAATTGGCTCATCATCATCGTTCTCATCGAACCTTATACGAAAACTATCCCCATAGTCAGGGGCATTCACACTCACCACTTGTGGGCCGCTAAAGGTTACGCTGCCAAGGTTCGCAGCGTTAGCTTCAGCTACATAACCCGCGCCACTGGGCACTTGCTGAAAAACAGTTACGCCAGTCTCTGTAACCGGCATTAAACGCGATGCATCAACACGTTGCTCACGGCCATTGCTGTCGCCGACATACTCGACGCTGCCATCAGCCGACTTCACAAATGGCGGAGCATTATCCTTGTAGCCGCCAAAAATATAGCGACCGTTGCCATCCGTCGCGTTAGCCTGACCAATCAGCGTTTCATAGATGCCTTTCAGCTCACTGGCAATGGACTCTCGGTCGACATCGCTCAATGTGTCGCTAGATGCCTGAATGAGCAAATTTTTAGCACTGATAATCCCATCCTTAATACTGTTAAGAATACTCTCTGTCTGGGCCAAAGAGTTACGTGCGGAGATACGCGAAGCCGCATACTGCTCAGTGATCGCTTTCGACTGGTCGACACCGACAGCACGTGACGCTGCTTGCGGGTCATCCGAGGGATTCACCACGCGGCGACCGCTGGCAATTTGCTGGCTGACTTTCAAGAAATCACTTTGCTGGCGGTTAAGAGACGCCGTGCTTTGCTCAAACATGGTGACCGTACTGATACGCATCGCCTAAGCCTCTTGTTAGTTCCGCAAGTTCAAAATGGTGTCCATAATAGAGCCCGCCGTATCGATGACACGCGCATTGGCCATATAGTACTGCTGGTAGCGAATCAGATTGGCAGCCTCTTCGTCCAGGTTTACACCAGACTCAGACTGCTGCACCGCGCGCAGCTGATCGGTTAGTCCTTGACGCGCGTCCAGGTTAACCTGAGTAATATTGGCACGGTTACCGACATCACTCACAATGGAGGCGTAGGCAGAACTAACGGAGGCTGAGCCTCCCACCACTGCCTCACTCTGCAACTTTTGCAAAGCTAATGCGTTACGGTTATCACCCGAGGCCGCGATAATGTTTTCGGTAACCGTCAACGTCGCCGTTTCATCAGTGGCCGGGAGTGAGGTAGAGGTAAGCGTAAAGCTCATCCCATCTATTTCAACCGTTTTGTTCTCTTCTAAATCTAAAATGCTATTATCTACATCAAAAGGTTGACCATCAATGCGGATCGTCGAATCCGGTGGTGTTACTGTTAACTTGCCCTCTGAATCCAGCCTTAACGTATACTCTTTATGGTTAGAGAATGCCCCTGGCGACATCTTTAGATCATCAACGGCTAAATCACCCGAGTGTTTAAATGAAGTAAGAGAACTGCCTTCTTCACCGTCTAAGCCTGCATCACCTGCGGCTATTTTATCCCCGTCCGTAATCGCCACCTTCATATCCTGGCCGGCGCGACGAACAGGCTGAATTTCGAACTTATCGCCATTCTGTGGCGTACTCTCAAAGGCAACATTAACGCCACCAAAGGACAGTACTCCGCCATCCAATGTGAAGTCCACCTCGTCACCACTGTCATTACGTGTCACGCTATACGCGTCATTGCGATAACTGATGGTGTAGTCTGTAGCGCGTAGCTCATCAATATTATCAGTATCGAATTCAACGGATGCTATTTCAGAGGCATTGCCTTTATAGCTGTATCCTA
>NZ_LFGT01000029.1:19373-22632 GCF_002078115.1 Halomonas sp. BC2 | reverse complement strand
TGAGTGCTTTAGCCGCTCAGAGACGAATTGATCAGCGGTTCCATAGGTGTGCCGAATGATGCTGTGCACTATGCCAGAAAAATCAGCTGGTTGGCGATACCCCATCCGCAGCCACCTGAATAGTTACCACGATTCTAGGGATTGGCGCTGTCGGGCATCGTCGAAAATGAAGCGCAATCCATGGCCTGTTCGAGGCTTTGCCATGACAGGCGCTCCTCTAATCTTCACGCTGACCCAATACCCCGTGGCCGCGTGCGGTCATGCCAAGATGGAGGTTCAACGGATGATCGATCAGCTCGACGGTGCCCTGCGTTTTCATCAGGAGGCATTGAACCTCCGCGCCAAGCGTCACGAGGTGCTGGCCAGCAACATCGCCAATGCCGATACGCCCAACTACAAGGCGCGCGACATGGACTTCTCCCGCGAACTCTCCCGGGTGATGGAAAGCGGCCGGGCGGGGGGCAAGGGGTTGGCCCTCGCCACCACGTCGGAGCGACACATCCCGGCGCGAGCCGAGGCGCCCGCGATCAACGAACTGCTGTATCGCGTGCCCGACCAGCCCAGTCTGGACGGCAACACGGTCGACATGGATCGCGAGCGGACGCAGTTCGCCGACAACGCGGTCCGTTACCAGGCGGCCCTGACCATGATCAATAGCCGCATCCAGGGCCTCAAGTCGGCGATGCAGCCCGAATAACAAGCAGGAGCAAGACGATGTCGATGTTTTCCGTATTCGATATTTCCGGCTCGGCGATGAGTGCCCAGTCGCAGCGCATGAACGTCACCGCGAGCAACCTGGCCAACGCCGACAGCGTCGCCGGGCCGGATGGCGAAGCCTATCGCGCCAAGCAGGTGATGTTCGAGACCCAGTCGCAAGGCGCCTATGGCATCGGCGGCGTTCGCGTCCGCGAGGTGGTGGAGGACCCGAGCCCCATGCGCCTGGAGTATCGCCCCGAGCATCCGCTGGCCAACGAGGAGGGCTACGTGACCATGCCCAATGTCGAGCCGGTGCATGAGATGGTCAACATGATCTCTGCGTCGCGCTCCTACCAGGCCAACGTCGAGGTGTTGAACACCAGCAAGCAGATGATGCTCCAGACACTGACCCTGGGCGAGGGCTGATACCCATGAGCAACACCATCGACACCAACGTGCTCAGCAACATGAACGCCGCGAGTTCGACGCAGAATCAGAGCGCGGCAAACGACATCATGAACGACTTCATGACGTTGCTGATCACGCAGATTCAGCACCAGGATCCGCTCAATCCCATGGACAACCACGATCTGACCTCTCAGATCGCGCAGATCAACACCGTCGCCGGCATCGAGAAACTCGACCAGACCCTGCAGGGCATCACCCAGCAGATCGACGCCGGACAGGTCCTGTGGGCCTCCGGCCTGATCGGGCAGGCCGTGCTGGTGCCGGGCAACCGCATCCAACTGGCGGTGGACGAGTCGGGCCAGGCGTTCACCACGCCGTTCGGCATCGAGCTCGGGCAGGCCGCCGACAACGTCAAGATCACCATCACCAGCGCCAGCGGCCAGGTCATCAATCAGTACGACATCGGTCCGGCCAGTGCCGGCGTGCATTCCTTCACCTGGGATGGCAAGGACAGCGAGGGTCAGCAGGTCACCGAGGGTAGCTATCGCGTCAGCGTAGAGGCCACCAGCGGCGACAAGGCGATTGCCGTCGAAACCCTGAACTATGCCGTGGTGGGGGGGATCACCCCGGTTCAGAACGGTGGTGTGCGCCTGGATCTGGGCGCGGTCTACGGTCAGGTCGAGCTGAGTGACATCAGACAGATTCTCTAAAAATACGAGGAAGGGACATGAGCTTTTCACAAGCATTGAGTGGTCTGAACGCGCAGCAGCAGGCGCTGGGCTCCATCGGCAACAACATCGCCAACTCGCAGACGGTGGGTTTCAAGAGCTCCAACGTGCTGTTCGCCGATGTCTATGCCAACAGCCAGGGGTTGGGTACCCAGGTGGCCGGCGTTCAGCAGAATTTCGGCAGCGGCAACATCGAGGGAACGGGGCGCAACCTGGACCTGGCCATCGCCGGTGACGGCTTCTTCCGCTTTCAGCAGCTCAGCGGCGAGGTCGTCTACTCGCGCAATGGCCAGTTGACCATGACCGCCCAGGGCGATCTGGTCAACGCCCAGGGCGCCCAGATCATGGGTTATCCCGCCGATGAGGAAGGCAACGTCCAGGTCGGTGGCGCGCCGGTGCCGTTGAACGTGCCCGCCGACGACATTCCCGCTCAGGCCACCAGCCAGATGACCATTGGCATGAACCTGAATTCCGGTGAGACGGTCGTGGATCGTGACGTAACGGATTTCGCCACCAACGACCCGAACAGCTACAGCTACGCCACCAACGCCACCGTCTACGACTCCCTGGGCAACCCGCGCAACATGACGCTCTACTTCACCAAGGTGGGCGAGGATTCCGGTGGAAGTGATTGGGAAGTCCATGCGCTTCTTGCAGGCTCCAGCGACCCACAGGAAATCACGGATGGCGAATACCTTTCCTTCGATACCAGCGGTCGCGTGGTCGGCGACGCCGAATTCGCGGTGACCTTTGCCGACTTGCCAGGTGCCGAGGATCTGACGTTCGACATCGATCTGGGTGATGCCACCCAGTTCGCCAACAGCTCCACGGTCAATGAGCTGAACCAGGATGGCTACACCTCCGGTGCTCTGGTCGGTATCAGCATCGAGGATGACGGCACCGTGATGCGCCACTATTCCAATGAACAGTCCCTGGCGGCGGGGCAGGTGGTGCTGGCGAACTTCCGTAATCCCGAGGGCCTGACGCCGATAGGCGACAATGCCTGGGCGGCGACCGCCGCGTCCGGGCAGGAACTGGTCGGTGCGCCGGGCACCGGCTTGCTGGGCAGTCTGCGGGCCGGGGCGCTGGAGAGCTCCAACGTCGACATGTCCGCGGAGCTGGTCGACATGATCATCGCCCAGCGTGCCTACCAGGCCAATTCCCAGACCATCAAGACACAGGACGAGCTCCTGCAGACCACCATCAACCTGCGTTGATGAGCGCTGAGCGGGGAAATTGACCATGGACCGCATACTTTACACCGCCATGAGTGGCGCCAAGCAGAGTATGGATCAGCAGGCGGTGGTCAACCACAACCTGTCGAACGTCTCGACCACCGGCTTCCGCGCGCAACTGCACGCCATGCGCGCCGTGCCGGTGCAGGGCGACGGGCATCTGCCGACCCGCGTGTCGGTGGTCGGCGACCA
>NZ_LFGT01000029.1:16964-18831 GCF_002078115.1 Halomonas sp. BC2 | reverse complement strand
CGCGGCGACGACGGCCTGTTCCGGCCGCCCGTCGGCGAAGAGGGCGAGCCGGTCGTGCTCGAGGCGGACGAAGATGCGCGCCTGGTCAGCGGTACCCTGGAGGGCAGCAATGTCAGTGCTGTCGAGAGCATGGTGGCGATGATCGACGTGGCGCGGCGCTACGACATGCAGATGAAGGTGATCGGTAGCGCCGACGAGAATGCCCAGCGCGCCAACAACCTGCTCTCCATTCAGGGTTAACGAGGAACCGAACGATGATCAAATCGCTGTGGACCGCCAAGACCGGTCTCGAATCGCAGCAGGTGCAGTTGGACGTGATCTCCAACAACCTGGCCAACGTGAGCACCAACGGCTTCAAGCGCTCGCGGGCGGTGTTCGAGGACCTGCTCTATCAGAACCTGCGCCAGCCCGGGGCGCAGAACAACGTCCAGAACCGTTTGCCTTCCGGCATGCAGGTGGGAACCGGAGTGCGCCCGGTGGCCACCGAGCGCCTGCACACTCAGGGCGGCTTGCAGAATACCGAGAACTCCCGCGACCTGGCGATCAACGGGCAGGGGTTCTTCCAGGTGCTGCTGCCCGACGGTACCACCGCCTACACCCGTGACGGCAGCTTCCAGATCGACGAGAACGGCCAGATGGTCACCGCCAACGGCTATCCGATGGAGCCGGCGATCATCATTCCCGACAACGCCCTGTCGCTGAGCGTGGGCGAGGACGGCATCGTCACCGTGACCCAGCCGGGCACCTCCCAGGACACCCAGATCGGCCAGATCACCATCTCGACCTTCGTCAATCCCACCGGTCTGCAGAGCATCGGCGGCAATCTCTATCTGGAGACCACCTCTTCCGGTCCTCGCAACGAGACGATGCCGGGCATGAACGGGGCCGGGCGGCTGATGCAGAACTACGTGGAGACCTCCAACGTCAACGTGGTGGAGGAGATGGTCAGCATGATCCAGACCCAGCGGGCCTACGAAATCAACAGCAAGGCGGTGCAGACCAGCGACGAGATGCTGGCGCGCCTCGCGCAGCTGTAATCCGACGAGGGCGGACGACGCATGAAAGGGCAGACCTCTTCGCACCTGTGGCGGCTGGCGGTGGCGGCCATGATGGTATCCATCATGGCCGGCTGTGCGCAGATTCCGCGCGCCTCCCTGGTGGGCGAGCAGGAGATGATCAATATCGCCGAGCCGCCGCCGCCGATTCCCAACGGGTCCATCTATCAGGCGCATCGCGGCGTTCAGCCGCTGTTCGAGGATCGCCGCCCGCGTCAGGTGGGGGATATCCTCACCATCGTGCTCGACGAGCAGGTCAGCGCCAGTTCCAACTCCCAGAGCAGCGCCACCCGCAATGGCTCGGCGAATCTCGACATCATGCAGATTCCCGAGGTGATCGACTTCCTGGTCGACTATGGGTTCGACGTGTCGGGAGGCAATTCCTTCTCGGGAGGCGGTGGCACCCAGGCCAGCAACAACTTCACCGGCACCATCACCGTGTCGGTGCTCGAGGTGATGCATAACGGCAACCTGCGGGTGCGCGGCGAGCGCCAGGTCGGCATCAACCAGGGGCGCGAGTTCATCCGCTTCTCGGGCGTGGTCAATCCGCGCACCATCACCGGCCAGAATACCGTGCCTTCGACGCAGGTCGCCGATGCGCGCATCGAGTACGTCGGCGACGGCTATATCAACGAGGCACAGCACATGGGCTGGCTGCAGCGCTTCTTCCTCAATGTCTCGCCTTTCTGATCGGGAGCGTTCGATAGATGCCTAGGAATTCTTGCTTCATGCTCTCATCGCGGATCTCGCCCATGGCCTGGCTGTTCGGCGCGGCGCTGTGGCTCGCCCTGGCGGCGCCGGTCCAGGCCGAG
>NZ_LFGT01000029.1:7001-16575 GCF_002078115.1 Halomonas sp. BC2 | reverse complement strand
ATCAACCAGCAGGCGGGTGGGCGCATCGCGGGCGGCGCGACCGTCGAGCGCAAGGTGCCGGTAAGCCTCGGGGCCAACAGCGGGATCCTCGACCTGCAGCTCAAGCAGGCGGATTTCGGTACGGCGCAGCGCGTGGTCGCGGCGATCAACGACGCCTTCGGCTGGTCGGTGGCCGCCGCACAGGACGGCCGCACCATTCGTCTGCAGGGACCCAACGATCCCAACGATCGCGTCAATTTCATGGCGCGCATAGAGAACCTCCAAGTGACGCCAAACGAGGCGCCGGCCAAGGTCGTGCTCAACTCGCGCACCGGTTCGGTGGTGCTCAATTCCAGCGTCACGCTGCATCGTGCGGCGGTGGCGCATGGCAACCTGTCGATCGTCATCGATACCGACTTCCAGGTCAGCCAGCCGGCGCCCTTCGGCGAAGGGCAAACCGTGGTGGCACCGGATACCGACATTGCCATTACCCAGGAGGGGGGCGCGTTGCGGGTGGTCGAAGGCAACGCCGACCTCGTCGAGGTGGTCAATGCGCTCAATGCGCTGGGCGCCACGCCGGCCGACCTGATGTCGATTCTCGAAGCGCTCAAGGCCGCCGGCTCGCTGCGCGCGGACCTGGAGATCATCTGATGAGCGTCAACGATCTCGGTGGTCAGTTCGCTCTCGACGTACAGGGCCTGCAGCGCCTGCAGCATACCGCACGGCAGGACCCCAACGCCGGGCTTCCGGAGGCCGCGCGGCAGTTCGAGGCGCTGTTCCTGCACATGATGCTCAAGAGCATGCGGGACGCCTCGCCGCAATCGGGCCTCTTCGATAGCCAGCAGAGCCAGTTCTACAATGCCATGCTCGATCAGCAATGGTCTCAGCATCTGGCGGGGCGCGGCTTCGGCCTGGCGGAGCAGTTGATCAATCAGCTCGAGGGTCGGGGCATGGTGCCACAGCAGAGCGTGGCGCGAACTCAGGCCGACGAATTGATCGCCGGCATTCCCCGCGGCGTGCCCCGTGTGCTGAGCGACGCCCTGCATGGCGACGACGCGCCGCCTCCCGAGGCGGACTTCATGGCCGAGCTCGATGCCAGGCGTCCCGCCAGTTTCCTCGATGAACTCGACCTGGGTGGGTATGGAGAACGGCGCGTCGCGGTCGACGGTGCGTCAGCGGTGGGCGACGCTCGCCGGACAACGACCGACCAGGCACAGGAGCGAGGCGACCATGTGCAACGCTTCCTGACGAAGCTGTCGGCGCCGGCCCAGGCGGCGAGCCGTGCCACGGGGGTTCCGGCCGAGCTGATCCTGGCCCAGGCGGCACTGGAGACGGGCTGGGGGCGTCACGAGATTCCCACGGCCAGCGGCGGCAACAGTTACAACGTGTTCGGCATCAAGGCCGGGAGCCGTTGGCAGGGGGCGACCACCGAGGTGGTCACCCATGAATACGTGAACGGCAAGCGCACCCGAGTCACGGATAGTTTCCGTGTCTACGGTTCCTACGAGGAGGCCTTCACGGACTATGCGCGATTGATCGGCGACAATCCGCGCTACGCGGGAGTGGTCGGCGCACCGAACGCCGAGCGTGCGGCGCACGCCCTGCAGGCGGGGGGCTACGCCACCGACCCGCACTACGCGAGCAAGCTGATCGCGGTCATGAACACCATGGGACCGCTCGAATCCATGAGGACGCTGGCCGGTGTCTTCTTCTCGTACTGATTGCCAAGCCTCGATTCGTTAAAGATATGCGGACCGAGGCCGATAACACTTCTAGTTGATTAAGGAAGCAGGCAGCATGAGCATATACTCCATCGGTGTCAGTGGCCTCAATGCGGCGCAAAGCGCGCTCTACACCACCAGCAACAACATCAGCAACGTCTACACGCCGGGCTATAACCGCGAGCTGGTGATCCTCGGTGAGAACCAGCATGGAGGGGGCGTCCAGGTCAATGACATCCAGCGCCAGTACGATGCCTTCGTCGCGGTACAGTTGAATGCCTCCACCAGCGCCAGTTCGGCGCTCGGTATCTATCAGGCGCAGATCAGCCAGATCGACAACCTATTGGCCGATGGCGATGCCGGCCTGGCCCCGCTGATGCAGAATTTCTTCTCCGCGCTGGGCGACCTGGCCGCGTTTCCCTCCGATCCGGCGGCGCGCCAGAGCGTGCTTGGTGCCGCGGATACGCTGAGCGCCCAGTTCCGCGCCTTCGACGGCTACCTGCAGGACATGCAGTCCGGCGTCAATCAGCAGATCGTTGCCGAAGTCGATGAAATCAATACGCTCACCCAGCAGATCGCCCAGCTCAACCATGAAATCGTGATCGCCACGGCGCGCTATGGCCAGGCACCCAATGCACTGCTCAACCAGCGCGATCACCTGGTGGCGGAACTGAGTACCCACACCGACTTTCAACTGGTGGTGCAGGATGGCGGTAGCTACAACATCAACCTGCCGGGTGGGCAGCCGCTGGTGACCGGCACCCATCACTACGAGCTCGAGGCGGTCGCCTCGCCCTACGACCCCCAACGCACCGTGGTGGGCTATCGCGATGCGGCGGGCAACCTGGTGATTCTCCCCGAGGATGCCATCCAGGGCGGCGCTCTGGGCGGGCTGATGAGCTTCCGCGCCGAGACCCTCGACAAGACCCAGAACCAGCTCGGCCAACTGGCGGTCTCCCTGGTCGTGGGCTTCAATGACCAGCACCGCCTGGGGCAGGACCTGAACGGTGAGCAGGGCCAGGACTTCTTTTCCATTGGTCAGCCCCAGGCTTATGCCCATGTTCGTAACGAAGGCAGTGCGCAGATTGCCGACACCGGTTACGGAGACGTCTCGCAACTGGCGGCCGCCGACTATACCGTGAGGGTCACTGCGGTGGATGGCGCCACCGGTGAGCCAACCTTCCAGATCGTGCGCAAGGACAATGGCCAGGTCGTCGAGCATGACTTCGAGGACGGCACCTTGAGCTTTGCCGGCGTCGAGCTGACGTTCGACGATGGCGGCTTTGCGGTTGGCGACAGTTATGAGATCCAGCCGGTGCGCCGCGCGGCGGGCGGCGTCGAGACGCTGATCAACGACCAGGCGCAGATCGCCGCCGGCAGTTTCCTCGATATCGATGGTGACATGGCGATCAGTGAGCCGAGAGCCGCCAACGGTGCCCTCACAGGAGGGGAGGCGTCCTACGAATTGACTCTCAATGCTGACGGCCAGCTCTCGGTGACGCCTGACGTGGCGGTCGAGGTGAATGGGCAGGCCGTTAACCTTACCGAGACCACCCTGGCCGTTGACGATACCGTCACCATCGACGGCATCAGCTTTACCATCACCGAACTGCCCGCCGAGGGGGAGGCCACCTTGACCCTGGGACAGGCACCAGCGGCAGCGGGCGACAACCGCAACGCCCTGGCGCTGCAGGCACTGCAGAACGAGAAGCTCGTCGCGGGCAGCGCCACACTCAACCAGGCCTATGCCTCCATCGTCAGCGACGTGGGCAACCAGACCAACGTGGTCCAGGCCAACCTGCAGATGCAGCAGGGCCTGACCGATCAGTTGCGGGCCGTGCAGCAGTCGGTATCCGGCGTCAACCTGGATGAGGAAGCCGCCAACCTGATCCGCTATCAGCAGTACTATCAGGCCAACGCACGGGTCATCGAAACGGCATCGACCATGTTCGACACCATTCTTGGACTGCGGGCCTGATAACCCGCACTGATAACCGGCAAGAGGAGAGAGCACGATGCGTGTCAGCACCGTCACCATGTTCGAGCAGAGCGTCTCGGCGATGAACCGCCAGCAGAACGAGTTCTTGAGGGTCGGCCAGCAACTGGCCACCGGCAAGCGGGTCATCAATCCCTCCGACGATCCGCGCGCGGCGTCCCAGGCGCTGGCGGTCTCGCAGTCCATCGCCGCCAACCAGCAGTACATGGACACCCGGATCACCGCGCGCAACACCCTGTCCCAGACCGATAGCGTGCTGGGCAGCGTCACCGATGCCCTCACCAGCGCGCGTACCCTGATCGTCCAGGCCGCCAATGGCACCTTGAGCGACGCCGACCGCCAGTCGCTGGCCAGTGAGCTCACCGGCATCTACGAGACCATGCTGGGGCTGGCCAATACCACCGACGGCAACGGCAATTACCTGTTCGGGGGCTACCAGAACAGCAGTCCGCCCTTCGTGGTGAATGCGGCTGGCGAGGTAGAATATGTCGGGGATGAAAACGTCCAGGAGTTGCAGGTGGACGCCACCCGGCGGATGCCGGTGCAGGTGAACGGCGACAGCGTGTTCAATAGCGTACCCGGTGGCGTCCGCTACGTGGCCGAGGCCGGTGACGGCAACACCGGCACCGTGACCTTCACCGGGCCCAGCGTCACCAATCCCGCTCACGACAATTACGGTGACTACTTCGCGCTGGCATTCCAGGTCGACGGGGATGACGTCACCTATACGGTCAACGGGGGGGATCCCGTTCCCTACGAGGCGGGCCAGCAGATCGATCTGGGCGGGCTGAGCATCACCCTCGATGGCGTGCCGGAGGATGGCGACACCCTGGCGGTGGGCCCCGCCGAGCAGATGGGCACCAACGTCTTCACCACCCTCGAGAAGGCGATAACGGCGCTGGAGACACCCATCGAGACACCCGCCGATCAGGCGGCCTTCACCAATACCATGAATACCACCTTGCGCAAGCTCGACAACGCCCTGGACAACGTGCTTACCGTGCAAGCCTCGGTGGGCGCCAAGCTCAATGAGCTGGACGTGCTGGATAGCGTGGGCAGCACCCGCATGATCAACTATGAGCAGACCCGCTCCGACCTGATCGATCTCGATTACAACCAGGCGATTTCCGAATACGCCATGCGCCGGGTGGGCCTGCAGGCGGCGCAGCAGACCTTCGTCGCCATTCAAGGACTGTCGCTGTTCAACTACATGTGACATGCGGGCGGTATTGATTAAAGGACGCACCCCGCGTGGCCGATAAGAAATGAATGAGTTGCCGCCAAGTGCTCGGGTGGGAAAAGGGCCTGGCGTACCGCACACAACGGAGAAGGATGCGATATGAGCACTATCAGTTCACTGGGGGTCGGATCGGGCCTCGACCTGAATGGCCTGTTGGATGAGTTGGAAGCAGCCGAGCGTATGAAGCTCGAGCCCATCGTCCAGCAGCAGGAGAAACATCAGACCACGATCTCGGCCTATGGCCAGCTCGAGGGTGCCTTGAGTGGGCTGCAGGTTTCCACCGCCGCGCTCAGCGACCCGGCCACCTTCGAGGCCGTCTCCAGCGAAGTGAATGGCGATAGCGTGCAGGCCGCGGCGAGCGCCGATGCCGTACCCGGCCGCTATCAGGTCGAGGTGGAGCAACTGGCCCAGGCCTCCAGCGTCGCGACCGAGCGGGTGGATGATGCCACGGAATCGCTTGGCGCCGGAACGCTGAGCTTTACCCTTGGCAATGGTGAGACGCTGGACATCCAGATCGCCGCGGAGGAGAGTTCCCTTGAGGACATCCGCGATGCCATCAATGCCGAGAACGCCGGTGTCACCGCTTCGATCATCCATGACGGCCAGGGCTACCGGCTGTCTCTCGTCTCCAGCGAGACCGGCACCGACGCGGCAGTCACCGGCATCCAGGTGAGTGGCGACTTGAGCCAGAATCTGGAGATGGACGCCACTCAGGATGAGAATGGCGCTTTCCTTGAAGGTGGCACTTATGTGGCGGCCCGGAATGCCTTGCTGACGGTCAATGGTGTCGCCATTACCAGCCAGTCCAATATGGTGGAGGGGGCGATCCAGGGTGTCACCCTGAGCCTGGAAGAGGTGGGCAGATCGACCGTCACGGTTCAGCAGGACACCGACGTTGCCAAGCAGGCGATCGTTGCCTTCGTCGACAGCTACAATGCGCTGCGCGCGACCATCGGCCATCTCACCAGCTTCGATGCCTCGGACAGTGATAAAAAGGAGGGGAGTACTGGAGGAGCGCTGCTGGGTAATAGTACCCTGCGCAGCATCGAGAGCCAACTGCGCAGCGTGATGAATGCCGGCGTCGAGGGGGACGGTTACAACTGGCTGTTCGAGATCGGCATCACCCTGAATGTGGACGGCACCCTGAGATTGGACGAGGCCAAGCTCGATGAGGCCATTGCCAACGACTTCAGCGGCGTTCAGGCGTTCTTCGTCGGCGATGCCGAAAACCCGGGACTGGCACAGCAATTGGACGATGCCCTGGAGGCCATCCTTGCCGATGGGGGAACGCTGGACCTGGCGGTCAGCAGTCTGGAATCCCAGATCGAGCGTCTCGATCAGCAGTATATCCGCACCGAACAGCAGATCGAGAGGACCATGGAGCGTTATCGGGCTCAATTCGTGCAACTCGACCTGATGGTGGCGCAGATGAATCAGACCAGCCAGTACCTGACCGAGCAGTTCGACATGATGAACGCTCAAATGGGACGCAAATAGAATGACATGCCCCGGCAGGAGATTGTCATGAGCGACGTCACGGCAGCCTATGAGGCGCTCCTGTCGCAGGCCAAGGCGATGTTGGGGGCGGCCCGTGAGGACGAGTGGGAGCGGGTGCTCGAGCTCGAGCAGGACTACCGGAGGCAAGCGGCGCATATACGCCGGCTGGACGAGGAGGCCCTGACGGAACCGGCGCTGATCCAGCACAAGCTGCAGCTCGTCGAGGCGCTCATCGAGCACGATCGGGAGATTCGCCAGCGGGCCGATGCAAGACGCGACGAACTGGCCGAACTGATGCGGGTGACGCGACAGCAGGGCAAGCTGCATCGTGCTTACGGTGGGCAGGGAAGAAGATGAAGCCGCTGCGCATGTCCAACGAAGGGCCGCGGGTTCGGAGCCGCCTCGGCTGGCTGGGAACGGTCTCGGCGACCGTGCTGATGGGGTTGTCCCAACCAGCCGTGGCCGCAGGCAGTTGGGTGGCCCAAGTCCAGGGCGTACGCGTGACGATGGCCGAGCGCGAGGTGCGTTCCGCGCCTCTCTTGGCGCCAGCCGCGGTTCCCGGCGATGCGACGCTTGCCGAGGTGAGCTGGCGGTATCGACTCCCTCCCGGCGAAGCGGTGCGTGCCTGGTTGTGCCAGGTTGACGCCTGTACCGCCCTGTCCGGCGAGCGCGGCAGCACCCGGGCATTCAGCGGCGGCCGCGTCCATGACCCCCTGCACTTTCGTTTTGCCCTGAGGCCGGGCCACAAGCGCATGGTACAGGTGCAAGGCCTGCAGCTGATCGCCCATTATCGTTGATGGGATGTCTCCCATCCTTGCGTCTCGGCATCGCGTGGCGAGCGCTTCTTTACCTCTTCTCCTTCCCCCACCTTCATCACTCAGCCGGATCCCGAGCCGCCGCAGGCACTTCGCGCAAGCCGCGAGCCTAGGCCAGGGGCGCCATGGCTTCCAGCATCTGGCGCAGGAAGAGCAGGCCGTCGCTGAACAGGCGTTGCAGGAAGCGCCCGAAGTCCGACATCAGGATCATCAGCAGGAACAGGCCGACGGTGAGCGATGCCGGAAAGCCGATATTGAATACCGTGAGCTGGGGGGCGGAGCGATTGAGAATTCCCATCGACAGGTTGATGATCAGCAGCGCGCCGACCAGCGGCAGGGCAAGCAGCATGCCGGCGGCGAAAATGGTGCCGCCGAAGCGGACCAACAGCTCGAAGGCGCCGGCATTGAAGCCTCCCATGCCGATGGGCAGCGTAATGAAGGTGGTGGCGATGATCTCGATCACGATCAGGTGGCCGTTGAAGGCGAGAAACATCAATAGCGTGATCATGTAGAGCAGGCGCGACAGGATCATCGTCTGCGTGCCGCTGCTGGAATCGAAGAAGGTGGCGAAGGCCAGGCCCATCTGCAGGCCGATGAATTCACCGGCAGCCTGTACCACGGCGAACATCACCTGCATGGTCAAGCCGATGGCGATGCCGATCAGCATCTGCTCGACCATGATGCCGAGGCTCACCCAGGAGACCAGCGGAGCCTCGGGCATGGGCGGCAGGTTCGGTCCGAGCACTACCGTGATCAGCACGGCCAGACCGATCTTGGCCTGATTGGGCACGCTGGAGTGACCCAGCAGCGGCGACGCCATGAGAAAGGCCGTGATACGCACGAAGGGCCACAGGAACAGCATCAGCCAACCCTGCAGCTGGGCGAAGGTCACTTCTACCATGCGATTTCCGGGCTAGACCAGCATCAACGGGATATTGCTGAACAGCTCACGGGTGAAGTCGGTGATCAACTTGATCAACCAAGGACCCGCCAGCACCAGGACGGTGAAGACGCCCAGTATCTTGGGGATGAACGTCAAGGTCATCTCGTTGATTTGCGTTGCCGCCTGGAAGAGGCTGACGAGCAAGCCGGTAAACAGGGCGGTGAGCAGCAGGGGGGCCGCCAGCATCAGCGTGACGCGCATTCCCTGGTAGGCCATGCTCATGACGATTTCAGGACTCATTTTCGCCCCTCACGTTGGGGATTAGAGGTAGAAGCTCTGGGCCAGGGAGCCGATGATCAATTGCCAGCCATCCACGAGCACGAAGAGCATCAGCTTGAAGGGCAGGGAGATGGTGGCCGGCGGCACCATCATCATGCCTAGCGACATCAGCACGCTGGCCACCACCAGATCGATGATCAGGAACGGGATGAAGATGGTGAAACCGATCTGGAAGGCGGTCTTCAACTCGCTGGTGACGAAGGCCGGCATCAGCACGCGCATGGGCACGTCCTCGGGGCCCTGCATGGGGCCGACATCGGCCAGCCGCGCAAAGAGCGCCAGGTCGGGCTCCCGGGTCTGGGCGAGCATGAACTCGCGAAACGGCTGGCTCCCGATCACCAGGAACTCATCGAAGTTGATCTGGTTCTCGGACAGCGGCACCCAGGCGAGCTCGTAGACCTGCGAGAATACCGGCGACATCACGAAGAAGGTCAGGAACAGGGCCAGCCCGAGCAACACCTGGTTGGGAGGAGCGGACTGGGTGCCCATGGCGGTGCGCAGCAGGCTCAGGACGATGACGATACGCGTGAACCCGGTCATCATCAGGAGCATGGCCGGAAGGAAGGCCATCGAGCTCAGCAGCAGCAGGGTCTGCAACTGGATGGACCATTGCTGGCCGCCATCGCCCGTGGGCTGACTGACGATGCCTGGGATCTCCTGGGCCGAGACGCTGCCCGGAAGCAGCATGGCCACCAGCAAGACCAGGCCGGCCGGCCATGCAGGGAACGCTCTTCCGCTTATCCTCACCGCTCCTTCCCCCTGCCCAGTGTCTGACCGGCATTGTGCTTCAATGCCTGGGCGAAGCGATTGGCGAAACTCGTCCCCTGCGCCTGGAAAGAAGCGGGCGGTGGCTCCGTCGGCTCGTCCGGGGCCGGCAGCTCGTGCAGCTTGTTCACTTGACCGTTGGCGACACCGAGGACCAGCCAGGTATCTTCTACCTCGACGATGACGACGCGTTCACGACCGCCCACCGCGGTACTGCCCACCACCTTGAGTCGTTGGTGTTGCAAATGCCGGCCGGGCCCCAGCCGCTTGACCAGATAGCTGCACAGCAGGATGATGCCGACCACCAGGGCCAGCGCCGCCGCGGTCTTGCCCATGGCG
>NZ_LFGT01000029.1:4445-6719 GCF_002078115.1 Halomonas sp. BC2 | reverse complement strand
CTCGGAGGGGGTGATGATCTCGGTGATACGGATCCCGTACTTGTCGTCAACCACGACGACTTCGCCTTGAGCGATCAGGTAGCCGTTGATGAGGATGTCCATGGGTTCGCCCGCCAGTCCTTCGAGTTCGATGACCGACCCCTGGGCCAGCTCCAGAAGCTGCTTGATGGTGATGCGCGTCCGCCCCAGCTCCACGGTGAGCTTGACCGGAATGTCCATGACCATCTCGAGGTCGCGCATGGTGCCACTGGTTTGCCCCTTGTCCAGCGGCTTGAAGACCTGGGCGCTGGCGGATTCGGCCTGGGCGCTGGAAGTCGCGGCCTGGGGCGAGGGGGGCGTGGCCTCGCTCGCGACCTGTTCGGCCAGCGCATCGGCCCAGGGGTCGTCGCTGACGTCATCGCCTTGCCCTTGCTCCGCCATGGCGCTGGCCCAGTCGTCCTCGATCGAGTCCTGGGGCGCCTTGGAAGGGTTCTGATCAGGATGCTTGGGATCAGTCATGTTTCGATTCCTTGACTTGCGGCTTTGACGCTTTGACGAAAGTATCCTTGGCCGACTTGGATGACGGAGTGTGCTCGATCAGTTCACTGACGCGCAGGGCGCGTTGTCCCTGCTGACTGCCGTACTCGCAGCGCATGACGGGAACGCCATCGACGCGGGCGGTGACGATTTCCGGCAAGTCGATCTCCAGGACATCGCCCTTCTTGAGCGACATGACCTGGCCTATGGACGTAGGGATCTCGACGAAATCGGCGACCAGCTCGACATGCGACTGCTTGATCTCTCCCGCCATGCGCTGTTCCCACAGCCGGTCCTCTTCCGGGTGACTGTCGGTGAGCGGCCCGCTGAGCTGGTCTCGCAGTGGCTCGATCATCGAGTAGGGCATGCAGATCTGGAAGTCGCTGCTCAGGTTGCCCACTTCCAGGTGGAACGTGGTGTTCACCACGATCTCGTTGGGAGAACTGGTGATATTGGCGAACTTGACCTGCATCTCGGAACGCAGGAGGTCGACCTCGAGCGGATAGACCGAGCGCCACGACTCCTGATAGGCGTCGATGGCCAGGGTCAGCATTCGCCGGATGATGCGCTGCTCGGTATGGGTGAACTCGCGTCCTTCGGATTTGGTCAGAAAGCGTCCGTCGCCGCCGAACAGGTTGTCGACCACCATGAACACCAGGCTGGGAGGGAAGACCACCAGCGCCGAGCCGCGCAGCGGCTTGAGAGCGATCAGGTTGAGGTTGGTCGGCACCGGCACGTTGCGAGCGAAATCGCTGTAGCTCTGGTAGCGGACCGCGTCCACGGTGATATCGGCGCTGCGCCTGAGCAGATTGAACAGGCTCATGCGGAAGTGTCGGGCAAAGCGCTCGTTGATGATGTCCAGCGCATGCAGGCGCTCGCGAATTACCCGGTGCTGTGTCGCCGGATCGTAAGGGCGAATTCGCCCATGACCGTTGTGAGCGTCGGCCGAGTCGGCGTCGTCTTCGCCGCTGACGCCCTTGAGAAGGGCATCGATCTCTTCCTGCGAGAGCAGATCGTCTTGAGCCATGGCGCTAATGCACTTCTGTTGAAAGCGTTAAGGAGACACCGTCGGAAATCATTGGACGATAAAGTCGGTGTACAGTACGTCGTTGATCATCAAGGGCGGCTGCGGCTCGGCCAACGGCTGGTCGAAAAGCGCCAGGATCTCCTGGGAGAGCGACTGCTTGCCTTCCGGCGTGGTCAGCGTCTCCGCCTCCTGGCTGGAAAGCAGCATGAGCAGCCGGCTGCGGACCTGCGGCATGTGCATGGTCAGCACATCCTTGGTCGTCATGTTGCCGACACGCAGCGACAGACCGATATAGAGCAGGCGCTGATCGTAGTGGCGGCTCTGCAGGTTTACGGTGAAGGGCGCAACGTTGACGAAGATCGGCTCGACGGCGGGTGGTTCCTCTACCGGTGCCTGGGCTTGGGCCTGGCTGGGCGCATTGCCGCTGCGGCTGTCCATGTAATAGAACATGCCCGCGGAGCTGGCCAGTGAGATCAGGATGATCAGGATGCCGAAGATCCACCAGGGCTTGCTTCCGCCTGCAGTGCGATTCTTTGCCATTGCGTTTGCCACCATTCATAGTGTCGACCGGATGCGTTCCGGACCAGAGACGATTATGGCGATAGCAGGGCCATCGCCATGGTTTGAAAAGACTGGCCGTAACTATTCAGGTGGCTGCGGATGGGATATCGCCAACCACCTGATTTTTCTGGCATAGTGTGCCTAATCCTTCGGCATATCTATGCGGTGAC
>NZ_LFGT01000029.1:0-2586 GCF_002078115.1 Halomonas sp. BC2 | reverse complement strand
CGTGTCCGCATTGGCAATGTTGGCAGCCAACACCTGGTGACGCGCCTGGCGCAAGCCAAGCGCCTGCTGGTGAAAATCAAAGGCTGATCCAAGCTGATCAATCATGCCGACCCTCGCTCGCCGTGAGGCCAAAATAAATCGAAAATTCTTGATCATGGATAATAGAGGCGAGGCTTTCATCTCTTAAAGCATGGAACAGGTAGCGTTTCTGCCAGCATTTCCCATGATACGGTGGCTACTTTTGCATTACACTGCCCAATCTACGCAGTCTCAGGCCTGTGTAGACTCTGAGTTTTCACACTGAGCGGCCCCTTCCATGCTTCATGCGTTGTCTCTCGTCACGGCCAGTCATACGCGCACCCTCTTCTCGCTCCTGGCGCTAGCCATTCTGGCTCTTCCCTATGCGGTGCAGGCGAACGACATGACGCTGGAAGAGAGCGTGCATCTATTTCTTTATCAGCAGGCGCAAACATTAGGGCAGGAAGCGGTCATCACCGTCACTCCCTCATCACCACATCTGCCTACCTGCGTGCAGCCTGAGCCTTTTTTACCCAACACGACCCAGCCCCCGGTCGGTAGAGTATCAGTGGGGGTAAGATGCGGTACCGATGGCCGCCAGGTGCGGTACATACAGGCACAGGTCGACGTCGTGGGTAACTACGTGGTCGCCACGCGTGATATCGAGCGTGGGACGCTCATTACCTCCGACATGCTGGGCCTACGGGATGGCAATTTGAGCAGCCTTGCGCCACAAACGCTGACCGATCAAGCAGACATTATTGGCAAGGTGGCTCAACGCCCGATTCGCAGCGGCGGTTCCTTTCAAGCACACTTTCTACAGGCACCTCACTTGGTGGAACGGGGGCAGCGTGTCACGGTCATAGCACAAGGCACTGGCTTTCGGGTTTCCCGTGAAGGAGAAGCCATGACCAATGGCGCACTGGGCGATATTATTCGAGTACGCTTTGGGGCACGCGAAATCGCCATGGCACGTGTCACTGGCCAGGGTGTTTTAGTGGTCGATTTTTGATTCAGCGCCTAAAGTCTTTAGTGCCCAAGCCGATAGTAACCATATAGCACGAGATGCCCAGACGTTGACGATGAGGCCCCCAACGTGAAAATCGACAACCTTAATCCGCTGGTACGCACCAACCAGGTTCAGCAGCGTGAAGATGCTCAAAAAGTTACCGGCCCCAAAACGCCGGATACGGACAACACGACCCGTGAACCCACACAGCTAAGCCAGTTCAGCGCGGATGGCAGCCAGGACATTGATATGGCCAGGGTTCAGGAAATCCGCGATGCCATTCGTGAAGGGCGTATGGAAATCCGTACCGACCGTATTGCCGATGGCCTAATTGCCAACCTGAAAGAGCTATAATCCTTATCATGAGCCTATCTCGCCTTCTCGACAGCCAGCTGCAGCGACTCGATGAACTCATTGAGCTGCTTACACACGAGCAAGAAGAGCTGACCAAGGGAAGCATCGATGGCGATACACTGTCAGACATCGCCCTCAAGAAACAAGCACTTCTGGGTGAGCTGGAGCGCGTCGAAGTGCTTAGGCGCGGCGTACAGGCAAAGCTTGGCTATTCAAATGGCGCTTCTGGCGCTCGCCAGGCAGCCAATGATGCCGACTGCCTACCCGTTTGGGAACGCTTGCTGGAAAAGGGCGAGCGCGTGGCTCGTATGAACGCCCTGACGGGGCAAATGCTGTCAGTGCGCATGAAACACAACCAGCAAATGCTGGATTACATTCGTCAGATTGCCGAAAAAACGCTTTATAAACCGGATGGGCGAAATAGCGCTCAACCTGGACGCATTAACACTTCTGCCTGAAACACACCTAAACAACTCTTATACAAGACACTTCAATTAGGCAACCTTGCCTAACTCTGGAGTCGTCATGCTACCTCATCTTCTCCAACAGTTTAACGCGGTGGTCACGGGAGCCAACGGCGGCATCGGTAGCGCCAGGCGGACCTAACGACCAGCAGCGGCCGGCGCACCTTGTCAGAGACCGTCGGAGAGCAGCCACTTCACCTGCTGATCAACACCATTGGCATGCTCCACGACTTAGATCTGCATATCCAGCCCGAAAAACGCCTCGAGCAACTCAGTGAGGAAGCGTTCATGCGCGTCATGCAGATCAACGCGATGACGCCCGCCATGCTGCTTGCGGCACTCAAGCCTTCCCTGCAAGGGAAACATCCCAGCATTATCGCCAGTCTTTCAGCCCGTGTCGGGTCTATTACGGATAACGGCTACGGTGGCTGGTATAGCTATCGAGCCAGCAAGGCGGCCCATAACATGCTGATGAAAACGGCCGCCATAGAGATTGGCCGTCTCAACAAACAAGCCATCGTGCTATGTCTTCACCCGGGCACGACGGATACCTTACTCTCCAAGCCCTTTCAGGCTAGGGTACCCAGCGACAAGCTGTTCACAACGGAGTATGTCGCTGATCGGCTCCTCGATGTCATGGCGCAACGCAGGCCCGAAGAGACCGGCAGTTTCTGGGATTGGGCAGGACAGCCCATCGAGTGGTAACTAAGGTTTTTGAATATCAAGGTTTTGTAATATCAG
>NZ_LFGT01000028.1:59558-62149 GCF_002078115.1 Halomonas sp. BC2 | reverse complement strand
TCTACGACAACGGCATCGCGGTCCAGGTCGGCAGTACCACCCTGGCGCTGATCGGGCTGTTCAATATCTTCGGCACCTACGTCGCCGGCTGGCTGGGGGGGCGGTTCTCGAAACCGCGCCTGCTGAGCGGGATCTACCTGACCCGGGCGGTGATCATCACCCTCTTCCTGATGGCCCCCCTGAGCCCCACGACCACCTACCTGTTCGGCATCGCCATGGGCCTGCTGTGGCTCTCCACGGTGCCGCTGACCAACGGCATCGTCGCCTCGGTATTCGGCGTCCAGCACCTCTCCATGCTCGGCGGGATCGTCTTCCTGTTCCATCAACTCGGCTCCTTCATGGGGGTCTGGCTGGGTGGCTTCCTCTATGACCTGCAGGGTGACTACGACGTGGTCTGGAAGCTGGCCATCCTGCTCGGCGTGGCGGCGGCCATGCTGCACTGGTGGATCAGCGAGGCACCGGTGCAGCGTGAACTGCCTCAGGAGCTTGAAGCATGAGTCATCGCCTCACCCTGCGCATCGCCGCTGCCCTTATCACGGCCGCCACCCTGGCCCTGGTGTGGTGGGGCTGGCACCAGCTGGATGGCGCCCTGCTGCTGCTGGGCAGCCGGCTGTGTTGATGCTCTCTGCTAACCAATAAGGTGTTCTTCCGGTCAGTTCGGATCGCCCCGGGCTAGTGTGCCGGATGCGGCAACGTGCAAAGCTTCATTTCACATTGAAACGCTTCACAAAAATAGCCGTTGGGCACGACGTTAGTCGTGCCCAACGAAATGGCGCCACCGCCTTACTGCAATCAATTGTCGATGACGCGGATAGCTCTCAGAAGAAGCCCATCGGATTAATGTCGTAGCTGACCAGCAGGTTCTTGGTCTGCTGATAATGCTCGAGGGCCACCTTGTGGGTCTCGCGACCGACGCCGGACTTCTTGTAGCCACCGAAGGCCGCATGGGCCGGGTACTGGTGGTAGCAGTTGGTCCAGACGCGGCCGGCCTGGATACCACGCCCCATGCGGAAGGCCACATTGATGTCGCGACTCCAGACGCCGGCACCGAGGCCGAACTCGGTATCATTGGCAATCGCCAGCGCCTCCTCCTCGTCCTTGAAGGTTGTCACCGCCACCACTGGTCCAAAGATCTCCTCCTGGAACACGCGCATCTTGTTGTGGCCCTTGAGCAGAGTCGGCTCGATATAGAAGCCCTTGTCGTAGGCCGGATCGAAGCTCGCCTTGTCACCGCCAGTGATGAACTCCGCCCCCTCTTCGCGGGCGACATCCATGTAGGACATGATCTTGTCGAACTGTTCTTGCGAGGCCTGGGCCCCCACTTGCACATCAGTATCCAGCGGGTTGCCGCGCTTGATCTTGCTGACCTTCTCCATGACCTTGGCCATGAAGGCGTCATACATCGATTCCTGAATCAGTGCCCGTGAGGGGCAGGTACAGACTTCGCCCTGGTTGAAGAAGGCCAGCACCATCCCCTCGGCGGCTTTATCGATGAACTCCGGCTCGGCATTCATGATATCGGCGAAGTAGACGTTGGGCGACTTGCCACCCAGCTCCACGGTAGAGGGAATGATATTTTCGGCGGCGCACTTGAGGATGTGCGAGCCTACCGGGGTGGAGCCGGTGAAGGCGATCTTGGCGATCCGTTTGCTGGTCGCCAGTGCCTGGCCCGCCTCGGCACCGTAGCCGTTGACGATATTGACCACCCCCGGCGGCAGCAGATCACCAATCACCTTCATCAGTTCCAGAATCGATGCCGGCGTCTGCTCGGCAGGCTTGAGTACCACACAGTTACCGGCCGCCAGCGCCGGAGCCAGCTTCCATACTGCCATCAGCAGCGGGAAGTTCCACGGAATGATTTGACCCACCACTCCCAGTGGCTCATGGAAGTGGTAGGCCACGGTATTGGCGTCAATATCAGCCGCAGTACCCTCCTGGGCACGTATGCAACCGGCGAAGTAGCGGAAGTGGTCTACTGCCAGGGGCAAATCGGCGTTAAGGGTTTCACGCACCGCCTTGCCGTTGTCCCAGGTTTCGGCAACCGCCAGCTTCTCGATATTCTGCTCGATGCGATCGGCGATTCTGAGCAGCACGTTGCTGCGCTCGGCGGCAGAGGTCTTGCCCCAGGCCGGGGCGGCAGCATGGGCGGCGTCCAACGCCTTGTCGATATCCTCGGCGCTGGAGCGGGGAATTTCGCAGAACACCTCGCCAGTGACTGGGCTGACGTTATCGAAATATTCACCCTTCACCGGCGGCACGAACTCACCACCAATGTAGTTGCCGTAGCGTGATTCAAAGGTAATGACAGAACCAGCCTGACCGGGGTTGGTATAAATCATGGCACTCACTCCTGATTGGTTTTATTATCTCTGTATCGCAGAGGGTAAAAGCTTATACTTTTTTCTGGCACTACCGCAACACCACTTGAGAAAGATCATTAAAGCAGCAGAAAATCAAAAATAAACTGCCAGTAAGCAGTGCCTGGAACAAAGTTCCCATAGCCAGGATCAACCTCTACCTCTCCATCTTGGGCAACCACTTCTTACAGGCTACAGTATAAACAATCATACCTTCGTTTTCATACCTTCCCA
>NZ_LFGT01000028.1:53058-59211 GCF_002078115.1 Halomonas sp. BC2 | reverse complement strand
CCCAGCTAGTATAGCCAGCTTTCGATAGCATACCCTTTTTAGTAAAATTACTTGGCGCTGCATATCTACAATCGGAAAATCTGCATCACCCCTTTTCTCGGGAAGAAACCAAACCTCCTCACCGGATTTTCCGCTGTGAGGCGGGCAACCTCATTGAGCGTGAGTCGACCTTCATTGACTGCATTCAACATCATCGAAACAAGTTTTTATGCATCAATCATGCCTAGCGGTATGGAAAACGTATCCTTCCAATCTAGCTGAATTTCTTCATAAGTGTGAGGTGCATGTGAAGTGCCCTCCTCCATACCTGCACTATAGCCTTTGCAACTATGGAGGGAGTTACTTCAACCTTACCGCTCTGAGTCAGGCCTGGGTAGGTGTGATTAGTAGACCGCTTACAGAGTTATCGGCGTCGGCCACGCCGCCCGACTGTCAGTATCAGGTGCACCACCCTCGGCGCATACTCCTTCTACGGCAGAGGGATCACGCCGCCCTCTCCGGTGATTATGACTACGTGGGCGGTCAAGCCGAGTTTCATTTCCCCATAATTAAACTTTCGTACGTTACACGGCGCTTGGCTAGAACAGCAATTTCGGCAGCCACAGAGCGATTCCCGGAAACGCTATGATCAGAAGCAGGCCAAACAGAATCACTGCAGCATACGGAAGCGCCGAAATGTAGATGTCCCCGATGCTGATACTGGGTGGTGCGACACCTCTTAAATAGAAAAGATTGAAGCCAAAAGGAGGGGTCATATAACCGATTTCGACCATGAGGACGAACAGCACACCGAACCAGATCGGGTCAATCCCGTACATCGTGATGATTGGCATGAACACCGGCAGCGTGATCAGCATAATGCCTATCGGGTCGAGCACCATGCCCATGAGCAGGAGGAGCAGTAACATCGCAGCGAGCGCGCCCCACTCGCCGCCTGGGATGGCTGCCATTAGGTCCATCACCACCTGCTGGGCGCCCATAGCGCTATAGGCCGTGCTGAAGACTTGAGCGCCCAGGATGATCCACATAATCATGGAAGTCAGGCGCAGAGTCTGAAGCAAGGCTTCCTTAATCAAGTTCAGCGAAAGGGTGCGGTGGACCATCGCTGACAGTAGGGAGCCGAGCACGCCGATGGCGGCGGCTTCGGTGGCAGTCGCGATGCCGGACAGAATGGAGCCGAGGACCATGACCACGATGCCGATGGGCAGTGCGACAGCCATTAGCGAACGGAACCTTTCGCTCCAGTCTCCGCGTTCCTCTTTGGGCAACGCGGGGCCCAGCTCGGGCTGTAACCAGCATCGTATTGCGATATAGCCCGCAACCAATACGGACATGAGAAGCCCAGGTATCATGCCGGCGGCAAAGAGAGCACCAACCGATACGCCAGTAAGCATGGCATAGACGATCATCACGATGCTGGGCGGGATCAGAACTCCGAAGCCGCCGCCTGCATTGATGCAACCCAGGGCGAGCCGCTTGTCATACTTGCGCTCTAACATAGCGGGCAGGGCGATGGTACCCATCGCCACGACTGCCGCACCGCTCACACCCACCATCGCGCCAAACATTGCGCAGATCAATACGGTGCCGATCGCCAGTCCGCCCCGCAGACCGCCAGACCAGAGGTGGATCATGCGAAACAATGCCTGCGCAACGCCTGTGCGTTCCAATATCAGCGCCATGAACATAAACAAGGGGATGGCGATCAAAGTAAAACTGTTCATGGCCGTCCACAGCCTGTTGGCGACCAGGAAAAACCCATCTCCGCCCCAAGTCAGGTACAGGAATATGGACGAGATGCCACCAAGGGCGAATGCAACAGGCACCCCGGCGAAGATCAGGGCAAACATTCCCCCAAAAAGAGGATTGTGATCAGTTCACTACTCATGACTTACCCCTCGGTACCCGCACGTTCAGTTCGCTGTGAATCAGAGCTAAACAGGATGGTTAGGTCGTCGATCAGCTTTACCACGCCCTGAAGAATTAGCAGGATCGCGCCGATTGGAACGCAAAGTCTTAGAGGCCAGACAGGGGGATTCCAGGCAGAATGCGAGTGCTCCCAGCGAGTGATCGCCGCCCACGCCATACCCTGCCCTTCCACCAAAACTACGATCGTGAACACAAAGAAAAAGACGGAGGTCACGACGTCTACAGCCGCTTTTGTTCGAGGCGAGAATTGCTGATAAAAGATATCGACTTTTACGTGTCCACGATGTAGGAGCAGATAACCTCCTGATAAGATCGTATAGGCTACGAACAACATGGTTGTCGCTTCGGTCGCCCAAGAAGTAGGCGAATTGAACATATAGCGTGCAACCACTTCGAAAAGTAGAAAAGCGAACATTAAGAAAGCGAAATAGGATAAAACCCATCTGCCCAGTCGATCGTTCAGCCATGAGATAGCGTGCAAGATTTTTCGCATACGGGCCCCGCTGACCTAGTTCTTCCTATGCCGCGCTTGTGCTTGGGTAATCACGGCAGTTAGAAAAGCGGCTCGCATGGCGAGCCGCGCTCATTCATGCTTAGAAGTAGCCGAGTACGCCCAGGTAGGCTTCGAGGCGTTCGACGGCCTCAGCGGTGTACTCACTCTTCTTCGCCTCGGAGTGCCTGAAGTCGTGCGTGGCCTTGTCCATGCGCTCCACGATCTCTTCCGGAAGATCGATAGTTTGCACACCCTTTTCGCTGGCGAGCTGGTTGAGCATTTCCAGCTCTTCGATCTCGTACTGGTTGGTGCGAGCCCAGAAGTGTTCCTCCAGCGTAGAACGTACCGTCGTCTGAATGTCTTCGGGCAGGCTGGACAGGGCCTGATCGTTGATGATAAAAATCTCGTTTGCGATACCCAGCACCGCAGATGCGTGGTACTTTGCCGGCTCATAAAGGCTCAAGTCATTTGCGTTCTGGGCTCCGCCCCAATGCGCTCCATCCACGGCGCCTGTGCTGAGAGACTGGTATAATTCGGACCCCGATATAAAAGCCGTCGCAGCTCCACTGTCCGCTATGAATTTAGCGAGGCTACCGGAGGCGCGGATGCGCAATGCCTCAAAGTCTTCATTAGTCTTGACCGGCTTGTTTAATACCAGCCTAGTGAAGTACAGATGGTCCGTGAAGTAGTGTATATTGTGTTTTTCTAGGGCTTCCCGGCGGATAATGTCTTCGAAGCCCAAGTGTTTCCAGAAGTAGGCGGCCTCGGAAACGTTTCGGAAGGAGCTGGGACCCCAGGCAAGCGACGCCGTGGAGATATAATCCATTATGTACGCTGGCGAAGTATGACCGATCTGGATTACCCCGCGACTTACAGCGGGGAAGATCTCGGAAGACCCCACCAAAGATTCCGCTGAGTGTAGCTCGATGTCTAATCGACCGCCTGTGCGCTCGTAGAGTTTATCCCGCAGCGCGACAACACTCTTTTTCCAGTCGCTGCCGCCAGAAGACAGGAGCGATTGTAGTCGCCACTTGATGACGTCGTCTTGGGCAGCCGCGATAGCGGGCACCAAAACCATTGCGAACAGGCCGACTAGAATTATGGCCTTAGCAGTTTTCGTAATATTCTTGGACTTATTCATTCTTGCTTCTCCGCTGTTATTTTTTTATTCACATTAGCTCAGGTTGCTGAGAAATTCATAGCCAAGCTTATCCTCGCCGAGCTTTCTACGTTTTCCAACAGCTCCTCAAACACACGTTGTCCTCCCTCCTCGTCTCCAATAGCCATCGCGGCGGCCGTATCAGCATGCAGCAGCGCCAAAGGCGGTAAGTCAGTTCCGCATTGTTGGTGATGGAAGAGCCAGAAGCGCCGGGACAGCCCCATGAGGGGACGCATCGCGTCCTCCGCGTATTCATTCTGTGCTGCGGTAATACATAACTCATTAAACTCCCTGTCACAACGTACAAAGCCCAGACCATCATTGGCGAACGCAATTTCCCGAAATTCCGCGTCAAGCTGAGCGAAGGCTCTCCTATGCTCATCAGATGCTCGTTTCGTCGCTAACCGGATAATAAGCCCCTCAACTTGGCGACGAACTTCGAGGAGCTTCATCTGGCCCATAAGATCAAGTGGCGCGACTAACAATCCTCGTTTTGGTAGCACTCGTATTAGTCGATCCCTGGCTAGCCTCTGTATGGCCTCTCGGGTTGGCGTTCTACCAATGCCTATCAACTCAACCAGCTCCGTCTCAGAAACTATGCTTCCTGGTGCAAGTTGTAGAGTTACGATGGCCTCTTCAATTTGTTTGTATGCCTGATCGGCTAAGGTCTTCTTTTGGTCTTCTCGCTTCAATGTCACTCTTTCCTTCATATCCCGAATTTCTGTGCCTGTAGCCTTGGCTCTAGCTTTGATATGACTTGACTTATTGAGTCGCCATACTTATGCAGGTATTGAAGCGCGACAATGGCGCCCATACTCCAGCCTGTGATACTTACTGGCTTCCCGAGATAGGCTATCACCGCGCAGCCTCGGTAGCTGCCGAACTGTCTCCCGCCATACCTCCATTGAACTCTGCAGGCCGTGAAGCAGTATCAGAAAACCGCCAGTACCGTTGCATTGAAGCTCAATGGGCCCCCAAGCCGTACTAATAATAGTTTTATCTGCACTCGGAAACGCGCCCTCTCGATGGTATAGGTCAAAGTGCTTCTGTGACATGACCTGCCCTCGCGTAATGCTTGCCTTGCAGGATTGCAATGGTTTCGTCAAGTTGGTCCCCCGAGATATCCCACTCATTCGCAAGGTTGGCAACGATGTGCTTCATTAGGACCGGCGCCAGCTCACAAGCAGCCTCAACATCTCGTAGCCTCGAGTACAGAAGCGCGAATGCCAGTTGCACCGGTTCCGCACCCTCGTAACCCCATTCGAAACCTCCTTTGGAGTACGTAACAAGATCATCAAAGGTCGGCAGTGCTTTGCCATTGACCGTCACGCAAAGCCCATCGATTGTTCGCTCGCCTGCGTAGTGGTCCGCAGGGTGATTGCTTTTAGCTGGGTTATTCATTCGCGCCTCGCTTTGGCTGGAGTCAACTCCTCACGATCTACCGGAGATAACGCCCACAGCCCGACCATCAGCAGCACCACGAGTGCGCCCAGGTGTCCGAGCAGGTCCTCTCGCCCGGTTTTTATCTCAATTAGATATCCGATCACTCCAGCGATAAGAAGTAGCGCAGAGAATACTAATTTTTTTGAGGCCGGCATAAAATCTTCTCCATTATTTTCCGACAGCAGTCAACGATTTGCAGGTTCCGGACCGGGCTTCGAAGAAGCTTTTGAAACATGTGGCAGCAGGTGCGGAGTCTTCGCCGTCTGACGTAGATCCTTTTTAATATGCTTGGTGCTGTAACCGTTGAATAAATGACCGATCAACCCCCGATCAAGGTCAGAAGTACCGTAGACCCAATCCCAGAACGGGAACACGATGCTCATGTTGGTTTCCATCATGATCGAGTGGTTGTGATGGGCGGTGTGGTGGCGCCTCGCGGTATTGACGATAGGGCAATGCCGCACGAACCAATTGTCACCGACGTGGCAAAGAAAGTGCAGAACCTCGTAGAATAGGTAGGTACCGATAGTCGAAGCCATGAGTAGCCAGCCGACATTGCCGGATATTACCCACCCTGCTACGAGCGCCGACGGTAACATCATCAGCGTAGAGATGGTGAGAGTAAATGGTGGGAAAAGCGTGACTCGCCAATCTCGATGATTCGCATATCGTGGCTCTTCAGCTGTAAAAAACTGGTGGTGCATGAGTGTGTGACGTACATATAAAAGGCGCCCCATGCCGGACTTCTTTGGCCTGTGCAAGAGGAAGCGGTGGGTATAATATTCGACCCACTGTCCGCCTAAGAATACTACCGGTATCGTCAACCACTCCCACCACAAAACCTCACTTAGGTTCATGGTGAAAAAAAAGATTGCGTAGAGACCAGTTCCGAAGATCAAGAATGCGTGCACATATCCATTATACCAACCGCTCGTGCGCGAACGGTAAACTTCGCGGTATCGGCGCTGCCGTTCATTCATCGGGCTATTATGTATCTCCATGGGACGTCCTCCAAACATTGTTGAAGCGTGCTTTGTAAGGCGCGCGGCAATCTAAGGCTGCATGAAATATATTAGACGTATATTTCTTGCTTTTCAAGCAAGTCTACTCACTGACGTCTTCCTTTTTT
>NZ_LFGT01000028.1:51177-51371 GCF_002078115.1 Halomonas sp. BC2 | reverse complement strand
GACACGTCGTTGACATACCTCTCATTCCTGAAGGAAAAAATCTCGTATTCGATGATCACCACCGAAAGGACATCGCCACAAACTATGACCTGAATCCGTGAGACCGGCCCCCAGGAATGCTTCTAACCTACTGAACTGCATGGCAATATAGCGAATATCGCCATTCACCCAGACAGTGCCATGCCCAACGTCAA
>NZ_LFGT01000028.1:45018-50011 GCF_002078115.1 Halomonas sp. BC2 | reverse complement strand
GGATTCAGGTCCATGACAAAAAAATGGCCATTCATCTTGCAAAACATTATGGAGCGTCTACCTTGATAAGTGTCTTGACGCAGTGACGCGCAAGACAAGACGTTGCTTTTCCTTAATACCAGTTTCTGTTAGCCCACCCGTAATACGGGTTATTGATAGAATCGTTGGCATGAGAGGAGTCGCCTCAGGAGTAACGTAAATGGTGGACGCTATAGGAATAGCGCTAGGCAATTAAACACTGCCTTTATCAAATCACACTGTTTGATGAGCCATGACCGTTAATTTGTTTAGACACCGGTGCAACCACACCCTGTCCTAATGCAAGCGCAAGGAGCAATAGCCATGAAAATGATTAAACCTGCTTTCCTCGGTACGTTGATGGTGCCTGCTTTCATGTTTGCCGCTGGCTCGGTCAGCGCTCAGGAAACAGTGGCAGCTGAAGCTACCTACCTCACCACGCAGCCTGAAAACACGTTCCATGCTGATTCGCTGATCGGCAACAACGTGAAAAGCACCGTAGAAGAAGATGAGGATATCGGTACCATTTCTGACCTGGTCATCGATGAAGATGGTCAGATCCAGGCTGTCGTCATGGGTATCGGTGGGTTCCTCGGCATGGGCGAGAAAGACGTTGCCGTCGAGTGGGACTCTCTGGAACTGACGAAAGATGATGACGGCGATGACTACGTGATTCGCGTCAATGCATCACAGGATGCACTGGAAGCTGCCGAAGAGTATGAGCGTGACTAAACGCTGATAACGGTAAGCGTTAAAAAAGGCCTTGGCAATTGCCAAGGCCTTTTAGCATCTAGACAGCAATACTTTAAGGCGCCAAGTTAACACTTCCATTAAGCTTTAAAGCCAGCTCAACTAAAAGTCAAAAGAAGCACTTGACGCCTTTTCCATAACACAAGTTATTAAATCAACCTTTTAACTTTGCGGTCATGGTAATCTCAGCATTCAATACTTTTGAAACAGGACAATTTGCTTTGGCCGTCTCTGCGGCTTCTTTAAAAGCGGCTTCATCCGCTCCGCTCACGCTAGCTTCTACTTCAAGATGAATTTTCGAAATATCGAAACCATTCGAGCCCTGTGACAGCGTTACGCTGGCCTGTGTATCAATGGACTCCGCCGTGTAGCCTTTTTCGCCAAGAATCATGGAGAGCGCCATGGAAAAACAGCCCGCATGGGCAGCACCGATCAGCTCTTCTGGATTGGTGCCCGGCGCGCCTTCGAAGCGCTGCTTGAACGAGTAGTTGGCGTCCAGCGCTCCACTTTCGGTAGATACATGCCCTTGGCCGTCCTTCAAACCACCTTCCCAACGTGCGCTTGCTTTGCTATCCATTCTGTTCTCCTTTCCCAGGGTAGTTCGCTAATGGCGAACTGAGCGCAAGAGAGCGTTCAGCCTTTTCAGGGTAGCTGATTTCTCCGGGGCTTGCCGAATGTCACGGCGTGATATCACCTGAGGACTCGCTGCTCATCGCCGCCAACTCGACGGGTGCACTGGCATCGATGAGCAGTTCGACGCGCCGATTGGCCGCCCTGCCATCGGAGGTGGTGTTACTGGCCACCGGCCGTGTTTCGGCAAACCCTTGGATGATCAGACGCTCAGGCGCCATATTGCCGTCTTCGATCAGCACATTAGCCACGGACGCAGCACGCATGGCGGAAAGATCCCAATTGCTGCGAAACTGCGCCGTGCGGATAGGCACGTTATCGGTATGCCCATGCACTGATAGCGTGCCACTCAAACCACTGAGGAGACTGGAAAGTTCTACCAGCAGTGAGGCAAACGCAGGCGTCACCGTGGCGGTGCCTGAACCAAAAGTGCCGTTTTCGGCGACTCGGATGATAATCCGCGCCTCTTCCACTTCAATCTCCACGCCCCCTTCAGATAACGCAGTAGCCAACAACTTTTCGATACTGTTAGCTATTTGCAGAGTACGTTGACGCTGCTGGTTTTCCAGCACGGTGCGCATGGTTTCCAACTGGGGTTGCGGCTGTTGCGTCCGCTGGCGCACTTCCTCGATCAAGGTACGGTCGGGCGTCGCTGGCGAAAAGTGCTGCATGGCCGCACTGGTGCCCATGGGTATCTGCATCGCTTCGATATCCCGCTGTACACCGAAGGCCTCAGACAACGACTCGGCCACGCGCCGAAATTTTTGCGCATCGATTTCAGCAAAGGAGAGCAGCAGCACAAAAAAGCACAGCAGCAGTGACATCAAGTCCGCATAGGTCACCATCCACGCTGGGATATTGCTCTTTCTTCTTGCCACCGACTTATCCCCGCTCGCTCGCTGTCTTACGTTCGTCGGACTCTACACGACGCTCTGGCGGCAAATAGAGGGCCAGCATTTGCTCCAGTACACGGGGGTTCTTGTCGCCCTTGATGGCCAGCAGCGCGTCGATCCACAGCTCCTGCATCTTGGCTTCCTGATTCATGCGTACCCATAGCTTTTCAGCAATGGGGTTGGCAAACATTGTGGCAATCATGGCGCCATACATGGTGGTCAGTAGCGCCACGGCCATGGCGGGCCCAATCAGTGACGGGTCGTTCATATTGGCGAGCATCTGCACCAGTCCTACCAGGGTGCCAATCATGCCCATGGCCGGAGATACTTCCCCTAGCGCGGAAAACACTTGGCCTCCGGCCTCGTTGCGCTCCAGCGTCAGCAGGCGCTCTTTTTCCATCATCTCCTTGATCATGTCGGCGCTGAAGCCATCCGCCAGCATCTGCAACCCCTGCTGGAGAAAAGGCGAGCTGACTTCACGGCTTTCCAGCGCGATCATGCCCTCGCGACGTGCCACTTTGGCTAACTCAACGAGTTCGTCGATGCTGTCTTGAGTACTGGGTAGCTGAAACTTGAACGCCCGAGCCGCCGCCTTGAGCGCGAACTTGAACTGGGTAATGCTGAACTTGGCCAGCACCACGAACAAGCTTCCCCCCACGACCAGCAGTAGCCCAGTAAGATTCAGGAATACCTCGGGCGAGGTGCCCAGCATCACAGAAGCTCCTACCAGTACAGCAGCACCTACAAGACCAATCAGCGTCGCGAGATCCACGGTGTATCCTCAGTGTGTCAATATTAGCCACCAACGTTCTCTGAGACAGTAGAGACCAAACCCCCAAGCGTCAACACCAAAACCATGATGTAACCATTATTGACAAATGAAACTGCTAACCCTTAAGACGTATTCGCATGTGCTCATATTATGGTTATGCTGAGCGGTTGCTCTCTATACCGGTGTTTACTCCAAGGAACTGCCATGTCCACAGCCGACGCGCTGCGCTTAATATTGCTCTCTTCGTTATGGGGGCTTTCGTTTATTTTCATGCGCGTGGCGGCACCGGAATTCGGCTCTGTCCCCTTGGTGTGGATACGCATGACTATTGGCGCCCTGCTGCTCGTGCCACTGTTGCTGAGCCTGCACTACGCCCGGCTGATCTGGCAGCACAAAGGGCCGCTACTTCTGCTGGGCGTGGTCAGCCATGTGCTGCCCTTTTCCCTGCTGGCACTGGCAACCACGCGCCTGGAAGCGGGATTTACCTCGCTGCTCAACGCCACCACGCCTATTTTTACCGCGCTGCTGGGGGCGGCTTTTTTTGCCACGCCCGTGAAACGTCAGCAATACCTGGGGCTGACGTTGGCGCTGGTGGGAGTTTATGTGCTGTCGGCACATCGTCTGGACTTCAGTTTGGGGGGAGACGGCTGGTTCATCGTGGCCGTGCTGGGAGCCACCCTCTGCTATGGGGTCGCAGGCAATTATTCGAAAACCCGGCTAGGCCATTTACCCACGCGGGTACTGGCCGCGGGCAGCAGCGCCATGTCGGCGCTCGTGCTGCTGATCCCCGGCCTGCTGCTATGGCCCAGCGAGCCCATCAGCACGCTGGCCTGGGGTAACGCCTTGGCCCTGGCGGTGCTGAGCACCGCCGTGGCCTTTCTACTTTATTTCGGACTGCTGGCCAGCGCCGGGGCCACCGCCACATCCACGGTCACCTTTCTGGTGCCGGTGAGCGCGCTGCTGTGGGGCTATCTGCTGCTGGAAGAAACGCTCTCGCTGCAGGTAGTGCTCGGCATGGTGATTACATTGATGGGCACCGCCGTGGCCACGGGGCTGCTGCGCTTCAAACCTCGCGTGGTAATGCCTCTACGGCGTCCCCCACACGAATAGTCGCGCCCTGCCCCTTGGTCAGCGTGGCATTCTGGCCAAAAAAAGCGCCTTTCAGATGCGGCTGGGTATTGAGTGACAGCAGCGTCTTGAGTGGCTCGCCTTGGGCAGGGACCGCACCGGTCTGTTGATCCACAGTGGTGATCTTGCAGCGCTGGCAAGGCTTGCGCAGGGTGAGTTCGATACCACCAGTGGGTACTCGCAGCCCGGCCCAGCGGTCTTCCGCCCAAGCGGTGGCACACTCCACCACGATGTTGGGCCGAAACCGGTTCATGGGGATGGGAGATTGCCCAGCAGCCACCAGCGCCTGATTGAGCGCATCCAGCGAACCGGTGGTGGTAACCAGGAAAGGGTAGCCGTCCGAGAAGAAAGTATCCGCGCTGTCGCCCGCCAGGAAGTCCGCTTCCACGGGCCGTGGAAAGTCGCTGGCAAAGCGCACCAGACTCAAGCCCCGGGCCGTATCCCCCAAGGCAGCCTCCAGCCATCGTGACACCTCTGCACCTTCCGGATAGGCCTGGCAGTGATCTTTCCAGACGGTCACCTGGCGTAGCTCCCCCTCGGGCTCATCCAGTGAAATGGCGATAGGCGCCAGTGACGGATGCGAGAGCACCAGCGAGCGCTCATCGAGAGCCACGCCTATGGTGGCCAGGGCGGGCAGCTGACGCTGAGTGACGAAACGCTGCTGCGCATCGACCAGCATCCAGCGCCGATCACAGGCCAACCCGTGGGTGTAGAGCTCGCTCTGTTGCAGGTCGATCCCCTTGAGCGACTTGACCGGATAGACCGTCAGTTGAGTGATATTCACGGCAGCCTCATTTGAAGA
>NZ_LFGT01000028.1:24114-44201 GCF_002078115.1 Halomonas sp. BC2 | reverse complement strand
CGCGCCAGCAGGGTTGCCTGTTCTGGCGTGGGGTAGAAGCGGTATTTGAAAGCGCGTTCGGTTATCATACCTTACAAATTATCGTGTTTTATGTAAGATTACAAGGCACAAGGCGTCCTGCCGGACGCCGCGCTATCCATCCTCGCACTCAAAGTACGAGGTTTTACGCGCTGACTGATAAAAAAACAGCGGTGACTGGACACAGCCCACCTCACACAGACTAGCTCACACAGACTACCTATAGCGTATCGCCTGCTTCGATACGGTAGCCCAAGTCAATGACGGGCTGGTCCACTCCTTCGCCACGGATACGTGCCAGCAGGGCCTGAGCCGCCCTTTCACCGATGGCCTCGCGAGGGGTCACGACGCTGGCCAGACGCGGCGTCATGGCCTGCCCCACATCATGACCGTGAAAACCGGCAATGGCCATCTGCTGGGGGACGGCAACTCCCTGGCGCAGGCATTCGAAATACGCCCCCACCGCCACGTCATCGTTGGTGCAGAACACCCCATCCGCCTGAGGGTAATCCTGCTGAATCTGTTGCATCAATGCAGCGCCCACGGTGTAAGAGGAGCGCTGGCTACGCTGCAAGGTGACGGGGGAAAGCCCATGCGCCTGCATGGCCTGTCGATAGCCTTGCTCACGCTGGCGCGTCCGCTCATCGAGACGCACCGCCAGATAGAGAATGTGGCGGCGGCCACGCCGGATCATCTTGCTGACCATTTCGTAGGCGGCACTCACGTTGTCGTACCCGACGGCCTGCTGAAGCGGGGGGCGATGGGTGTCCATGATCTCCACGATAGGAATACCCGCGGTTTCCAGCATGCGCAAGCTGCGCGGCGTATGGTCTCGATCCGAGAGAATCACGCCATCGACATTATAAGAGAGCAGCGAGGCCAGGCTACGCTCTTCGAGCTCGGGGCTGTAGCCGTAGTGGGAAAGCATCAGATGATAGCCCGCAGGCTCGGTATACGCTTCGATGCCCACGATCACGTCGGCAAATACCTGGTTGGTCAAGGAAGGAACCAGCACGCCAATGGAGTGGCTCGTGGCCCGCGACAGCAGGTCCGGCGCCCGGTTGGGAATGTAGCCAATCTGCTCCGCGGCACTGAAAATACGCTCGCGCAGCCCTTCCGAGACCGCTTCCGGGTCGCGCAGGCAGCGACTCACGGTCATTTTGGTGGCGCCAACGCGGTCGGCGATGTCTTGCAAGGTGGGGCGTTTTTTCTTCAATGGCGTCACTGCCTGATATCGTGGATGGGCACGGGTCTTACCATAACGAATCCTGCGACCCGTCGCCTATCCCTTCCTTTAGCTTGACGAGCGCTGCGGCTGCCGGGACAGCGTGGCACAAAAGCGCTCGACAATCACGCGAGGCGGCAGCTCAATCGACAGCGTGACGGCCTCATCGGCCAGCGGCGGTTCCAGGTCCGCCAGCTGGCTGGCCAGCATGTCATCCCCCTTGAAGAAGTGGCCGGCGCGAGTGGCCAGCCGCTCGCGCAGCACATCGGGCGTCCCCTCCAAGTAGAGGATACGCAGCTCACCATCGCCCTGCCGCAAGCGGTCGCGATAACGCCGTTTGAGCCCGGAACAGGCAACCACTACCGAGGCATCCCGGGTGCGATAGCTTTCCAGCAGGGCCGATAGCGTTGCCAGCCACGCCTGGCGGTCGTCGTCGTTGAGCGGCGTACCGCTGGCCATCTTGGCCACGTTCGCGGCACTGTGATGGTCATCGCCATCGATGAACGTGGCCCCCAGCGAAGACGCCAACTGCTGGCCAATATGAGTCTTGCCGGAGCCCGAAACCCCCATGACAAGAATACGCTGTGAAGTGCTCGTCACACTGCTCTCCTGTCAGTTGCCGCGCACGGCGGTCAAGTTGGGTAACCATGTCACGATCCCGGGGAAGGCAATCAACAGCACCAGCACCACCAGCAGCGCCGCGTAATACGGCAACATGGCCTTGACCAGCGACTCCATCGACACCTTGCCCACGCCACATCCCACGTACAGGCAGGTGCCTACCGGCGGTGTCAGCAACCCGATACCCAGAACGAAGGCCATCAGAACGCCAAAGTAAGCCGCGTCCACCCCCACCGAGGTCACGATGGGCGCCAGCATCGGTGCCATGATCACCATGGCGGGCGTGAGATCCATGACGAACCCGACCAGCAACAGCAGCGCCGCCACGATCAGCAGCAGCAGGAAAGGCTCCTGGGTAATCGCCTGAACCTGACGCACCAGCGTCTGGGGCACCATGTTGATGGTCAGGAACCACGCGATCACGGTGGCAAACGCCAGCAACATCATGACCATGCCAGTCAATCGGGCAGTGCGAATCAGCATGCCGCCAAGCGCTGCCAGCTTGAACTCCCGATAGACCAGCAGGGAAATGGCCAGCGAATAGAGCAGCGCCGCCACGGCCGCTTCCGTGGCCGTAAAGACGCCGCCAATGATGCCGCCAATCACGATCACCGGCAGCACCAGGGCAAGCCAGGCCGCCTTGAAGGCCTGCCACAGCACGTCCCAGCGGAACTGGCGCACGCCACCGCCCTGCCGAGAGGCCAGCAGGAACGTCGTCACCATCAGCGCACCGCCAATCAGCAGCCCCGGGACGATACCGGAAATGAACAGGCGACTGATCGAGGTTTCCGTGACGATACCGTAGAGAATCAGCGGAATGGAGGGCGGGATGATGATCCCGATCACCGACGAGACCGTATTGATCGCCGTGGCATCCGCTGCGCTATAGCCCTGCTGCTTCATGGAAGGAATCATCATGGAGCCGGTCGCCGCCGTGTCCGCCACCGCCGAGCCACTGATTCCGCCGAAGAACATCGAGCCGGTGATGGCCACTTGGCCCAGCCCACCACGCATGAAGCCGACGAGCGCCCCCGCCAGCTCCATCAGACGCCGCGCAATCCCCCCTTGGCTCATCACTTCGCCCACCAGAATGAAGAACGGAATGGCCAGCAGGGGAAAGCTGTTCACGCCCCGGATGGACTGCTCGATCATGATCGACAGCGGAATGTCCGACAGTATGGCCATGACCAGTGCCGCCACTCCCAGCCCAAAAGCAATAGGCAGGCCAATCACGATGGATGCGAACAGGATCGCCAGAAAAATCCATAACATAGTGGTTACTCCCCCACAGAATTGGTGGATGGGCCGCGCGGCGCGAGCACCAGGCGCAGGCTGACCCATAGCCGCCACAGCGATACGGCAGCGATGAAGATCACACACAGCACCAGAGACAGGCTGACCCAACTGAGCGGCACGCCCAGAATGGCAGAACGACCACTGGAGCGAGACAGCACCTGATACCCGCCCCACACCATCACCAGCATGAGCCCCGTGATGATCAGGTGCTGAAGCGCATACAGCAGATGCGCCAGGCGCAGCGGCAGGCGGCGCACCAGGGCATCCACCGCAATATGCTCATAGCGCGCAAAGGCCGCCGCCGCGCCAATGAAGACCAGCCAGATGAACAGCATGCGCGCCAGCTCATCGACCCAGGGAAGCGAGTGATTGAACAGCGAGCGCCCCACCACGTTGCTGGATACCGAGACGATCAGCGCGACCAGAATGGCGCCGATCAGATACTCCATGCCCAGCGTGAGCCAGCGAAACAGGGCGGGCCCCTGAGCCGAATCGGTGTCGATTTCCAGGCACCGTCGGTTAGGGTCGTCCAGATAGGTCGAAGGGTCTGTCGGGTCAGGCGTTGCCAGCACAGGCTCGGCCTGGGGAGTATGCGAGGGGGATGTCATAAAAGCTCCTGGGGCACTATCGAATCGGGCAGGCCACTGGCCTGCCCGAAAACCCACGGCAATGGCTTACTGAGACGTATGGTCTGCCACGATCTGCTGAATTTCAGCAATCAGGTCTTCCCCGATACGCGGCGCCCACTGGGTGTAGACGGGCTGAACGGCTTCCTGGAAAGCGGCCAGCTGCTCATCGTCCAACCGAGTGATCTGCATGCCCCGCGCTTCCAACTGCTCACGAGACCAGTCGTCGTATTCGGCAGAGAGCTGAATTTCATACTCGGCAGACTGGCGGGCAGCTTCCAGCACCAGTGCCTGATACTCCGGCGCCATGCGGTTCCAGGTGCGCTCGGAGAGCATCATGATGAATGGCGTATAGACGTGGCGCGTTTCCGTACCGTAATCCTGCACTTCGTTGAAGTTCGAGGTCAGGATGGTGCTCCAGGGGTTCTCCTGGCCATCCACGACGCCCTGCTCCAGCGCCGAGAACAGTTCACCAAAGGCCATGGGTGTCGGGTTGGCGCCCAGCGCTTCCCAGATGGCCAGATGCACCGGGTTCTGCATGGTGCGCACGCTCAAACCGCGCACGTTGAGGCCCGCCACGTCGTCAGGGGTCGCCACCGGGCGGGCGCTGTTCGACAGCTGGCGGTAGCCATTCTCGGAAAACGTCAGCGCTTTCAAGCCAGTGCCTTCAAAAGCATCCAGCATGTTCTGGGCCGCATCGCTCTGCATGACGGCAATGGCGGCTTCACGGCTGGGCAACAGGAACGGCAAATCGAACACCGACAGCGCCTGCACGTAGCCGGTCGTAGCCGAGCTGGAAGGGTAAGTCATGTCCAGCGTTCCGGTCTGCAGCATCTCCATCATCTGCACGTCATCCCCCAATTGGCTATTGGGGAAGACATTGACGGTAATCCGACCATCGGTACGCTGCGCCAGAATCTCGCCGAAATATTGGCTGGACAAGAACTGCGGGGAGGTTTCGGACAACCCGATACCCATGCGCAGCGTATGGCTACCATGGTCTGCCAGAACCTCGCCCTCGATGGCGGGCGGCGCGGAAAGCTCCGGGCCTTGTGCATGCGCCATGCCAAAGGTCAGAGTGGTGGCACCCAAAAGGGTCAATGTGCTACGCCAAATCGTTGTCATCGTTGTTTCTCCACGCAGAATTGTTGTTAGTGGCCGGGTTGTGCATGGCCAGTTTTGAAGGACCAGTGCTTGAATGACCAGGCTGCCGAGCGATGCGGTAGCTCGATGGCTTGCCGATAACGTATGTCAGGCCATAGGCTATTTGTTACCGGTAACATCGAGTATATGAAGGCTAGCGGCGGCCTCTGAGCGTGTCAAAACAAATATGGTGATTTGCGACCAACGTCCAGGGTTGTCTAAAAAGTCAGATAGTAAGTAGACGCTGGGCACGATACATTACCTTTCACGTCAACACCTCGGAGAAGACATGACAGAACTTGAGCCCTGCAACGAACTGGAGCTGGACCAGCAGCTCTGCTTCGCGCTGTACTCAACGTCGCTGATAATGACCAAAACCTACAAGCCACTGCTCAAGGAGCTAGGGCTCACTTACCCGCAATACCTGGCCATGCTGGTGCTATGGGAAAACGATGGGATTACCGTAGGTACATTGAGCAAGTGCTTGCTTACCGATCCGGGTTCGCTCACTCCGCTGCTCAAACGGCTGGAAAACGAGGCGTTGATCAAACGCCAGCGCAGCACCCAGGATGAGCGTGTGGTCGAGCTGTTGCTGACCGACAAGGGCCGCGCGCTACGCGCCCAGGCGCAACATATTCCGGGCTGCATCATCAAGGCCAGCGAACACTCTGCCGACGCCTTGCGTGAGCTGAAAGACGACTTGATTGCGCTTCGTCAGCGCCTGCAGTCGAACCAGTAAACGCGAATGACACTGTCTTTTGAGTGACTCCATATTTATCTTGTGCGCAAGTTAAAATAACACTAAATTAAAGTCTCTTTTTCCAAACTCGCTCATACCCTTGGAGACGCCCATGTCTATCGAAACCATTGCTTATCGCGCCCATGCCCACGCTACTGGCGGCCGCGAAGGCCACGCCAAGTCTTCTGACGGCGCTCTGGATGTCAAGCTGAGCACGCCGAAGGAACTGGGGGGCGCTGGCGGTGCTGGCACCAACCCGGAACAGCTGTTTGCCGCAGGCTACTCTGCCTGCTTCCTGGGTGCCTTGAAGCACGTTGCCAACCAGGAGAAGGTAAAGCTGCCTGCAGACACACAGATCGATGGCAGCGTGGGTATTGGTGCCATTCCTACCGGGTTTGGCATCGAAGTGGAGCTCAAGATCAGCCTGCCGGGCCTGGAAAAAGATATTGCGCAGTCGCTGGTCGATAAAGCCCACATCGTGTGCCCATACTCCAATGCCACCCGTGGCAACATCGACGTCACTCTGACATTGGTGTAAATGCTTGAAACGCCTCTGACCTGTCTTTCGCAGGTCAGAAACAGCCTGCCCCCTTCTCCCAGCGTTGCCTTTGTCCTGCCCTTGCCATTTAATTAACTCGCTAACGACATACCCTTGTAGCCAGGCTCAAGCGCCCCCATAGATTCACTACGACAACGCATGACCGCTAAACGCGAGGACCCCATGAGCGATCCAACCTATACGCCGCCCAAGGTATGGCAATGGGAACCTGGCAACGGTGGCAAATTTGCCAACATCAACCGCCCCGTCGCAGGTGCCACTCACGATAAACATCTACCCGTCGGCAAGCATCCGCTGCAGCTGTACTCGCTGGCCACGCCTAACGGCGTCAAGGTCACCGTGATGCTCGAAGAGCTGCTGGAAAAAGGCATCATCGACGCCGAATACGATGCCCACCTGATTCAGATCGGTGAAGGCGACCAGTTTGGTAGCGGGTTCGTGGAGGTGAACCCCAATTCGAAGATCCCGGCACTGATGGACCACAGCGTTCAGCCACCCCAGCGGGTCTTCGAGTCAGGGGCCATCCTGCTCTATCTGGCCGAAAAATTTGCTGCCTTTCTGCCCAGCGACCCCGCCAAGCGTACCGAATGCCTTTCCTGGCTGTTCTGGCAGATGGGCAGCGCACCGATGCTGGGCGGCGGCTTTGGGCATTTTTATGCCTATGCGCCGGAAAAGTATCAGTACCCTATCGACCGCTACACCATGGAAGTGAAGCGCCAACTGGACGTACTCGACCGCCACCTGGCAGACAACCGTTATATGGCGGGCGACGAATACACGATTGCCGACATGGCGATCCACCCCTGGTATGGCGCACTGGTCAAGAACCGTGTGTATGAGGCAGCCGAATTTCTGGAGGCCCACACCTACACCCACGTGCTGCGCTGGACCGAAGAGATCGATGCCCGCCCCGCCGTGCAACGGGGCCGCATGGTCAACCGTACCTGGGGGGAACCCCATGAGCAGCTTCATGAACGCCACGATGCCAGCGACTTCACTGAAAAAACCGAAGACAAGCGTTAATTCGCGTATCAGGAAAACGTACGATGTTCGATCCGAAATACGCCCAGCTGATATTTTCATGCCTCATGGCGCTGTTCATGTCATGCATCATGTCGCTGGTGATTACGCTATATAACGTGGGACTCGTGGATGGGATTGTGATGATTTGGCTCAAAGCGTCGACCCACGAAGAGACCCAAAAAGGCAACGGGGCCTGCTCATCGCAGGCCCCGTTGTTCATGTAGCGAACTCATGTAGCAAGTTCATGTGGCGGTATGCCGCCGTATCTCACGCGGCACGTATATCAAAACTGATAGCGTACGTTGGCCGTGACGCTGCGACGATCACCGTAGCCACAGTCGCCTCCGTCATAGCGGCACCAGGAGATGTACTCTTCGTAACGTGCACCGATGAAAGAGAGTGCCCGCTGACAGGCAGCGGGCGGAGGAACCAGTAGAACTACAGCACGCGTGAGTTGTTCAACGCGTAGTTCCAGACGCGGTAAAAGTAGAAGATGTAGCCAATCCCCAAGGTGAGAAACGAAATCACCATCCACAGGATGATATGGCCGATATTGCTGAAGATATTGATATCGCAGACCATTTTTCGCTCTACCCCACTGGCATGGTCGACCACGCTAGTACGATTGATGACAAAGCGAGCAAAGGAGTAAGGAAAGAAAAACAGCGCGATCCCCAGCGTAAAAATCGTCAGTAACAGCCACACCAGCAGGTGGCCCACGATATCCAGAATGGACAGATTGGCTTTGATGGTCACAGGGTGCCTATCGATGCAGTAAGAGTGGCGTGCAGATTACCACACACCAGGCTTCAGGAGCGCGAGGCCCACCAGTCGGCATAGGAGCTGTTGTGGGGAGCGAGACCGCCTTCGTCCGGTGCTCCATCCTGCCACCAGACAGGCCCCGCTCACCCAGTGCTTCCTTGGCTTCCTGTACGGCCTGACGTGCCTGGCGAAGCGTGTGCTCATCGTCATGCTGTTGGGCACTGCGCACCGCACGCCGCGCCTTCATCAACGCTTTGACATGCAGACGCCGGGTGTCTTCCGAGAGACGCGGATCGGTGCAGCGCCACAGCCGGTTCCTGGCAACGAAGTAGCGTCCATCCGGTGTCTGTGGGTACTTGCTGCTCATGCTGCCCCTCTCGGTCGTTTGCGCGTCGGCCTACTGCACTAAAAACGCTTGGTCAGCGTCATGGCGCCAAACACATCCTGCTCATCCTGACCTTCGAACTCGCGGGTGCGCTGTACGGCGGCGTAGGTCACCTGCCAATCTTCCCAGGCCAGCGCCAAGCCCGTGGAGGCATCGGCGACCCACTCCTTGCGGTCTACCGAATGGCTATCGCGCACGGTATTACCGTCCAGGGTCAGATTATGGGCCATGTAATAGCCTTCGACGCTGGCAAACAGATACCACTGCCAGCCACGGCTCTCGCTCATCAGATGGCGCGTACCGGGGTTGGGGGTCAGGGTGGGAATACCTTGAGCGTCGTCTCCCCAGCGCACGCTGTAGCCAGCGCTGGCGTAGGTGTACAGGTTGCCCAACGCCGCGCCGACACTGGGGCCGTGAGCAAACTGTTTGCCCGCCAGCGGAGTGTCATGCCACCACTGGCGGCGCAGCGTCAGATTGATCAGCGCTTCGTCACCCAGCTGATTACGCCAGCCCCGCGGGCGGTCGCTATTGGTGACGCGGTGTACCTCACGCTGGATGCTGTCAGCCAAGGAAGAGGGCCCCACCAAGCCCACATCCAGGTGCAGATCGGTGGCCCGCTGCCACTGCCCCACCGGCACATCTTCATATAGCGACACACCGCCGTATACCAGCCCTGCATAGGGGCGGTCATCTTCGATCAGGGAGCGCCGTTCGATGTTATCGGGTGTATAAATCTGGTGCACGAAGCGATACGCCACCCGGTCAGCCTGCCCCATCAACCCCGCTGGCAACGCCACGGCAAGCCGCTGCAGCCAGTTCTGTTCGGAGGGCGTCGTCATCCAGTTCAGCTCGAAGCCACTGGTGAAGTGGCCGTCATCACTGCTGGCCAGGCCATCGTTTTCGAGCTTGAGGGTCAAGGCGCTGTCGCTGGCCATGGCTAGCGCAGGCAGCAGGCTAAACGGCAATACCAGGGCACGTAATACAGCAAAGGGTTTCATGGCTCGTTCCTTGAGTAACAAACATTGCTGATTGTATGTAATCTTGCAAAAAGATAGCAAGCTACTTTTATAGTCGCCTATGGCTCGCTCAACGCGGTTTCCACTTGCGCGGAGTCTGGCGGTTATCCCTCACCGCCAGTACCCTCGATCAGCGTTCGCGCAGCAGCCATTCAGGGGTGATTTCGTGCTGGCCGTTTTCATCGGTAATGAACAGCGCACCATCACTGATCATCACGGCCCAGTTGATGGCCCTGGGCAAGTTCGTCGCCACCGTAGACAGCGCATCGGCGGGTAACCCGGCCACGTGAACGTTCTTCAGCGATGCGACCGCAGGCAGCACTTTGCTCTCCCACAGGTCGACACGGCCATAGGCCAGCAGGGAAACCCGCTCGGCACGCCGAGAACACCAGGTCATGCGTTCGGCATCGGGAAAGCCTACTTCAATCCAGTGTAGCACTCGCCCGTCCAGGCTCTTCTCCCACAAGGCTGGCTCGTCCACGTCCGAGAGCCCGCGTCCAAAGGCCAGCGCTTCGCTGTACCACAGCAGATAAGCGATCAGCCGTGTGCACAGGCGCTCTTCGGTTTCGGAAGGGTGGCGCGCCACCGTGAACCGCAGCGTTTCGTAGACGTTGCGGTCCAGGTCGGTCAGGTTCACATCCACTTTGTAGGGGGTAGCACTTAGCGCCATCTGATGACTCTCAGTCGTGTTGCGAAATATTAGAGGCGTCAGTGTAACGGATTTACGCCCTCTCCGCGCCGTCCTCCCTCCAGCCCGGAACTTCCTGCACAGTACTAGGCGGTCGCCCGCTCGTCGCTCAGCAGCGTGGCCTGTTTCAGGGTCTCTTGTTCATGCATGGGCTCCCGCCAGGTCTCTTTTAGCGCCGCCGCATACCACGCCTGCATGGCAGGCAGAGCCAACAGGCGCTGCACGTAGGCCAGCGAGGCATCGCCCAGCGGAAGGCCGAAGGTTTGCACGCGAAACGCCACCGGGGCATAAAACGCGTCCACGGCGGTAAAGTGCTCACCCGCCAGAAAAGGGCCACCAAAACGCTCAAGCCCCTCCTGCCATAGCGCATCCAGCCGGGCCAGGTTGCTTTTCAGCCCAGGGGACATCGCGTTCATCGCTACCCGTACACCACAGTTCATCGAACACTCATCGCGCAGCGCTGCAAAGCCGCTATGCATCTCGGCACTGGCGGAGCGTGCCCAGGCCCGTGCGGCAAGCTGCTGTGGCCATACGTCAGAATGCGCTTCGGCCACGTACTCGACAATCGCCAGCGAGTCCCACACGGCCACCTCGTGTTCGCGATCGACCAGGCACGGCACCAGCCCCGAAGGAGAAAAACGCTTGAAGGTCGCGAGGCTCTCCCCAAAGCCCCCTTCGAACGGCATCAGATGCTCGTTGAAGGGGATCTCCAGCGTTTTCAGCAGCACCCAAGGGCGCAGCGACCAGGAAGAGTAGTTCTTGTTGGCGATATACAGATCAAACATGGTGCGCTCCTTGTGGTGAACACGTCATTGATCGCTTTAGCGATTGATAGCCTTGCGAGTGATCGTTTTAGCGTGCCGCCTGAACCAGCGTATTCCCGCCCAGCCCCATCAGTACGCCGCCGCCCATCCGCTGTACCCAACGGGTGGAGCTATTGGACGTTTGCAGCCAAGCGCGCAGCGGGCTGGCCAGCAACACCACGACCACGTCCGCCGACGAAAACAGTACGTTGGTGGCTACCCCCAGCCACAGCAGTTGCCATGCCACCGGCAGAGCGCTGTCGGGCTGCACGAACTGGGGCAGGAACGCCACGAAGAACAGCGCCGTTTTGGGGTTGAGCACTTCTACCAGGAAACTATCGCGCAGCACCCGCCGGGTGGTGGCCAACGGCAGCTCATCGCCACTCGTGCGAATGCCCTGCCGCCACAAGCGCACACCCATCCAGAGCAGATAGAGTCCACCGATGATCTTCATGGCGAGATACGCAGGCGGAATGGCGGCAAACAGCAGGGCCAGGCCAAGCGCGGCCGCTATTACATGCACGTAGCAGCCTAGATGCACTCCCGCCACCGCCAGCCAGCCTGCACGTCGGCCACGCCCCAGGGTTTGCGCAGCGGTATACAGCATCGCAGGCCCAGGCAAGTAGGCAAACCCCAGCGCGGCAACCACAAAAGCGGCCCACTGCATCGCGGTGACTCCTTTCTCTGAAAAATAGTAAGCCTGAGAATAAAATAAGGGGCGACGCATGCGCCACCCCTTGAATAAGTAAAACTCGAAAAATAAACCCTAGAAGTTGGGTTTACGCTTCTCGACAAATGCGCTCATGCCCTCTTTCTGCTCCTGGCCTGCAAAGCAGAAGGCGAACAGGCTGGTTTCCAGGGCCAGGGCGCTATCGAGGTCCTGATCCATGCCGTCATGCACGGCCTGCTTGGCGCCGCGTACCGACTGCGGCCCGTTACCCTTCAGCTGCTTGGTAAGCTCTTCAACATAGCTCTCAAGCTCGGCCTGGGGCATTACCCGGTTGACCAGGCCAATGCGCAGCGCTTCCTGAGCATCGATCTTGCGTCCGGTCGTCACCAGGTCGATGGCCATGGCGGGACCGACTCGGCGCGGCAAACGCTGGGTGCCGCCAAAGCCGGGAATGACGCCTAGCAGGACTTCCGGCTGGCCGAAGATGGCGTTGTCGCTGGCGACGGCCCAGTCGCAGGCCAGCGCCAGTTCGCAGCCGCCGCCAAGGCAAAACCCGTTGACCAGCGCGACCACCGGCACGGGCAAGGTTTCCAGGCGTTTGATGGTGCGCAGTGCCTGGCTGGCAAAGGCGCGCGCTTCTTCCGGGGTTTTATCACGCATCTCGGTGATGTCTGCCCCGGCCACGAAGGATTTTTCCCCGGCCCCCGTAATCAATACCGCCCGCAGGCTGGGGTGAGCTTCCAATTCGACCAGATGCGCTTCCAAAGCGCTGAGCACTTCGCTGTTCAGCGCGTTCAAGGCTTTGGGACGATTAATGGTCAGGCGTACCACGCCATCGTTATCAACCTTCTCGATCACTGCGTCGCTCATGGCGGCTCCTTAATTGTTATTGCGCGTAGAAGTGGTTACCACTCAACCCTAGCGAACGCTTGGTTGGGTGGCAATCACTTCTTTTGTCGCCCCCTAAGCTTTTTGTCGCCCCCTAAGCTCGCTGCCTGCTATTCGTAGATATAGAACCCACGGCCACTTTTGCGGCCCAGATAGCCTGCGGCCACCATGCGCTTGAGCAGCGGGCAGGGGCGGTACTTGGGATCGCCAAAACCTTCCTGCAGCACTTCCATGATCGCCAAGCACACATCCAGGCCAATCAAATCCGCCAGCGCCAGCGGCCCCATGGGATGGGCGGCACCCAGCTTCATGGCGTCATCGATGGCTTCCGGCGTGGCGGTGCCTTCCTGCACGATAAACGCGGCTTCGTTGATCATCGGCACCAGCAAACGGTTCACGGCAAAGCCCGGCGCATCGCCCACCGGCACTGCGGTTTTGCCCAGCGCTTTGGTCAGCGCTTCGATGCGCTCTACGGTGGCATCCGAGGTCTGCTCGGCGCGGATCACCTCGACCAACTTGAGTACCGGCACCGGGTTGAAGAAGTGCATGCCTACCACCCGCTCAGGGCGCTCGCAGACCGCCGCCAGCCGAGTCAGTGATAGAGACGACGTGTTCGACGCCAGAATAGCGTCGCTGCTCAAATGGCTGAGATCCCGAAACAGCTTCTCTTTCAATGCGGGCTGCTCGGGGGCAGCTTCGATGATCACGCTGCAGTCGCTGAGCGCATCCAGCGCCGTGGTGGTCGAAAGCCGAGCCAGCGCTTCCTGCTTGCCCTCTGCCGTCATCTTCTCTTTAGCAACGAGCTTCTCGAGCCCTTTATCGATCGCATTTTTGGCGCGGGTGAGCTGCTCATCGGCGACATCGTAGAGCCTCACGTTAAAGCCACTGGCGGCCACCACTTGAGCAATCCCCTGCCCCATGGTGCCTGCGCCTACCACGCCAATCCGCTGTTCGCTCATTGCTGTTCCCCTGACTGGTGCTGTCTGGCTTCTTCGCGCAGCACGAATTTTTGAATTTTGCCCGTGGACGTTTTGGGCAGTTCGCTAAAAACCACCGTTTTCGGCACTTTAAAGCTCGCAAGATGCTTACGGCAGTGGGCAATGATATCCGCCTCGGTGACTTCGCCGTAACCTATTTTCAGTTTGACGAACGCGCAGGGCGTTTCGCCCCACTTTTCATCCGGCTTCGCGACCACGGCGGCCTCTTCCACCGCTGGATGGCTGTAAATGGCATCTTCGACTTCAATGGTGGAGATGTTTTCACCGCCCGAGATGATGATATCTTTCGAGCGATCTTTAATCTCGATATAGCCGTCGGCATGCCATACCGCCAAGTCACCCGTGTGGTACCAGCCGCCCTCCAGCGCTTTTTCCGTGGCCTCGGCGTTTTTGAGATATCCCTTCATCACGTTGTTGCCGCGCATCAGGATTTCGCCGATGGTTTGGCCATCCTTGGCAACGGGTTCCAGCGTGACCGGATCGGCGACGCAGAGCGCTTCCAGCATGTGGTAGCGCACGCCTTGGCGTGACTTGAGTTTGGCCCGCGACTCCAGCGGCAGTTCGTCCCAGGCCGCGTGCCAGGCACATACCGTGACCGGGCCATACACTTCCGTCAGGCCATAAACGTGGGTCACTTCAATGCCCAGCTTTTCTACCCCGGCTATCACCGAGGCGGGTGGCGCGGCACCGGCGGTGGTCACCTTCACCGGGTGATCGAACACCCGCTTCTGTTCGGCGGGCAGGTTCACCAGCCCATTGAGCACGATTGGCGCACCGCTAAAGTGAGTGACGCCCTCTGCAGCGATCAAATCGGTAATGCGTTTGGGGTCTACCTTGCGTAAGCAAACGCTGACGCCTGCATTGGCGGCAATGGTCCAGGGGAAACACCAGCCGTTGCAGTGGAACATCGGTAGCGTCCACAGGTAGACAGGATGGTGCGGCATGGCCCACTCGAGAATGTTGCTCACCGCGTTCAGGTAGGCACCGCGATGGTGATATACCACCCCTTTGGGTTTTCCCGTGGTCCCAGACGTGTAATTCAATGAAATCGCCTGCCACTCGTCGCTGGGCAGTTGATAAGCGTACTCCGGGTCGCCCTCGGCCAGCAGCGCCTCGTACTCCAGCTCGCCAATGCCTTGGGTTTCACCCAAAAACTCCGGGTCAGCCACGTCGATGATCAGCGGCTTGCTCTCCAACGTGGCCACCGCCGCTTGAATCACCTCGGCAAACTCAGGATCCACCAGAATCGCCCTGGCTTCGCCATGGGCCAGCATATAGCCGATGGCATCGGCATCGAGGCGGATATTCAGCGTATTCAGCACGCAGCCCGCCAGCGGCACACCGAAGTGGGCCTCGAACATTGCGGGTACATTGGGCAGCATGGCCGCCACTGTCTGGCCCGGCTGAATACCGCGTTTTTCCAGCGCGGAGGCGAGCCTACGGCAGCGTGCCCAGGTCTCTGCCCAGGTGCGGCGCGTCTGGCCATGCACCACGGCCGGGTAATCGGGATACACCGCCGCCGAACGCTCGATGAACGTTAGAGGGGAAAGCGCCACGTGATTGGCCGGCGTGGGGGGTAAGTCCTGCTCGAAAATTGAAAGACTCATACATTACCTCATTAATTAACGAAAACCTGAAAAGGCCTATTGTTAGTGGTTGTCATGACGTTCAAGGTCGCTATCAGAACGAGGCTCGCGTCCGAACATGTTCTGCTTTTGTACAAGCACATAAAGCACGACACCAGCAGCCAACCCCCACCCTGCCCCATACACAGCAAGCACAACTGCCATAGTGCCCGCCACGCCGCGCTCTGCCGTATTTTTAGTTTGCTCCATACCGACCATCAAGCAAATATACCCAGTGAGCAGTAACGTTAAAGATAAAGCTATCGGCAGCACGGGTTGAAACATACTTACTAACGGTAGAGTAAAGAGCGCAATGAACCCCGTAATCCAGAAAGTACCTCCTCCGCTGTAAATCGACTCCATGGCATTGCGACCATTTTTGTAACGCTCAGCCATTGTGGCTGTCACCGCTGTCCAGATGGGGCCTGCCAACCCAGGATAGGGAGCAAAGAAAGCATGTATACCATTACGAATAGCAGTGACATGGTGAATGCGATCCGTGCTGTAATCGATTTTTTCATCCGTGCGTATATGGTCAACACGAGACATCAGCGTACGACCCACGACGATGTCACCAAAAGCAATGACATAAGCAATCACCGCGGTAGGCAGCGCCAGCATAAACACATCAATGCCTGGAAAGCCGACACTAAAGGGCAGGTAGGCCCACATATCTGAAAAGTTGGGTTGCGTCACCCCCCACTCAATGCTTGGACGTGGATACTCGCCTATTGCCCAAGCAATCAAAATAGCGACCACCATGCCGGGCACCATGCCATAATTAGCAATCCTGCGTACGACCAGGTAGTCGGCAACCCAGCGTTTAAACGCTGCGGAGAACAGCATAAAAATAGCAATCAGCATGCCTGCAATCAAAGAAACTGGCGTTTCTGCCAAGCGCCCACCTTGCTGTATCTCGCCTGTAATTGCTGCAATACCAGCCCCGATAATGATCCCGGCCTGTAGTGAGTTAGGCACCAGGTGCACCAGCTTTCGCCCGAGCCCAGTCACACCTAAAAAGAAGAAAATCAAAAACACTAAAAACTGTAGCGCAAACAAAGCCTGAATGGCTTCATCACCCGGTTCAAAGTCACCTAAAAAGACCAGCACCACCGGCACTGCGGGGGTAATCCAACCTGGCACCATAGGCACCCCAAGTAATGCTGGCAGCATAAATCCAATGCCACAAACCACCACGAAGGCTAACGCTATATCGTAAGGCAGGCCCAGGTACTGCTCCAGCAACGGTATCATGGCAAGGCTAACCACAAACATTATTAGCCCTTGGATCATTTCAGCCATTTCCCATCGGTAATGAACAAATGGTAGGCGGACTTTAAATGGCCCTAAAGGCCAGTAGGGCTGCTCTTCTCCATGTTGGCGATGTTTCAACTGCATAAAAACTCCTTGGTTATAAATATTGTTAATTTTTAAGATGCAAGGCCGGAATGAAGCATTGATGTTCAATGAAAATCAAAACGACCGTTTCATTGTTATTAAAAGTTAAACGCCGACCTTAACGGTCGGCGAAGATGCCATGGAAGTAGATAGCAGAGCGTCAACGTCACTGCTGACTATCGAAGTCGCTCAAACACTGCATGCCGGCCTCGATCACCGCGCGCTGGGCACGCCCGACCGGCAGCCACTGGTGGATGACGAACTCGGCGCTGCACAGTTTGGTGCGGTAAAACGGGTCGTCGCTGCCTTGGGTAATGGCTTGCTGGGCATGCAGCGCCGCCTGGCCCATCTGCCAGGCGCACAGCACATGGCCCGCCAGGTTCAAGAGAGGCGTGGCGTAGGCTTGCACAGCATCCGGCCCCTGTTCAGGGTGGCTACCCTGCTCCAGCACGATTTCCATGGCGGCCTGCAGGTCGTCAGCGGCATCGCTCAACAGCGGCCCCATGGCATTCAGCCGCGTACTCTTACTCAGGTCGTCAGCGGTGTTGCGTACCTCGGCCAACAGGGCCAGCAAGGCGGCACCACCATCGCGCTGCAGTTTGCGACCTGCCAGGTCCAGCGCCTGAATGCCGTTGGTGCCTTCATAGATGGGCGCGATGCGGGCATCTCGGAGCAGCTGGGCAGCGCCGGTCTCTTCCACATAGCCCATGCCGCCGTGCACCTGAACCCCCATGGAAGCAATGTCCACGGCCTGGTCGGTAGAGAAACTCTTGACGATAGGAATCAGTACATCCACACAGGCCTGGGCCGACTGGCGCTCGGCGTCATCGGCCGCATGACGGGCAACATCCAGCTGGCCAGCGCAGTAAAGGGCCAGCGCACGCAACGCATCGGTACGGGCACGCATGGACAGCAGCATACGGCGCACATCGAAGTGGTCGCTGATGGTGCAGTCGCTGCCGCCACGCTGCCTGGGTGAGCGCCCCTGGGTGCGGTCATTGGCGTAGGCAAACGCGTGTTGGCAAGCACGCTCGGCCACGCCAATGCCCTGAATACCGACCTTATGACGTGCCTCGTTCATCATGGTGAACATATGGTTGAGCCCGCGCCCCTCCTCCCCCACCAGATAGCCCACGGCACCGCCGTTTTCACCAAAGCTGAGAGTACAGGTGGGCGACCCGTGAATGCCGAGCTTGTGCTCGATGGAGGCGCAGGTGACATCGTTACGCTCGCCCAGCGAGCCATCGTCGTTGACCAGGAACTTAGGCACCAAAAAGAGAGAGATACCCTTATTGCCTTCCGGGGCATCGGGCTTACGGGCAAGAACGAGGTGAATGATGTTTTCGGCAGCGTCGTGCTCGCCCCAGGTGATGTAGATCTTTTGACCGCTGATGCGGTAGTGATCGCCTTCTGGAACGGCTTTGGTACGCACCTTGGAAAGGTCCGACCCCGCCTGGGGTTCGGTGAGGTTCATGGTGCCGGTCCAGGAGCCCTCGACCAGTTTGGGCAGGTAGGTCGCTTTTAAGGCATCGCTGCCGTGATGGGCCAGCGCCTCGATGGCACCGGCGGTGAGCATCGGGCACAGCCCTAACGCCATGTTCGCGCCGTGGAGCATCTCCTGTACCGCACTGGCCACCACTTCGGGCAGGTTCTGACCGCCCAGTGCTTCAGACACGCCAATGCCGTTCCAACCACCCTCTACATACGCCAGGTAAGCGGCCGCGAAGCCTTCGGGGGTAGTGACGCTGCCATCGGTGTGACGTTGGGCTCCCTGACGGTCTCCCGTACTATTGAGCGGCCCCCAGACGTCACCTGCCAGCTTCGCAGCTTCTTCCAGTACGGCTTCAACGAGATCCGGCGTGGCTTCTTCAAACCCAGGCAGCGCCAGGGAGTGGTGCGCCAGCATCTCTTCCAGCACAAAGCGCAGATCGCGGACCGGCGCGGCGTAGTCATTCATGGCAAAACCTCGGGCAAATACGGCGAAATAGTAAAAACACTATCGTCGATAGTAGTTTCACTACTTCCAGCGCACCATTAGCCCAAGGTCTCACCTGATAGCCGCCTCAGCGACTTATTTGCGCACCTCGGTTTCTACGTCGTCGTAATAAGTGATGTGGCTTTCGTCTTCCTGGGGCGGCCCCACTACCGGCTCGGCGACCTCCACTTCCGGCACCACATCGGAAAGGTCTTCCAGATGCTCATGCTCAAGCGCCCCCTGCACCAGCTCTTCGGTCACCACCAGTTCAGCACCGGCAGCGGTCATGGGCGTCGTGGCGGTAAACGGCGCCACGGGGACCGGGGCCGGGCGCACGCTGCGGCGCCACGTGAAGAACAGCACGAAGAACAGGCTGAGCGAGCCAAAGGCCCAGAACAGTCCGGCATCGCCCATGGCGGTCATCACCGGCGAAATCATCAGCGGGCTGATGGTGGCCCCGATGGAGTTGATCAGCAATAGGCCCTGGCTCATGCGCACCAGCGCCCCTGCGGGTGCACGGTCGGCGGCGTGGCTCACGGCCACCGGGTAAAGCGCAAATACGCCCCCACCCAGCAGGAACAGCAGCGCGACCAACAAAGGAGTAGAGAGCGGTAGCCAGAGCATGGCTGCCGAGATCACCACGCAGAACGCGCTGATGCCGATCAGCACCATCTGGCGGTCGTGGCGGTCCGACCAGCGGCCAATCGGGTATTGCAGCAGCATGGCGCCAAGAATCACCACCGCCATCAGTTGCCCCACCTGATTGACACTCATGCCGATACGCTGGAGATAGAGCGGCAACAGCGTATAAGCCGCCGCCACCACCATGCCCGACCCCAGGCTGCCCATCACGCCGGTCGGGGTCATGGTGATCAGCCGATGCGGGGGTAATGGCTCGGCATGCTCGATGAGTGGCGATACGCGGGGAATCATGGCCATCGGCAGTACCGACAGCGACGCCAGCAGGCCGATCACCATGAAGGGCGCGGTGTCGCCCATGGCACTGGTCACGCCGAGCATCAATTGCCCCAGCACGCCAGCGGCATAAAGAGAAATCATGTAGAGCGCCAGCAGGCGGCCACGCACTTTCTGGTCGCCCGCGGTCAACAGCCAGCTCTCGATGACCAGATAGACCCCTACCGTGGCCCAACCGCCCACCAGGCGCAGGGCAAACCACGCCCAAGGGTCGAAGAACAACCCCTGCAACAGCACGGTGACAGCCACCAGCGACGCAAAACTGCCGTAAGCACGAATATGGCCAATGCGCAGCAACAGGCGATCATTGAACATGGCCCCCAGGGCCAGTCCAATGAAATAGGCAGACGACACGATACCGATCACCGTGGCCGACTCGCCCGCAGCGTCCAGTCGAATGGTGATCAAGGTGGCGAGAAAACCGTTGCCAATGCCCAGAATGAACAGCCCGAGTAGGGGCGCCAGCGCCATGGCCAGCAGTTGCCGCGACATGCGTACCTCACATTGCATTGAGTGTGAATCGATGGCCGTTTATACGCCTATCGCACCGGCAGGCAGAAAACGGGCGCGCAATTATTGCTGCCAGTGGCATAAAGTCAATGCTTTTTCAGCCCCATGCCCAGCAGTCTGGTGTTTTTGTTGACGTCCTCCCCG
>NZ_LFGT01000028.1:11959-23516 GCF_002078115.1 Halomonas sp. BC2 | reverse complement strand
CTGAATGCTTCCTTGGCAGGAAACTCATCTACTCCAAGCCATTGAATGACGTTTGGTGCCCTTCCCAAAATAGCTGCCCGGCGCCCATCGCGCGACCCATATGTCCCTTAAACCCCACATAGCCATGCAACCGTGGCAAACTGATGACACTGTCGATGACCCAGTCATGGCCTTGCGACGGCGCGATGGTCATGCGACTGCCGCTGACATGGCGGGCAGCGCCGCATCATCGTATTCTCTGGTTTTACGTTCGTATTTAAGGAAAGAGGCATGCTTTCAGGTCTGGACCATCTTGTTGTAACCGTGACCGATATGGGTCGCGCTGTGGATTTTTATTCCCGTGTGCTGGGTCTGGATGTGCGTTATCGAGATGCCCAACGGGTCGACCTGTTGCTGGGTGATACCGCCCTGCGCCTGCATCAAACCGACACTGACATTGCCCCGGTGTCGGCCACCCCAACGCCTGGCAGCCTGGACTTGTGCCTGCGCTGCCAGCTGCCGCTGGATGAGTTCAAGCAGCACCTGGACGCGCTCGAAGTCGATGTGGAGCTGGGTCCGGTGGCCCGCCAGGGAGCCAACGGCCCCATCGAATCCCTCTATCTGCGAGACCCCGACGGCAACCTGCTCGAAATCTGTCGACCAGCAGCACGCCAGCCCTGAGCCAGACTGCCATGCTGGGCGGGTCGACGGGTGATAAGTCGCCCTGCCCACGCTATCATGGCGGGCTAACAGGGTATCCGCTGGATGCTATCGTCGAATCGAAAAGAAGGAACGCCCATGCGTGACGACACCCCCATCGAAGGTGAAGTGGTCAATCGCACCGACACGCCTGAAACGCCCTCGCCAGCCCCCGACACCACCATGGCCATGGTGATCTATGCCCTTTATCTGGCCAGCTTCGTGGTGGGCTTCACCTCGGTCATCGGAGTGATCATTGCCTACGTGTATCGTGGCAAGGGCCCTGTCTGGCTGGACGAACACTACCGTTATCAAATTCGTACGTTCTGGATCGGGCTACTGTACGGCAGCATCGCCACGCTGCTGACGCTCATCCTCATCGGCTTCCCGCTGCTGCTGGCCTTTGCCGTGTGGTTTATCGTGCGCTGCGTCAAAGGCTTCAAAGGGCTGCAAGAGAAGCGCGCGCCCTCCAACGTCGACAGTTGGTTGCTGTGATCCATGAGTGAACCGTTACACACCCGCCGGGCGCAGTATCAGGCCCGTGCCATCGCCGGGCTTTGGCGCATGCTCTCCCGCTGGCCCGTCACTCGGCTATGGCGCATTGCAGCCTTCATGGGGCCTCAGATCTATCGCTTCAGCAAGCGTGAGCGACGCGTGACCGAGCTGAACCTGGCGCGGGTTTTTCCAGACCAGTCCGCTCAGCAGCGCAAGGCGTTTGCGATTCAGAGCCTGCAGCACTCCACGGCCACCATGCTGGAACTGGGCCACGCCTGGATGGCGCCTCCCGAGAAGGTGGAAGCCAGCATTCTGGCCGTGCACGGGCGCGACAAGCTGGACAGCGCACGGGCCGAAGGGCGCGGCGTCATCGTACTGGCGCCCCACTTTGGCAACTGGGAAGTGCTCAACTTCTGGCTCTCCAGCCACTTCCCGTTCACGGCCATGTACGAACCGCCCAAGATCGCTGACCTGGAAGCCATTACGCGCCACGGCCGGGAGCGCATGGGCGCACAGCTGGTGCCGACCAACCCACGTGGCGTCGCCGCCCTGCTGAAAGCCTTGAAGCGCAGCGAAGCCATCGGCATCCTGCCCGACCAGGAACCCGCCTGGGGCAGTGGCGTATTCGCGCCGTTCTACGGGCACGAGGCCTACACGGCCACCTTGCTACCCAAGCTGGTCGCACGGACCCAGGCTCGCGTGGTCACGGGAGTGGCACGACGTATTCCCGGCAAGGGGTTCGAGATTCACTTTCTGGATGCCGACGAACGGGTCTACAGCGAGGACGACACGCTGTCAGCCACCGGCGTCAACGCCAGCGTGGAAGCTTCGATTGCCCTGGACCCACCCCAGTACCAATGGGAATACAAGCGCTACCGCAAGGTCGTGGAGGAGCAGCAAGGGCTCGCCAACGCCAACGATTTCCGCCTTTATTGAACACGAGAGTGGCATGACCGAATCTTCTCCCCACCCGCCTAACCCGCCACAGGATACGCGCCCGCCGCAGATCGTCTATGCGCTGTACCTGGCCGGGCTGGTCACCGCCAACATCACCCTGCTGATAGGTGTGATCGTGGCGTATGTGTACCGTCGCGAGGCAGCGCCCTGGCTGCAGGCCCACTACCGCTACCTGATCCGTACGTTCTGGATCGGCAGCCTCTATTTCCTGGTCACGTTCACCTTGACCCTGATGTTTCTCGGCGCGCTGCTGTGGCCGCTGCTGGCCCTTTGGCTGGGCGTGCGCTGCACGCTTGGCTGGCTGGCGGTACGCAAGGGCCAGCCCCCGGCAAGGCCTGGCAGCTGGCTGTGGTGAAGAAGCATCTGGCTGTGTTGAAGAAGTAGCGGCGGGCTCAGTCGTCGCTGTGGCGCGCGTAAACATCGTCCAACCGTTCGATGTCATCTTCGCCCAGGTAGCTGCCGGACTGCACCTCGATCAGCTCCAGCGGAATCTTGCCCGGGTTCTCCAGGCGATGCAGCGCCCCTATCGGGATGTAGGTCGATTGGTTCTCGCTGACCAGAAAGGTGCGCTCCTCCACGGTGACCCTGGCGGTGCCGCTCACCACCACCCAGTGCTCGGCGCGATGATGATGGCGCTGCAACGACAGCCGTGCACCGGGGCGCACGGTAATGTGCTTGACCTGATAGCGCTGGCCGCTGTCCATGGCCTGAAAACTGCCCCAGGGGCGGTGCACCAGCGGTGACGAGCAGGGCTCACGCCGCCCTGCCTCGCTCAAGGCCGCCACCAGTTGCTTGACCCCCTGCGCATGATCGCGGCGAGCCACCAGCACGCTGTCCGACGTTTCCACTACTACCAGGTCTTCGACGCCCAGGGTCGCCACCAGGCGATGATTGGCCACCACCAGCGAGCGCTGGGTATCCCGCAATACGCCGTCACCGGTCACCACGTTGCCCGCCGCATCAGGGGTGTGCGTGGCCATCAGCGCATCGAAGCTACCGATGTCGCTCCATCGCGCGTCCAACGGCACGACGGCGGCCCTGGCACAGTGCTCCATCACCGCATAGTCGATGGACTCGCTGGGGCAGCGCTTGAAGGAGGCCTCGTGCAAGCGCAGGAAATCGAGATCGTGGTGCGCCTCGTCTACCGCTACCTGACAGGCCGCCAGCATGTCGGGCTGTAGCCGTGCCAGCTCGGCGAGATAATCCGATGCCCGCAGCAGGAACATGCCGCTGTTCCACAGCGTATTGCCTTCGGCCAGCAGGGCCTTGGCTTTCTCAAGAGGGGGCTTTTCGATGAAGGCATCCAGATGGTGGCCATCCCCCAACGCCGCGCCGCAGGCAATGTAACCGTAACCGGTTTCCGGATGAGTCGGCACGACGCCAAAGGTCACCAAATAACCTTGCTCAGCCAACAGCGTGGCCCGCCGCACACTGTCGGTGAACGCTGCCACATCGCCAATCACATGGTCGGCGGGCAGCACCAGCAAAAGTGGGTCGTCCCCCGTCTGGCGTGCCAACAGCGCGGCACAGGCGATGGCCGGGGCCGTATTGCGCCCCTCCGGCTCCAGCACTACCTGCCCCTGCTGGCCAGCTTCGCGAAGCTGCTCGGCCATCAAAAAGCGATGCGCGTGATGGCCCATCAACATGGCGGGCTGTGCGGTGATGTCCGCAAGCCGAGCCAGTGTCTGCTGTAACAGGCTCTGCTCGCCGGTCAGGCGCAAAAACTGCTTGGGCATCTGCTCGCGGGAAAGCGGCCACAGCCGTGTACCGCTGCCGCCGCTGAGAATGACGGGTTGAATCATGGTGTCGTCCTTGGTTGCGTACCCGGTAACGGTTCCACTGCGCCAAAATCTTCTTGCAGCCAGTGGCGTAACTGGCTCATGGGTGGGGCATCGAAGGTGGCTGACAGGTCGGGCAGCATACCGTTCACGAAGCCACGCGCCATGAAAGGGGCCAACAGTTCAGGGTCGCCGCTGACGATGTGCACCGGCACCGCCGCGCTGGCATTTTCTCCGGTAATCAGGGGCGCCGCCTGGTGGTCACCCAAGGCAATCAGCAGGGTTTGCTCATCGGCCACCCGCTCTGCCCAGCGCCCGGTGACTTTCACAGCGTAGTCCACAGACCAGGCATAGTGGTCACGAATACGCTCGATATCGCGCCAGATCACCTCGGGCGGGTCGGCCGCGTTCTCCCACGGGGCGAAAATCGACCCATCCCCCACCATCGACCAGTTCTCCAGCACGGGCAGGATGGGCGTCCAGGGGGCATGGCTGGAGATCAGCGCGATTTGGGCAAACACCGGGGAGCCGCCCAGCAAGTGGCGCTGGGTATAGTCCAGCGTAAACTGGTCGGGCATGGTGACCCAGTTGAGCGGCGGCCCTGCGTAAGGCATGTCTCTGGCAGCGACGATCTGGTCGAAACCGTAGGCTTCGCCTTCGGGCCAGGCCAGGGTAATGGCTGGCATCACGGTCAGCGTGTGCTGGCCCGTGGCGCGAAAATCATCGATCAGCGTGGGGTGGTCGCTATCGAGCATCAGCCGATACCACAGTTGGTTGTCGATCCAACGGCCGCTGAGCGTGGTGGCATGGGCCAGCCACGACTGCCCGCCGCGAATCGGCGCATCCATCAACCCGGACACCACCGATAACCCGCGTTGTTCCAAGCGCGTCTCGATCTCGGCCAGGGTGGCCAGAATCTGACGGTTGTAGCGCGGGTCATCCAGCGCCGTGACGCCGTAGGACTCGATGAAGGTCAGCAGCACATCGCGCCCTTCCAGCCCAGGCAACGCCTGGGTGGCCATGGGCGAAGCCTGCAGCTGTTCGCTGAAGGCCAACCTTGCCTGATGGGTCGAGACCACCTGCTGCCACTGAAAACGTGCCGTATGCACTACTGGCAGCGTAGAATGGGGCACCCAGCGGTAGCGGTTTGCCTCCAGCAGCAACAAACCCGCAGCCACCACCAGAACGCCCAGGGCAAGCTTGCCCTGACCGCGCGCCAGCGAAAGCGGCACTCTGGGCAGCAACAAGCGCAGCACCCCCCACACGCCCACCAATAGCACCACCAATGCCAGTAGCATCAAGCAAATAGCCGCAAGTTGGCCTACATTACCTACAAGCAGGTGGTAAACGGAACGCACCAGCGGCACGTCGAGATACAGGTTCAACGAACGACCAAAAGCGCTGTGGGTGGCGGCATCCCCAAGATTGATGAGCGTGAACAAGGCCAGCGCACTGACCACCAGTAGGCCAGCGGCACTTCGCCATGGCCGGGCAGGGAGCAACCACAAGGTGGGCACCAGCACCCAAGCCTCCCAGGCCAACAGCGGCACCCCCCAGGTGCCAAAGCGCCACCACAGCGGCATGACCAGTAATGTATTGACCACCAGGATAGCGAGCAGGAGACGAAACATTCACACCTCTTGGGCAATTGACAGGCCGTTGACAAGGCCATGGAACAAGCCAGACCTGCCCATTTTGGCTGGTCAGAACGCATTGCGGTGCCACAATCAATAAACAGGACTTGTTAAGCGTACAGCTTTTGTTTAATTATTTCATATCACATTGTGCTGTCGTCTTTGGGTTGACCACGAAAGGAACTCGATCATGGGCCGTCGTACCGTTGCAAGCTGGATGATGTCGTTGAGCTGGTTGTGCTCTGCCTCAGCCATGGCCAGCCAGGAACAAGTACTTTTCGAGGCTATCATAGCGCAGGCCCAGCAGCTGGCCGATGCGCCCTATCAGGCACCCGAAGCCACCCTGCCGGAGGCGCTGCAATCACTGGACTACGACGGATATCGGCAGATTCGCTTCAACTCGGAGCGCGCCTACTGGAAAGACGAAAGCCCGTTCAGCCTACAGCTTTTCCATAGCGGCTTTCTGTTTCAAACGCCGGTCACCCTGAATGTGCTGGATGGTGAGACCTTGTCTCCCCTGGCGTTCAGCAAACAGGACTTCACCTACGACGGTGCGGCCAGTGAACTGCTGGAGCACGACCTGAGCGGCAGCGGTCATGCCGGTTTCAGGCTCCACTACCCTATCAACGATCCGGACTACGCGGACGAATTTGCGGTGTTTCTCGGCGCCAGCTACTTCAGGCTGGTAGGCCAGGGGCAAGCCTACGGGCTCTCCACACGGGGCCTGGCCATCGATACTGCCTCCGAGCGGGGGGAGGAGTTTCCGGAGTTTCGTGAATTCTGGCTGGTCAAGCCCGAGCAGGAGGACGAGAGCGTTACGCTCATGGCGCTACTGGATAGCCCATCGCTGAGCGGCGCCTATCGCATCACGCTGACACCCGGTGAACAGACCGAAGCCGAGGTGGAAGCCGAGCTGTTTGCTCGCAGCGACGTGGCCAAGCTGGGGGTTGCTCCACTGACCAGCATGTTCACCTTTGGGGAAGCAACGGCTCAGCGGCCCGACGACTTTCGCCCTCAGGTACACGACTCGGATGGGCTGCTGGCTCACACCGGCCAGGATGAGTGGATATGGCGCCCGCTGCAAAACCCCTCGGCCCTGCGTATCTCCGCGTTCATGGACCATGATCCACAGGGGTTTGGCCTGATGCAGCGAGAGCGCCACTTCGATCGTTATCTGGATCTGGAAGCTCACTATCATCGTCGCCCCAGCCAATGGGTCGAACCGATTGGCGACTGGGGGGAGGGCCATGTCGAGCTGGTCGAGATCCCCACGCCGGATGAAACCCACGACAACATCGTTGCCTACTGGGTAGCCGATGCGCCACTGAAGGCGGGTGAATCACGCACGCTTCACTACCGCACCTATACGCTGAACACTCAGCCCGAGCAGCATACGCTGGGCCGCGTGATACGCACGCGCCAGGGCAGTGCCGCCGTTCCTGGCGAAGTCGATTCTGCGTCTGCCGACCAGCGTCAGCTGGTGGTCGACTTCATGGGCGGCCCCCTGGAAACGCTGGCCGAGGATGTCGTACCGGAGCTGGACATCAGCGTACTGGACGGTGAAGCCCAGCTTCCCCAGGTGAAGCGGCTACCCGACCATGGCTGGCGGGCCACCTTCCGTTTGCCCTCCGATCGCCCCAGCGATATACGCCTGCGCCTGACCCACGACGGGGAGCCACTGACCGAGAGCTGGAACTACGTATGGTATCCCGATGCCTAGTTCGACGTCTCTTGGCCCCCTCATTCCCTGGCTGAATACCCGCCGTACGCTGCTGGCCACGCTGGTCATCGGCACCAGCGTGGTCGGCTGCCTAGTCATGGCCAACGTGGTCGCCAACCTGGCGCTCGGCTGGCGCATCGTCATGCTGGTGCTGTTTGGGCTGACCTTCAGCTGGATTGCCCTGGCCTTCTGGGGAGCGGTATGCGGCTTCATCTTGTGTAGCCTGCGGCTGGATCCTCTGACCTTGAAACGGCAGTCTCATGGGCCAGCCCTCAATGCGCTATCCAGCAAAACGGCCTTGATCATGCCGATTTATGCCGAGCCCCCCATCCCCACTCTGGCCGGTCTCGAAGCCACCTGTCGCTCGTTGCTCCAGGAAATGAGCAGCAACCCTCACTATGCAGCCACCCCGTTACAAGCGCATTTCGAGGTGTTCATCCTCAGCGACACGCAGCAGGCTGACCAGGCGGCCGAAGAGGCCGCCCATGTGGCCGCCCTGCAGCAGCGGCTGGCTGGCCAGGTGGCCGTGCACTATCGGCGGCGCCCCAACAATCGCGGCCGCAAGGCGGGCAATATTGCCGAGTTTTGCCGTCGCTGGGGGCGGCGCTACGACTACATGATCGTGCTGGATGCCGACAGTCTGATGAGCGGCACCACCCTGCTGCATCTGGTGCATCAGATGCAGCGCTACGCGGGCGTAGGACTGATCCAGACCGTCCCCTTGCCGGTAGGTCAGCGCACCCTGTTCGGCCGCTTCATTCAGTTTGCGTCGGCGCTGTACAGCCCCATGCTGGCGGCAGGCCAAAGTTTCTGGCAAGGCGACGCCGCCAACTACTGGGGGCACAACGCCATTATCCGTACCCGTGCCTTCATGGCCCATGCCGGGCTGCCGACCCTGCCTGGCAAGCCCCCGTTGGGCGGTGAATTATTGAGCCACGACTTTGTCGAGGCCGCTCTGCTCAAGCGTGGCGGCTGGCAAGTGCTGCTGGATACCTCGGCCACGGCCTCCGCCGCCTCGCCCCTGCCCGTGGCAGGCAATCACAGCCTCGAAGCGATGCCCAGCAACCTGCTGGATTTCGCCAAGCGTGATCGGCGCTGGTTACAGGGCAATCTCCAACATCTGCGGTTGCTGACCGGCGGCGGATTTCACCCGATTAGCAGACTGCACTTTCTGTTTGGCGCCTTTGCGTATCTCTCATCGCTGGTATGGCTTGGGCTCTTGCTGTGCACCAGCTTCATGGTGGGTTACCAGGCCATCGACAACGGCGCGCCTCCGCTCTTGCCGCACAGCCTCTCCCTTGGCCTGCTGAGCGTAACGCTCGGCATGCTGCTGGCTCCCAAGGTACTCGGCCTTGTGCTGGCGCTATGGCAAGCCCCCCGCGCCTTCAATGGCCGCCTGGCTCTCATCGCCAGCACGCTGCTGGAAATGCTCTTCGCCGCCCTGATCGCACCGTTGATGATGGCGTGGCATAGCCTGTTCATCATCAATGTGCTGATCGGGCGCGCCATCGATTGGCAGACCCAGCATCGGGGCGAGCGCTCGCTGAGCTGGCGGGAAAGCTGGCGGCACACTGGCTGGATGACGCTGTGCGGCAGCCTCTGGGCAGGCTCGATGATCCTTTTTTCACCCTCGGCTTTTGGCTGGCTGACACCTGCCTGGCTGGGCCTGGTCGCGGCAGCCCCGCTGGTGAAGTACTCCAGCAGCGGCACCTGGGGCGGGGTGGCTAGCCAACGGCTGGGGTTGCTGCATATCCCCACCGCCTGCCCGACGCCACCCCTGCTGCAGGACTTCGCCGACCTGTGCGCACGTCATTCCCAACGTCTGATCGTCAGCGGCTCGGCCACCCCCAACCAGCCCCCACGGGAGCAGTTCGGTGACATGCCCAGCCAACCGTTGAAGGCCTTGTCCTCGCGCCGAAACGCCGCTTCCCGTGCCAAGGAGCCTCATTAAATGCCTTCATTGACCCTGGCACCGCTGCGCCGCGCAGGCGGCATGGCTCGCTCGCTGTTCATTTACTGGCGGCCGGGGCGGCAGCGCAGCCTGCAACGCCTTTATCGCCCCTTCATCGCGCCTGGCGACATTGCCTTCGATGTGGGTGCACACCTGGGAGATCGCAGCGCGGCATTTCAAGCCCTGGGGGCCAGGGTCATTGCTCTGGAACCCCAGCCAGCGCTAGCCAAGTGGTTTCAGCGCTTGCTGAAACGCCCTGACATCACCCTGCTGCCGCTGGCCGTGGGGCCTCGGCTCGGCGTCGCCGAGATCGCCATCAGCGAAGGCAACCCCACCCTGTCCACGCTGGCCAACGACTGGCGCCATCAGGTAGGCGAGCGCAACCCCGGCTTTCATCACGTGCGCTGGGAGCAGACTCTCCAGGTCGACATGACCACTCTGGACGCACTGATCGAACGTTATGGCACCCCGCGCTTTATCAAGATCGACGTAGAAGGCTTCGAGGCCGAGGTACTGCAGGGGCTCCATCACCCCGTTGCGGCCCTCTCCGTGGAGTTCGTGGCGGGCATGCTGGAGGTCAGCCATGCCTGTTTGGAAGAGATACAGCGGCTGGGGGAGTATCGCTTCAACGCCATTGCAGGCGAGCGCCGCCGATTCCTCTTCGAGCAGTGGCTAACCCCAGAGGCCATGCAACAATGGCTCGCCCAGGGAGCGGGCCAGTTGGCGTCGGGGGATATCTACGCCTGCCGCCACGACCATCCGATACTCACCGACGCCTAGCACTCAGCCGTACCGATCACCCTTGAAGAGACTGTTATGGTTCATGAATGGCAACACCTGACCGCGCCCAAACTTCAGGCCCTGGCCCAGCGCCAGCCCATCGCCCTCATCACGCTGGGCGCCATCGAGCAGCACGGCACCCACCTGCCCCTGGGCACCGACCTGATGATCGGCGAGGGCCTGCAGGCGGCCATGCTGGCGCAGCTCCCCGACGACATCGAGGTGCTTTGCCTGCCCCCCATGGCCATCGGAGCCAGCGATGAGCACGCCAGCTTTTCAGGCACCCTGAGCCTGCCCGCCAGGCTGGCCATCGAGGCGTTGGAAGCCTACGGCGACAGCATTGCCCGGGCGGGCATCCACAAGCTGGTGATGATCAACAGCCATGGCGGCAACAAGGCCGTGATGGACCTGGCGGCCCTGACTCTGCGCCAGCGCCACGCCATGCGCGTGGTCAAGGCGACCTATACTCGGCTGCCGCCGCTGGAAGGTGCCCTGGCCGCCGATGAGCTGCGCCATGGGCTGCACGGAGGGCTGCTGGAGACCTCGATGATGCTGCACCTGGCCCCTCAGTGGGTAGACACCGAAGGGTATACGCCCACGCCCCCCGCCACGCCTCCCGAAGGTGGCCTGCTGGGCGCCGAAGGCAGCGCGGCCTATGCCTGGTTGGCAGAGGACCTGAGCCCCCATGGAGTGGCGGGCGATGCCCGTGGCGCCAGCGCCGACCTGGGCGAACGATTGGTGCGCCACTATGCGGGCCTGCTGGCCCGCGTGGTGGAAGAAACCGCTCGACTGCCCGCCCTAAACTGACTCTCTTGACCATATAATGCCGCTGAGCCGGGTGCTGGCTCAGCGGCAGCGCTCAAATGTTCAGCGGCAGCGCTTGCGTGTTCAGCGGCAGCGCTTGCGTGTTCAGCGGTTGACGCCTGATGCTTCAGTGGCCACGGCTCTCCAGCACGTCGTCCAGAAAATGTCCGGCCCGGTTGGCCTTGGCACTCAGGTAGCGATGGTTGTGGTCGGTCACGCTGCCATACAGGGCCTGACGCGAGACGACCTCGATCCCCCCTTCCCGCAGGGCCGCCATTTTTAGCGGGTTGTTGGTCAATAGCTGTACCTGATGAATCGACAGCGCATTGAGCATATCCACCGCCACCGCGTACTGCCGCTCATCGTCGCCAAAACCCAGCACCTGGTCGGCGTCCACGGTATCCAGGCCACTGTCTTGCAGGGTATAGGCGCGCAGCTTGTTGGCCAGGCCGATGCCCCGCCCTTCCTGGGCCAGATACAGCAGCACGCCACCGCCCATCCCCTGGATATCGGCCACTGCATTACGCAACTGCTCACCGCAGTCACAGCGCAGGCTACCGAACAGGTCACCGGTCAAACAGGCAGAGTGCATGCGTAGCGGCACGGGGCCTTGCTGGGCTTCGGGCTGGCCGATCACCACTGCCACGTGCTCGCGCAGGCCATCGGGCTCGCGAAACAGCACGAAGCGGCTATGCGGCGCGTCTTCCAGCGGTATGTTGGCTTCACTGACCCGCTTGAGCATGCCCGGCGCACCGGCCAG
>NZ_LFGT01000028.1:2247-10650 GCF_002078115.1 Halomonas sp. BC2 | reverse complement strand
GCCTGCCGGGCTCGCTTGACCGCGCCGAGCCAGTGCCACGGGGATCCCCGGCAGGCTGGACAGCAGCACCAGTACGCCATACGCCAGCGAAATGGCCACGCCTTGCGCAGGCGGCATGCCCACCAGCATCCATAAACCTGCTGCGGCGCCCTCGCGTACGCCCCACCCGGCTACCGAGAGCGGCACCAGCATGGAAAGCAGCAGTACCGGTGCCAACGCCAGCAGTTCAAAGGCAGGTACCGGACTACCGATGGCCCTGGCCGCGCACAGCATGACCAGGCCATAGCTGATCACGATGGTCAGCGACGAGCCCAGTTGCAGGGGCCATACGCGACGCTGGAACAGCCCCCGGCGCAGGTCGCGCCCCAGCGTTTGGCACCAGCGCGGTAGCGCCAGCCGTTGGCGACGCGCCCAATGTATCAGCAGCGCCAGTCCTGCCAGGCCAAATAGGGCGCCAGCCGCCAATGACATCAACACCGTAGGGCCCAGCGCAGCGTGCCACAGCGGCGATGCCAGCAGCGCTGCCAGCGTGAGCAGCGCCACGGCCACCTGACCAGACGCGCGCTCGATCACCACCGCCCGCCAGGCGCTGCCACGAGAAGTGGCCTGGCCCGCATGGCGGTGCGCGCGCCCGGCATCTCCCAGCACCCCGCCTGGCAGCAGCTGATTGACCAACAGCGCCAGGTAGTATTCACGCAGGGCGTAGCCAAAACGCAGCGGCACACCAATCAGCCCCGCCGTGAGCTGCCAGCGCCACGCACTGAGCATGACTTGCAGCACGCTGATGGCCAGCGCCAGAACCATCCAGCCCAACGAGAAGCGCTGCACTTCGGCCATGATATCGGCAGGCTCGACCCACAAGGCGACCGCCAGCAGCAGCATGCCGCTGACCAGGCAACGTCGTACCCAGGGCGCACGCCAGCCACGCGCGAGCACTCTGCTACCCCGCCGCCGCTGGCAGCGCCAGCAGATCGTGATGGCCTACCCACACACCCCATTGGCCACGCTCCACGGCGTCCAGCCTGGCCGTGCGCCATTCGGCAATACGCGTGGCCGCTTCCGGCGCCTGCTCCGTGGCGGCGGCGGCCCAGCCCTCTATCAGCGAGCGAATCAGCGGCTCATGGGTGGCGTCTCCTGCGGCCAGTTGCCAGGGCGTGGCGGCCTCTTCAAGGCTATACCCCCGGCGCTTGAGCGCCTCCGCGAGCGCCGCATGGGCGTGGCCTCCTAGCGCCTCGCCCAGCCCCTTGTCACGCTGCTGGTGGGCATTGAACAGGCCCCGTACGAAGCGATCTTCGGGGTGATCGAGTGGCTGGTGCTCCGCATCGATGAAGCACCACTCCCCCGTCACGCTGAGACTGACCAGCAGCGCCTGCCGCTGCTCGGCGCACTGGGCGGCCAGCGCATCGATCCACGGCTGGGAGACCAGATCGATGAGCGCCGAGGCACTGACCACATCGGCTTCCAGCAAGGCAGAGTGCGCCAGCTTCGCCAGCGAGGTGCAGTGGGTTGCCACCTGGACGGGCTGGCCACGGGCATCGTGGAGCTGCATGGCACGGCCACGGGCTTCCTTGAGCAATTCAGGGTCGTGGTCGAACAACGCCCAGCGCTGAGGAATGCTCAGCCGGGGCACCAAAAACTGTACGTTGCTGCCCCGCCCACAGCCCAAATCTGCCAGGGTGACGCTGTCACGGTTGGCCAGCCAGGCATTCAAACCTGCTACCAGCGCGCTGCTGCGCGACTGGCTATCCACGCGCTCGCGCTGGCTGAGCCAACTGGCCGCAAACTGGCTGCCTGCGGTCATGTTCGGCGCGACCCCCATGTTCAGCGCGCTGGCAAACTGCGCACCCGCCGCCTGCCAGTCATTGAGTTCTCCGCGTGCGACCGCAGCGCCTGCCCGCAGCGCCGTGCGTAGGGCCTGGTCACTGCAGAACTGCTCCAGCGCCGCCTGCAATGCGGGCACATCGCCAGGCGCAACGCTCAAGCCAGCGCCTTCGGGTAGCGTATCGCGCAAGGCGCCACCGGTGGTGGTGATCACGGGCAGGCCATGGGCCAAAGCTTCGGTCACCACCATGCCGTAACCTTCGTACCAGGAAGGCAGTACCAGCGCATGAGCCTGGTGATAGGCAGCTTCCAGGGTGGTGGCATCACACTCACCGTGCAGCGCGATGCGCTCGCCCAGGTGATGCTCTTCCACGCGCTGGCGAACGCTGGCGCTGAACTCGGCGTCTCGCTCGGCACCATAGCAGTCACACTGCCAGGACAGATGGGTCAGCCCTGCCAGCGCCTTCACCAGCACGTCCTGCCCCTTGCGTGGCGTCAGGGTGGCAACGCACAGCAAGCGCAGGGGTTCACCCTCACGCGGCGCCGGGCTGATAGGGGCATGCGCCACGCCAGGCTCCACCACGCTGATCGGCGCAGTGATCGGCACGGCGTACTGCTCGGCCAGCGCCTTCAAGCGCCGCGCGGTGAAACGGCTGGTCACGATGATACGCGCCACGCCGCCAAGCCCCGTCAGCTCACTGCGGTGCAGATGCTGCTGCTCATCGCTGGACAGCCCCTGCTCATCCCCCAGCGGGTGATGCAGCAGCGCGGTCAGGTCTAGCCTGTTGGCATGTCGTGCGACCACGTCGGGCAGCGCACCTACGGCCAGGCCATCGAGTATCACTCGGGCGCCTGACGCCTGCTGCTCCAGCGCGTGGGCCAGGGCGCTCGCCGCGACCTCATCGGCCAACGGGAAGCACCCTTCCAGGCCCACCACCGTCACCTGGTGGCCCTGCTCGCGCAGCGCCTCCACGATGCGGGCATCATAGAGATAGCCGCCAGTACGCTGGCCAGGGTCGCCGGCCACGATCAGGGTAAATCGTTGGCTCATAGCTCGCCTTCGTAGCTTGCCCAGGCCACATGGGATTCATGCAGCTTGATTTCCATGCGGGTCAGCCCCTTGGCAGTCTCTCCCATCCTGCCGCCACGAATCGCTTCGGCCAGCTGGTCGAAAATCACCTTGGCCATGAATTCGGTGGTAGTGTTCTGGCCGGTAAACTCGCTCACCTCGTCCAGGTTGCGGTAGTTGTATCCCGCCAACACTTCCTTGACGGTTTCACTGGCCAGCCCGATATCGATGACCAGGCCATCTTCATCCAACGCGGGGCGCTGAAAGATGACATCCACCACATACGTTGCCCCATGGGTACGCTGCGCAGGGCCGAAGACCTCCCCTTTGAAGCTATGGGCAATCATGAAATGGTCACGAACACATAAACGGTACATGGCAACTCCTTGGGTTATTCAGGTTCATCCTGAACGGGGTAACGAATGCGATGGCACAATGCCTTGCTGCCCGGGCCAAACAACGCCAGCGCCAGGGCAGGCAAGTCCATGAAATTGCTCTCACCGCTGATCAAGACATCCAGCGTCGGGTCGGCCAGCAGGCGCAACGCCAGAGCCAGGCGACGCTGGTAGTTCCAGCGAGGTTGCAGCTTGGCAGGCAGTTGGCCCACCTGGCTGGCGCGCAGGGTCAAACGTTGGGAATGGAACGCGCCGCCCAGGGGCAGCGCCACGTCACCCTCCCCGAACCAGCTCATTTCGATCACGCGCCCTTCCTGGCCCACCAATGACATGGCCAGGCGAAGGCCCTCAGGATGACCGCTGGCATGAATCACGCAATCCTGATCCGCAGGGGCCTGCTCCGGCAGGGCAAACGGCACCCCCAGCGCATCGGCCAACGCCTCACGCTCGCCATTGATATCGATGAGCTGCACCTGCACCCCAGCAATACGCGCGCACAGGTAAGCCACCAGCGCACCCACGACGCCGCCGCCCACGACACATACCCGTTCACCCAGCATGGGGTTGGCGTCCCACACGCCGTTGATGGCCGTTTCCATGTTGGCGGCCAGCACCGCCCGGTAAGCCGGTACGTCAGCGGGCACCGGCACCACCATGGTGGCCGGGACGATATAGCGGTCCTGGTGGGGGTGAAGACAAAATACGGTCTGGTCGACCAGCGCCTGAGGGCCATGGGTCACGCGGCCTACACTGCAATAACCATATTTGACAGGGCTAGGGAACTCCCCCACCTGAAAGGGCGCGCGCATACGCTGGGTCTCGCTGCTCGGCACACGGCCATGAAACACCAGCGACTCGGTGCCTCGACTGACGCCGCTGTAAAGCGCACGCACACGCACATCGTCTTGGCCCATGGCAGGGAGAGATTCGGACTGAATTGCACCGTGGCCTGGGCGGGTGACCCAAAAGGCCTGAGCGGTATCAGGCACTGACATGACATTTCCTTATCGTTGAAGCGCAAGTTCCCTGCGTTGACCCAAGCCTTTGCAAGAGTTGGCGACTTTTCAAGGGCTAACCTATAGCTTAGCTTAGAAAAGAAAACGGTCTATTAACGTTTATTAACCTTCGTGACGCGGCTCGACAGCTCACCAGCAAAGCACAAGCAGCGCGCCATATCTATACAATAATGATACATTGATAAATTATTGCACCACTAATTTCAACTGCGGATGACGATGCCGCTTCGAGAGCCTCCATGCCCCCAGCCTCACACACTACGGAATCGCCACGCTTCAACCGGCTTCATAGCAGCCTGGAGCTGCTGCTGGGGGGCCTGTTACTGGGCGGTTTGGGATGGCTCATGGGTCCGCTCATGGCGAGTGCCGCCAACTGGTGGTTAGCCGTCGGCTTATATGCCGTGATGAGCGCGCTAGTGCTGTTGTTTTGGCCCTACGGTGCGCTGGGCTGGGCGAATAGAGTCACCCTCGTGCGTGGTGTACTGGTGGCACTGGTGGCTGGCGCCCTGGTGGGCGGCGCCTTTCAACAGGCCATTGGGCTATGGCTGGGTGTCGCCATGATTGCCCTGCTGCTGGACGGCGTGGACGGCTGGATTGCCCGCCGCACCCACAGCCACTCGCCCTTTGGCGCACGCTTTGACATGGAGCTGGATGCCCTGCTGATCCTGCTATTATGCCTGGCCCTGATGCGCGCAGAAGCCCTGGGCCCCTGGGTATTGCTGATTGGCGCAATGCGCTATGGCTTCGTGGCAGCAGGATGGCTGCTGCCTTGGCTAGAGGCGCCGTTGTACGACAGCTTCCGCCGTAAACTGATCTGTGTCTGGCAGGTCACGGCACTCCTGTTGGCACTGACTCCCTTCACCTCCTCCCTTTACGCCAGCCTGCTGGCCCTGGGAGCCCTGCTCAGCCTGGCTTACTCCTTTGGGGTAGACGTATGGTGGCTGTATCAACGGCGTCCGCGTCGTTGATGCTCATGACGAATAGCGCCAGGCTCACTCTAAAACCTGATAGGATTCCGTCCATTCAAATACCCGACCCACATACTCGGGTATAGGTATTCACTGGTTCTTCAGATAACGTGAGCCGTTTGCGATGACACCTGTAGCCCTGCTCTTTTTAGCGGTTTCCATGTCGGCGGATGCCTTTGCTGCATCACTCAGCAAAGGGGCCGAACTGACCAAACCACGCTGGCGACATGCCCTTGGCATTGGCCTGATATTCGGCACCATCGAAGCGATCACCCCAGTACTGGGCTGGGTAGCAGGCAAGGCTTCTCAACAGTACGTGGAAGCCTGGGACCACTGGGTCGCGTTTGTACTGCTGACCGCCATTGGCCTGCACATGATGTACGAAGGGCTCAAAAAAGAAGAGCAGGTAGCCCACCGCAAGCAAACGCTATGGCTGCTGGTACTGACCGCCATTGCCACCAGCCTGGATGCCATGGCCGTCGGCGCCAGCCTGGCGTTTATCGACGTGGATATCATTACCACCAGCCTGGCCATCGGCCTGGCGACCACCGTCATGGCCTCGATGGGCACCTTGCTTGGCCACAAACTGGGGCGCTACGTAGGCCACTGGGCAGAACTGATAGGCGGGGTAGTATTGATCGGGATTGGGGTGATGGTACTGATAGAGCATACCGGCGGTGGCGTTACCGGTATGCTACAGGCACTGTAACCTGCGTAGCCTCATGTACATCACCCGCAGGGTAGCCCATGAGCCACCCTGCGGGTAATCAGGAGCGATGTTTAGCGCTCATCCAGATACGCTTGCACCACCTTCCCCAACGACGCAATGGCTTCGTTGCGTGCCTCGAACGATGCGTCTGTTTCGGTGAGGTAGAACACAGCCACGGTGGGCGCCTGCTCAGGAGGCCAGATGATGGCCGTGATGGAACGAGAGCCATAGCCACCTGCGCCGGTTCTATCGGCGATCACCCAATCGAAAGGCATGGCGGCACGAAACAGCCCATCGGCCACGGCGTTGCCCTTCATCCAGTCTTGTAACTGCTGCCGAGATTCCGGGGTGAGCACATCGCCCAGCACCAGCGTTTCCAGCGTGGCCAACATGGCATTAGGCGTGGTGGTGTCGCGCTCATCCCCGGGCGTGGCTTCGTTCAGCTCGGTCTCGAAACGGTCGAGCCGCGTAACGGAATCGTCCAGGCGGCGCGCAAAAGCCGTGATGGCTTCCGGCCCGCCCAGGGCTTCCAGTATCAGGTTGGCCGCCGTGTTGTCGCTGGTGGTCATGGTGGCATCGCACAGCTCGAACAGCGTCATTGGCTGGTGCCCCGCATACTGCTCGGTCACCGGCGAGTAAGTCACCAGCGCCGATTCATCGAAACTGACCTCGGTATCCAGCGCTAGCCGCCCTTCATCCACCTGCTCCAGCAGCGCGCCACACGCCAGCGTTTTGAACGTGCTGGACATGGCAAAGCGCTCATCCGCGTTCACCTCCCAGCGCTGGCCCGTGGCCAGATCATGCGCCGCAAAGCCAATGCGCGCGTCCAGCGCCTGTTCGATACGCGCCAGCTCAGCGCTGATAGGGTCGTCTTGTGCCATTGCAACAGACGAAGCGAACAGCACGCACGCCGATAGCGTGGCACGCATCCAGCGTGGTTGGCGGTGATTCATGGGTAACCTTCCTGGGCAGTAAGGGAAAATAGACAACATGAGTGTAGCGCTATTCTTACGAGGGGCTAAAACGCATCAGCAGCTCCGGCGCTCCCGTGTGTTCATCCTGCTGTTCGCCCATGCGCACAAAGCCGCGCGCTTCGTAAAAACGAATGCTGGGCGTATTCTGGGCATAGACGGTCAGTTCCAGCCATGCTCGACGGCGTTTGGCATCTTCCAGTAGCGCACTACCCAGGCCACGGCCTTGCCCCTCTGGCTGCACGAAAATCGCGGCCAGGGTGTTCTCGTAAAGGCTATAGAAGCCCACCACCTGGCCTGAGGTTTCGGCTACGTAGGTTTCTGAGGCGGGAAGGTATCGCTCCCGCATGGCATCGCGCTGGGCGTGCCAAAAGTCAGGCTCGATAAAATCATGCGCCTGGATAGACGCCGCCAGCCAAATAGCCAGCACGGCCTCCATGTCGTCCGCCTGAAAGGCACGAATACGATAGTGATGTGAGTGAGCGTGCATGACATGCCTACTGAAGCAGAGCGTGAAGTGCCTGAAGGCTCTCGGGCGAGGCCTGGATACGCTGGCAGTGGTTGGTTTCTTGCTCCCAGGTAGCCGCCGAGGCCACATGCAAATGCACTGCCACCCTGGCATCGGTCTCGCCTTCCAACAGCCCGGCAGGCACCCACATCCAGTCGCTGCCGCGCAGTTGATTCGGCACCGGACTACCGCAGGTGGCACAAAAGTCGCTGCGATAGCCGCTTTCCCGCTGATACGAGCGGACATTCCCCTGCCCCGAGCGCCACTGAAACTGCTCCCCCGGCACGAAGGTGGCCGCATTGGCCGCCGCGCCGGTGGCCTTGCGACATAACGAACAGTGGCACTGGTACAGGTGAGGCAGCTCACCCTCGATCGTGAACGCCACTTCCCCACACAGGCACTCGCCCTTCATGTTCTGCTCCTTGAAAATTCTCCGCACGCCATCGCTGGCTACGCCATGCTGGGGTTATACAGAATCACCTCATCCCCGGCACCATAACCGCTGACCACCGCCGCGCGGGAAACCCCCAGGGTCGATTGATACAGTTTTTCCGCGAAGTTGCCTTCCGAGGTGGTCACCATCACCGCCCCGACACCGCAGCCCAGGCCTCGCACGTGGGTCTTGAACGGTGCCAATGACTCCACGATGAGCCGCTTACCCAGCCCCTGGCCCGCCGCGTCGGGATGAATGCCGATCTGCTCCAGCTCGATGATGCTTTTTTCCCGAAAGCCGTTCTTTACGCACCACAGAATATAGCCACGCACCACGCCCGCTACTTCTACCACGTAGTACACGCCCCGCGGGTAGGCGTTAAACGATGCCTCGATCCACTGGGCATGGTTCTTCTCGCGGGGGAAACAGGCCTGATACACCTCGGCCATGGCGGCAATATCGCTTCTTTCTGCTGCTCTTACGGTCACTTTAAAATCCTTTTCTTGCGGGCTT
>NZ_LFGT01000028.1:0-2111 GCF_002078115.1 Halomonas sp. BC2 | reverse complement strand
TGCCCCGCGCCTCGTCGCCTGGAGCGGGGTAGTCACGGTGGTAAAAAGAGACGATCTTGAAACCACACTTGTTGACATAAAAGTGGATGTTGCGCTTTTCGAAGTACGGCGTGTGGGTCACCCATACCCGCGTGGCGGGGTACGCCTGCTCGATAGCCTGCCAGGCACGGTAGCCCACCCCACGCCCGAAGGAGTTGGGCAAGAGGTAGAACAGATCCAGAGTATTGCGCTGGGTCGATGCCTCCAGGGTGACAATTGCACCGCCCACTTTCTCGCCATCCAGAAGGATGTGATGCACCACGGCATCGGGGGCGGTCAGGGATTGGTCGATATCATCATCCGATGGAATCAGACCCGGCTCTACCGCACCAAAGGCCTCTTCCACGGCCACGCTGAACGAGGCCTTGAGTTCTTGCTTGAATGCATCGAATGTCGAAGCGTCGGCCAGCGCCAACGTGACGTTAGAGGAGTGTTCCATGGCAGTGCCCATCCGCTTAACGAGAGTATCCATCAACCGCTTAGGCTAACCGCTGCCAGGACGTTTTGCCATCCTGCGCAGCCCCTACAGCCCCGCTTTAAAGCTGAATCTCGGTCACGACCTCGGTCTTGACGGAGTTGGCGATAAAGCACTTTTCATGGGCGGCGTGATGGAGCTGTTCGAGCGTCTCGACAGAAGGTGCTTGCGCTGCAAACAGCGCTTTGGGCCGTAGTGTCACCCTAGTCATGGCAATTTTCCCGTCGCCGCCCTTCTCCATCACCCCCACGGCGTGGTCCACGTAGCTTTCCACCACCAAGCCCTGCTGCGCAGCAAGGGCCAGGAAGAACAACATGTGGCAGCTGGAAAGCGAAGCCACGAACGCCTCTTCCGGGTCGACGTTGGTCTCCACCGAGTAGGGCAACGGCACCACATGGGGCGATGACGACGCCGCCACACGGACGCCACCATCGAACACCCACTCGTGCCCACGACTATAGCGCTGATCTATAAAGGCTTCATCGGCCCCACGGGCCCAGTGAATGGAAGCGGTGTATTCGGCCATGAGGGTTCCTTTGGCTCAATCGCTGGGTGCGAATACCTTCAATGCGTAAACGCAGAATACAGCTTAAATGGAAGACTCGTTGATACTGACAGCACGCTCTTGCGCGAGCTCAATCACTGCGTGCCCCAGTTGAACCAGCGTATCAAAATTGGGCCTGGTTTCAGGTTTTAAGGAACGATAAGCACTGGTGCGACTTTTGATACCTGCTTTCGCAATCACTTGACTATGACCAAATTGTTCCACATAAGAGCGAATGGCGGCTTGCAAAATATCGGCGCGTCCCTCTTTCATCGACTCCCAGGAAGCCTGCTTAATGACGGCTTCCATTTCTTGAACGTTAACAAAAACGTCTGCGGATTTTTGCTCACCTTTGGTAATAGCACGCAGTGTTGCCGCAGAAAGCTCGTTGCCGCTCCAATTGAGGGATCCTTCTGGTGTTAAGGAAAAACGCTTGAAATCCTTGATCTCAGAAAAGGGAGGCTTACTGAAGTAAGCTGTCAGATCAGCGCGGCCGAAGTAGCCATCGCTGAACGTTAGCGCCAAGGCATGACCTGAAATGACATCAACATCCACGATTTTTAGCATACGTCACCTAGCTTACCCGGGTTTTCGCCATTCACTGCTTTGTGCCACATCACCATCAACTGTTCACGGTGATCGAAAATATGGCTCTCCGCTCTCTTACGCTGCTTGTTAGGTAGATAGCCCTCCAGGCACTCACCCGTTTCAATCGCAATGATCAGTTCGTAGCTACCATACTTCACATGAAGGTGGGGTAGCTTATGTTGCTTGTTATCAAAAAAATACAAGCAAAAAGAAAGGCCTAGCAACGCATCAATTTCCGGCATGGTATCTCTAACGCCTGTTACTTCAATAGACTATAGCAACGTATCCTTGAAGAGACAAAATAGAAAATTTTCGAGGCACGGATAGTCTACGCTGGGTGCATGAACGGCGATGGCCTCGGGCAGTCAGAACCACATCGCAACAGAAATGCCACCAGGAGAGCAAGATATGCAGACGATTGAGCTAGGCGGCACCAGCGTACCCCGTATTGGTCAGGGCACCTGG
>NZ_LFGT01000027.1:23213-48152 GCF_002078115.1 Halomonas sp. BC2 | reverse complement strand
TTAGATCAAACGCTCTATCTCATGGAGATCCAACGACGCCCTCCAAAACCCAGAGCTGGCGGTAGCGAGGAGGCATCCAAGCCTCCTTCCTATAAAGGTTTAGTCTTCACGCTGAGCCACCAAGGCAGCTTCGAGCAGTGGTTACGCCAAGTGCTGTCTAACGTGCGGCACGTAGAAGGTGTTGTCCAAAAACTAGTTGGTCACTGCCCAGGATTCGCCGATACGTTCAAGCACCCTAAATCCAAAAAGGAACAGATACCCTGCGAAGCCTCTGTGTTAAATGCTTTTAGCAAGGTCAGTATTGGTCGCAGTGACTTAGCATAGGTACTATTTGCCACCTTTATGAGTAGCGGTGTCTGTTTTGTCGCTAAGAGCAACCTGTACACCCCGTGTGCAGGTTGCTCTTCTGACGAAGAGCCGATACGGCCATCCCTTCAGTGGCGGGCGAGGATCTTCGCTGCGATGGGCGAAGTGATCATTTGAATCACGGCAAAAAAAGCGGCTGGAATCGCGATCTCTGATGGCAAGCCGGAAACAGCGACAAACGCTGCAGCGATGCTGAATTCCTTTTTACTGACCGTGAAAAGATAGGTAATCACCTCTTTGCGATCAGAGGTGAGTAACCGTGAGGACATACCTACCAGGTACCCAATCAAATTGAGGCACAGGGCCGCGCCCGCAATCACAAACGCATACCAGCCATAGCCAATGATCGTGGTGGCATTCGGCCCGACCACGGCGAGTAGGATCAGCAGATACAGAATCGACCCTATCCCTGCATACGCTGAATCATGCCGTGCAAAGAAAGCCGAGAACTTTGTACGCAAGCTGACCCCAATCACGGTAGGAAGAAGCACGATTAGTGTTAATTCAAGAATAATTGATCCAAGCGGCACGTCTAACTGAAGGCCGGTGAGCCATAAAAACAGGAAGGGAACAATAAACGGACATAACGCGGTGTTGACTGCGTTGAAAACAGCGGCAAGCGCCACATTGCCTTTTGCCATCAGTACCAAAAGAGGAGAGGACACATCTGTCGGCAGCGTGCCGAGCAAGGTTTGGCCAGCAGCCAGCGGGCCGCTTCCAAAAAATAGACGGCCCGTTAGCCACCCGGCAATCGACATAGGCCCATAGACCAGCCCCAATGCCAACAACTGCCGTGACGGCTTTCGGAACACGATGCGCACTGCATGCGCATCGAATGTGAGGCTGATAATCAACATCAGTAATGCCAGTAATGGCCCAATCGCGAACTTAAGCATTATTCCGGTGGCCGGAAAGAGTAAGCCTCCCCCCGCGACGACGATTACAAACCAGACAAGGTGCGCCTCGACAAAATAAATGAATCTACCCATGGTGGATTAGACGTTACCGGTTGAAGTGGATTGAGCCCCGCACCTAAAACATGATCACCTTCGGCCCAGCGCGCCATGGCTCGCTTGGTAGCTAGGGACGTGCTTCCCAATCCAGCGATGCAAATAGATAATGCTCAAGGGTTGAAGCTTTAGTTGCTAGAGGTTTTATAGTACCAAGAACAGATAATTCGAGAGAAGGTAACAGATGGGACATCATCATGATCATCCCCACATTGATCCTGCCTCTGGCGACCGGCGCGTCAGCATCTCCATTTGGGCCAATGGGCTCTTAACCATCGCTCAAATCGTCGGTGGCATTATGGCGGGGAGCCTATCGCTGATCGCTGATGCGTTACATAACTTTTCTGACATGGCAGCATTAGTCATTGCCTTTGCTGCTCGTAAAATCGCCAGACGGCCTGCCGATGTGCATATGACCTTTGGCTATGGCCGCATCGAGATAGTGGCAGCACTCATCAATTACACCACCCTCATTATTGTCGGTGTCTACCTGATTTACGAAGGCGCTATGCGGATGGTCGATCCCCCTGAGATAGAGGGATGGACGATCGTGATTATTGGTGGCGTCGCGCTCGTCGTCGATGCCCTTACCGCCATGCTCACGTGGTCAATGCAAAAAGAGAGTGTCAATATCCGCGCCCTTTTTCTGCATAACTTATCGGATGCGTTTGCCTCCATCGCCGTGATTATCGGTGGTTCGCTTATTTTACTGTACGACATGCGCTGGGTAGACCCCGCGATCACGATAGGGATTGCGCTATATATTCTTTACCTAGCCTTCTCTGAAATTGGCGGCCCTATCCGTACGCTAATGCTGGGATCTCCCCCGGACATTGACGGGCAGGCAGTCGTTGAGACCGTACGAGATATCGAGGGAGTCCAGGATATTCACCATGTGCATCTATGGCAGATGCAGGAAAACATGGCAGCCCTTGACTGCCACGTGGTTCTGACAGAAACCGGCTGGCAGCAGCTTGAATCCGTCAAAGCAGAGATCAAGGAGCAGCTTATAAATGCGCTTCAGTATTGCTCATTCCAGCCTAGAGTTTGAGCATAGTGACCACGCGCATCAAAATGCCAATCTATATGGGCATGAGTGACAGACCGAGGCCGGCTCCCAGCTCAGGTAGATAGCGAGCAGCTTACTCCCATAGCGATTGGCTTATTTTTCAACCCTACTTTTCCACCCCATCGTTGAGACAGAGAGAGAAACATGTTCAAAAAAGCGTCTTTTATATTGGCCGGTACGTTAATGCTGACCGCTGCGATCGTCGCCGTATCGAAGCCTGCCCTCTTAGACATGCAAGCTCAGGCAGCAAAAGAGAGCGGTGTCCAGGCCGAGGACTCCTTGGTGCGTTCACACTCCCCCATCTTGGGACGAGAAGACGCGCCGGTGACGATTGTGGAATTCTTCGATCCGGCTTGCGAAGCCTGCCGTGCTTTCTATCCCCTGACAAAAAGTATTCTGGAAACCTACCCAGAAAAAGTGCGGCTCATCGTGCGCTACACTCCTTTCCACGGCGACGTATCGGACAAGGCCATTCGGGTATTAGAAGTTGCTCGTCGTCAGGGCGTCTTTGAACCGGTACTGGAGAGGCTGCTGGCTCGCCAGGATCAATGGGCTTCACATGGCAGTTTTGATGAATCCGCTATCCTCGATATCGCGAGCCAAGGAGGCCTTGATTTAGCGGCTGCCGAAGAGCAACTGACTTCTGCTGAGGTGCAGGCGGTGATTGACCAAGACATGGCGGATGTCAGAGCCAATCAGATTCGCCAAACACCTACCTTTTTTGTCAATGGCGAGCCTTTAGACCCCTTTGGTATGCAAGAGCTGATTGATGCCGTCGAGAGTGAAGTAGCGGAGATCTCTGGGGAAGAGGATGGCCAGTGATGCAGCGCTGGTGGTTACTAGGCTTGGTGGGCTTTTACCCCTTGCTAGCCGAAGCCAATTGGCAAACGCATCTGTCATTGCCTCCGTCTGAACTTAGCCCTGTCAAGTTACAGGCGGCTAGCGAGCAAGAAGGCACATTACCGCTCGATAGCGTTGATACCCTAACCTTTGGGCGTGATGTCGTCATTAATACCACTCTCTACGAGGCCTTGGCAGCAGAAGGTGTCCCAACGCGTTTCGCCACTAAACTGGAAACACTGCTCAGCGAGTTTATAGCAGCGCCGCTGGAGTTTTCTGGCAGTGAACGTATTCAATTAGTGTGGGAGGAAGATCGACGCCAGGACGGCGCCCGTGTTGGGCCACCACGCCTCAGTTATGCCGCTCTGCCTGATCAGGCAGAGCCCTTGGAGGTCATATGGCCGGTCACCCAAAAGGGGGACGTAGCTCTTTTCAAAAGCGACACACTGCTAGGCACGTTGCGGTTGCCCGTGCTTAGTGCCCGCTTAACGTCTCGCTTTGGGAATCGGCGACATCCTGTGTATGGAGGGATGCGTCCTCATAATGGAATTGACTTGGCTGCGCCGACAGGAACGCCGGTCATTGCCACCGCACCTGGGCGCGTATTCTTTATGGGTCGCCAAGGGGGATATGGGCAGGTGATCGAGGTGGAGCACGACACAGGGGCCATTAGTCGCTACACACACCTTAGCCGATTCTCCCCACAGCTAGTGGTTGGGGATTTAGTCAATGCGGGAGAGTCGCTCGGAGAGGTAGGTTCCTCCGGGGTCGCCACGGGCCCCAACCTGCATTACGAAGTGAGAGTCAATAACCAGCCTGTTGATCCCCTTGGTCAAGGTCAACGCATCATGTTGGGTGAGCAGCCGACTCAAGGTGAATATCAAGCGTCACTTTACGAGGCAAGAGATCGCTTGGAACAAGCTATCGGCACGGCGTCCATTTATGACTTGATCTCGTTTAACGAGCCGTAACCACCCGTGCTTAGCAACGTTGCATGGATTGTTAGTAACGTGAACGTGTGCTTGCCTCGTTATGGAATCCTAGCGCTGTGATCACTCATCTACCACAAGACAGGTAATCGGTATGGAAGAGGTTTCTCTCGTCACCATGGGGGTATTGGGAAGCCTTGCCGCGGGCTTGATGACGGCTGTCGGGGCGCTTCCTGTCTTGTTTACCAAAAGACCGAATCGTGGTGTTCGCGATTTAGCGTTGGGGTTCGCCGCTGGCGTCATGCTAGCGGCCTCTTTCTTCTCACTGATCATACCCTCCTTAGAAGCCTCGGAGCTGCGTTACGGAGGTAGCGTGGTACCTGCTGCCATTGCCTGTGCGGCCATCTTGCTAGGGATTGGAATGGTCGCACTACTGAACGAACTCTTACCTCATGAGCACTTCGAACAGGGGCGAGAAGGGCCAGAGGCTGCCTCACTACGTCGTATCTGGTTGTTTATTATTGCCATTACGATACACAACCTGCCAGAAGGGCTGGCCGTTGGCGTGGCCTTCGGCGCAGGGGGAAGCGAAGGAGGCATTCCACTAGCGATTGGCATTGGACTTCAGAATGCCCCAGAAGGACTGGCCGTAGCAGTATCACTGCTAGGCGTGGGCTATTCACGTTGGCGGTCATGGACGATTGCCGCCCTTACGGGGCTTGTTGAGCCGTTGGGTGGCTTATTAGGCGCTGGAGTCATCAGCATGTCACAAGCGCTACTGCCCTGGGGGTTGGCCTTTGCAGCGGGGGCGATGTTGTATGTGATCAGTCATGAGATTATTCCCGAAACTCATCGAAGCGGGCACCAAAAAAGGCCACGCTGGGCCTCTCTATCGGATTGGTACTCATGCTGTTTTTGGATGTTTCGCTGGGCTAACCATTGGGCGTGGGGCGTAGCGTTAGTGCTAACCTAAGTCGTGAGCCCCTCCGTGCGATTTTTCAGTGATACAGAGCTGATGATCACTGATGACCTCAATGATTCGGCAGCTTTCCACTTTACCACCGGCACACTGCGTGACCATCCGTTGAAGCTCCTCACGCAGTATGGACAGTCGTTGAAGGCGGGACTCCACTTTCTTTAGGTGATGCGTGGCGATGGCATCGACTTCTTGGCAAGGCATATCAGGTTGATCTGACATGGCCAAAAGCTCTCGCACTGACTCCACCGAAAAGCCAAAGTCTCGGGCATGACGAATAAAGGTCAAGCGCCGCACAGCGTCGTCTCCATAGCGGCGCTGCCCCCCACCGGTTCGTGTCGCATCGCGCAACAGCCCAATACGCTCGTAATAGCGAACCGTTTCAGGTTTGCAATCGGCTCGTCGTGCTAACTCACCAATGCTGATACTTTGGCCGATCATCGACATGGTAAAACTCCTTAGGCAGGGCTTGAAGCTGTAGTTGCTACAAGGTTTACACTTAAAAACCATAGCCCATTGGCAGGAGAGGCACCATGAAAACATCAACGCCGACAACAGCGCCTACCACCTTGACGCTGCGTGTTGAAGGCATGGACTGCGGCGGTTGTGAGCGCAAGGTTGTATCGGCGCTAGAGCGACTGGAAGGCATTGAGGAAGTCACGGCAAGCTCGGTCACGGGATCAGTGAAGATTCACCACCACGATCACGGGGCCCCCTCGCGAAAGACCATTGAGGGCATCCTGAACGAACTAGGCTATCAAGTGGCTTCCCATGATGGCCAAACACGCGCATCTGGTGCTTCATCCTCTTGGTGGCAAACCGCTAAAGGGCGCTTGGTCATTATCACAGGAAATCTGCTGATAGTGGCCTTCGCGCTTCGTTTAGCATGGCCTGCGCTGGGTAATATGCCTTTCATTTTGGCCACGCTAGTCGGCTTAATACCCATTGCGCAGAGTGCCTGGGGCGCCCTCAAAATGCGCAATCCCTTTACCATCGAGATGCTGATGTGCATCGCTGCGCTTGGCGCATTGGCCATCAATGCTGCCGCTGAAGCTGCGATGGTCGTGTTCTTGTTCGCCGTAGGTGAGCTACTCGAAGGGGTAGCTGCTTCACGAGCGCGCCGCAGTATCTCAGCCTTGGCAAATTTAACACCCTCAACGGCGAGGCTGATGGACAATGGCCAGCTGCGTGACGTCTCGGCGGAGTCACTTAAACCCGGGCAGCGTGTGCTGGTGCGGCCCGGTGATCGCGTACCCTGCGATGGACGCATCCTGGTGGGCACCTCCGACATTGACGAGTCGCCGGTAAACGGCGAGTCCATACCCCGTTCGCGAGCGCCTGGTGATGACATTTTTGCTGGCACAGTGAATCTTGATGCCGCCCTGGAGGTGGAGGTAACACGAGGCGCTGATGACAATACGATCGCTCGCGTTATTCGTCTGGTTGAAGAAGCACAGGCCGCCAAGGCACCGATAGCACGCTTTATTGATCGTTTTGCGTATTACTATATGCCCGCCGTCGTCTTACTCGCCCTACTGATGGCGATAGTGCCACCGCTGGTATCGACCATGGCATGGTCGGAGTCGATTTACCGTGCGTTAGCATTGCTGTTAATCGCATGCCCCTGCGCGTTGGTCATTTCTACCCCAGCCGCCATCGCCGCAGGTCTCTCGGCGGGCGCTCGGCGCGGACTACTGATCAAAGGGGGAGCCGTTCTTGAACAGTTAGGTAAGCTTCGCTTGGTGGCATTAGATAAAACGGGCACCCTCACTGCGGGTACCCCAAGAGTCACAGATGTGGAGTCTTGGATTGCTGAGGAAGACGATAACAGCGTATTGCGGCTCGCCGCCGCAATAGAGCGGGATTCCAGTCACCCTATCGCCACGGCTATCGTTGAGCATGCCAGACAGTCGGGCATCAACCTCCCCACCGTCACTGGCAGCCGCGCTCTGGCGGGGCGCGGTGTTTCCGGCCAGGTGGAGGGTCGCGAGCTGAGCTTAATGACGCCTCGTCACCTTCACGAGAAAGTCATCCTTGAGGAAAGTCTCAGTGCTCGAATTGTCGCGTTAGAAGAAGCCGGTAAGAGCCTCGCTCTCCTCGTCGAAGGCGAGCGTTTACTGGGCTTGATCGCGGTTCGCGATGAGCCACGCGAAGATGCCATTGAAGGCCTAGCGGCGCTATCCCGTTTAGGCGTACAGGCGGTCATGCTCAGCGGTGATAATGCCCGCACCGTCGCTGCCACGGGGGGTCGCTTAGGCATTGAAGCGTACGGCGAACTAATGCCTGAAGACAAGGCAGCGTATGTTCGAGACTGGCAAGCGGCAGGCCGTGGCCCCATCGGTAAAGTAGGTGATGGCATCAACGATGCACCGGCACTCGCGGCAGCAGATGTGGGTATCGCGATGGGGGGTGGCACGGATGTGGCGTTGGAAACCGCCGATGCAGCCTTGCTCAAGAACCGCGTTACCGGCATCGCTGAGCTGATAGACCTCTCTCGTGCCACGCTGCGCAATGTGAAAACCAACGTTGTTCTCGCCCTTGGCTTAAAAGCCATTTTCCTAGTTACAACGGCGCTGGGTATTACCGGCATGTGGATTGCGGTGATGGCCGATACCGGTGCTACCGTCCTGGTGACGTTGAACGCCATGCGACTGCTGGGTTACCGCTTTTCGCCCAGTACCGCAATGACAGGCCTGTCACAAGGAAAAACAACGTCATGAGAACAGCGCCAAACGATAGCCCTTCACGTCGCTGGCCATGGTTCACATTAGCTTGCGTGATGGCTCTAGCCGATCAACTGGTCAAGGAAATTGTGCATGCCCAGATGTCGTTTGGCCAAGTCATTCCGCTAACGCCGTTTTTTAACTGGGTTTATACCGGGAACACAGGAGCCGCTTTCAGCTTTCTCGCAGAAGCAGGGGGTTGGCAGCGCTACCTCTTTCTTGGTTTAGCGTTGGTGGTGGTCGTCGTATTGGTTGTGCAGCTATGCAAACCCCTGTCGCGCTTGGAGGCCTGTGCGTACAGCCTGATTCTTGGCGGCGCGCTCGGTAATACTATTGATCGCTTAGCGCGAGGGTACGTCGTCGACTATCTGGACATTTACTGGGGCGAATGGCATTGGCCCGCCTTTAACATGGCCGATATCGCGCTATTTGCCGGTGTATTGATGTTCGCGGTGGCGTTATGGCGTGAAAGTCCTGCTTTTAAGCGCTCTGAGTAACGCTATGGATGTGGTCGATAAAGATAAAGAATATACGCTTTTTGCTGGGCGCTCCTCACCAATAGTCGATTGCGTTGTAGCGCTCGCCGCTGGGGTGCTGACCACCTTGAGTGCCGCCCCCTTTTCCCTATGGTGGCTTGGCCCAGTGAGCGTGGCACTGGTCTATTGGAGAATAGCGTCGCTAACGCCCGCCATGGCCACCCTGCGTGGGTGGTGCTATGGGGTAGGCCTGTTCGGTTCAGGCACGTCGTGGGTCTTCGTTGCTATTCACGATTTCAGTGGCACCGGGGCCTTGGTGGCGATGCTCCTCACCACTCTTTTTGTCAGCGTCCTGGCGCTCTTCTTTGCAGTCCCCTTTGGGCTCTATCGACGCATCACGGGGCCACGGTTCGCCTTTCTTAGCTTTGCCGGTATGTGGGTGGTGAGCGAATGGCTACGCACTTGGATGCTCACCGGCTTTCCCTGGTTATTGCTGGGCACCTCTCAGATTGATTCTCCACTAGCCCCATGGGCGCCCGTTGGTGGTGTGTACTTGCTGTCACTCATGACCGCGCTGACAGGTACGTTAGGGGTAGAGGTACTGCGTCGCCGCTGGAGTTTCCTTGTCCCAATGGCCGCCTTGTGGATCGTTCCATTCCTATTGCCCGCCCAATGGACAACCCCGGCTGGCAAGCCCATCCGGGTGGCATTGCTGCAAGGGAATCTTGACCAGCGCATTAAGTGGACTGCCCAAGGGCAGCGCGAAGCGATCAGTATCTACACGACGATGACACGGGAGCAAGCAAGGGATATCGATCTCATCGTTTGGCCTGAGGCAGCCCTTCCCATGCTTGAGCAGGAAGCACAGCAAATACTTGAGCAAGTAGCGTCCGACCTGGGGCCTGACACCGCCTTGTTGACCGGCATTTTGCAACGCGACAGTGAAGGGCGCTCTTATAACAGCGTCATAGGGCTAAATGATGTGCAGGGCGAATACCAGAAGGCGCACTTGGTGCCCTTTGGCGAGTATTTGCCATTCCAAAGTCTCCTCGCTGGCACCCTTGCTTTTTTCGACTTGCCAGTACCTCGCCTGACCCCAGGGTCAGGCGAACAGGCTCCGTTACACGTGGCTGGAGCCACCATTGGCAATGCCATTTGTTACGAAATCATTTTTGCCGACCATGTCGCCCAACAGGCGCGTAATGCCGAGCTGCTATTAACGGTTTCCAACGATACGTGGTTTGGGCGCTCCATTGGCCCACACCAACATCTTCAAATGGCGCGTCTACGTGCCTTAGAAAATGGTCGTCACCTACTTCGAGCTACCAGTAATGGCGTGACGGCCATCATCGATTCACAAGGTCACGTCACAGCCCGTGCCCCACAGTTTGAACAGGCCAGTTTAACGGGCGAGGTGACCCCGATGCAGGGCCTAACTCCTTTCACACGCACCGGTAGTGGCCCCGCTTGGATACTCGCTGCGGTGCTGACACTGCTCGGGTTACAACTGAACTTATCTCGATCAAAAAACGACGCATTAGATGAAAAAGGAACCTAGCGATGCTCTTGGCAAAGAACGCAGCAATACTTAAGAGATTCCTCCCATGGCCAATGCAGATCGGCTTCATCGTGAGTGTGATGGTTTCGTTTCTGGCATGGCTCCCTGTCGCCATGGCGGCACAACCTTCCACTGCCCAGGAGACGGAATGGCCCAAGGGGCATTACCCGCTACCTGAGGAAGGCAATATTATCGGAGAGGCTGACACCTTCATCGTGAAGAATTACGAGGATACTCTGATTGATATTGCCAGACGTCACAACCTTGGCTACCAGGAGATTGTACGTGCTAACCCAGAGGTCAGTATTTGGGTGCCCGGAGTGGGTACTGAAGTAACCATTCCAGGACGCTTCATCCTGCCGAATGTCGAGCGTACTGGGGTCGTCATCAATATCGCCGAGCTGCGGCTTTACTACTACCCAGATGTCAAAACCGGTGAGACACCGCGCGTTGAGACCTATCCTATCGGCATCGGTCGCGAAGGTTTGATACACCCCTTGGTGTGACCGAGACCACCATGAACATTAAAAACCCCGCATGGTACCCGCCTGAGTCGGTAAAACGTGAAGCGGAAGCACGCGGCGAAACCGCACCAAGCGTTGTACCGCCCGGCCCCGATAACCCGCTAGGAGACCATGCCATCATCCTAGGCTTCGATGGCTATTTGATTCACGGCACCAACCAGCCCGATGGCATTGGCATGCGCGCAAGCCGAGGTTGTATCCGCATGTTACCCAAAGACATCGAATCTATATTTGACCGCATTCCACCCGGCACCCAAGTCAACATCATCAATCAGCCGATCAAGATAGGTTGGGAAGGCGGTCAGCCGCTGATTCAAGCCTTTCCGCCGCTTGGAGAAGAAGAGCACAGTATGACCGCACTCACAGAGACCATGACACGCCTTAACCAATACAATGTCGATAACGTAAACCTCGATTACGAGCAGCTCAGCGATGTCCTGTCACTCTCTAACGGGCTTATAACCCCACTACATCCAAAGCAGGAACAGGAGCCACAGCGCCACAGCCCAGAAGAGAAGGCTATCAAGGGCATTTATGAAGACCTGGTTTTGACGTCATCTCAACGGTCATGACACGCCTTTTGGCACCCCGTTGAGCCCTGGCATATAGGTAGAGAGCCATAGCCCCGTCCAAACGGCGGGGCGACATTCGCCTACAGAGTCGCGGGGCCCTCCAAGTGACTGCGCGCTATCAGTGTCTTAGCACTCAATATCCAGAGGCAGCCAGTAGGTAACGCCACCCACTACCACCTGTATCCCGTCTGTCGTCCGCTCTACGGTCTGTTGTCGAAGCATTTTCTGCGTTAATTTTGTGTCATGGAAATACTCCATGGCAGCAACGATCCATGCCTCCCTCCAGGCCTCTCCTTGATCAGCACACCGGGCCATCGTCATCAGGGTGCGGGCTAGTGTTTCTTTTCGCCGCTTTCTTGCCCGTTTTACATCCACCCGAGGAGCCAACGTGGTGGCATGTTGGCGATTTAAGAAATTAGTAAACCCCGTGACCGAGGCTGCTTGTCCGGGCACCGCATGCAAATAGTTGTCCACATCGCCCTGTTGAGGCAGTCGCTGCCCCTCCCGGTCAGTAGCGAGTAGCAATGCGGCTGCCGCTCTTAGTGCAAGTCGTGCGGAGGTGTGGGACGTTTTGCCCGCCTCTATACGGGTTTCCAATTGCAGCCAATAGGCTTGCAGCACTTGGTCTGATAGCGAAGCGAACGGCATAGAACTGAGACACGCTTGAATACGTCTTTTCTCTGAGTCGATCCGCTTTGCTTGGTGATCCGGCTCTACCCCTTGCTCTTCATGCAACCATCGCATGGGAAGCCTCACACGCCGCAAGCCCTCCGCCCCGAAGTGATGAAGTAGCTCCGAATAGCTCGGTATCCGTGACCATGCCTGGTCGAGCTCAAGGAAGAACGAGAAGAAATGATTGATCTTGAGGGCAGCCTTATGCGGCCCAGTGATACGAATCAGCCATTCACCAAATTCCCCAAAGGCCTCACTTAACGCTTTGGTAGTGATACCGGCTTGGCCAATGGTGATGCGTTTACGGCATGTTCGCGTCCAATAGCAGGGCTCACAGGCATCACCTCGACCCGCTGGCATGGGATTACCACACGATGGGCAGGCAATTTCCCCTTGCTCATTACAGGCTTTGCACAACGCATCCCCGTTGGGTGCCACCACCAATAAACGATGTCGACGACATGCAGAACAGGTACCGTGGTCTGCTGTCGAACAGCGTGGACATAAGCGATGATCATGCCCCATACGCGCCACTCGGGTAAGACGTTGAGATGCTTTCCCACACGCCTCGCAGGGCTCTGGTTCTTTGAAATAGGGAGCGCAGGCGATACAGACAGGGCCGTAGGGAGTGACCTTGCCGATGTTGTAGTCTGAACTGGCTTTTCCACATCGTGCACACGGTTTGTCAACGTTGCACTGACGACAGACGGCGTCTGGGTCATTCTTAGGCAGACGGGCTAACTCACCACATCGTGGGCACATCCGCCGCTTAAACACACGAGCATAGCAAGTTGAACAGTAGCCGTGCCCTTTATGGCGTCGCCACAATTTGGAGACTTCTCGGCCACACTCATCGCAGTCGACCGTTTGGTGTTGATTCAAGAGGTTGGCTCCGCTTTCATTCTGCGTTTTAAACGCGCCCATGAGGCTCTAACAGCGCGTTCCGACATGGGGCGACAAGCCGGGGGAACACGGCGGCGATGCGGCCCATGAGGGTGGTGAGATAACCGTGATAGCAGCGGCAACAACACAACGGGGGGCGACCTTCGGGGATCATGAAGCGCGCTCGTTTTGACATTGCACGCGACCAGAACGCTGAACGTTTCTTCAAGGCCCATACTGAGCAAGCGTTCCAACGCTACCAATAAGGCACTACGCTCGCTGACAGCCAGCAGCTCAAACGCCAGGCCAGACACAGGCATTCGGCAATCCGTAACCGAAATGCCCAATGAAAGAAGCGCATCGGCCAGGGGTGACACAGGCCGCCGACTTGCACGCCGTATAACGCCAATAAAAAAGGCCACCATAGAAAACCAATCGGCGGGTGCGATAGAGGCCTGCCTAAACGTCACCTTATCCTGTTCTAACACACGATCAGCCATCACTTGAACACTGAACGCTTCAGGTAAAGGCGACGTGCATACCGCCTTTCTAAAATCGTTATGACACCGGCTGCATTGAGCTAAATGTTGATCTTCCGCTGTCAGGCGATGGGGCTCTATAGGGGCCTTGCATGCTGGGCACTCATCTACCAGCTGCACCCCATGAAAGCGGCACCCAGTGTGCCAAGCGAATCGCCAGTGCCGGCGCAAGTAGGGGGTTGAGTCCTCTGCCAAGCACAACGTGCATACCTGTTGTCCTCCATGGCGGGTTCGATTTCGGCTGCCGAGTGCCAACAACCAGGGCCAAGTCCGGGTTTCCGGTAACGAGTAACCGACCACTTTCTCACAATCGTCCCGCATCCCCGCTTTCTGAAACTTAGCGGAAGATATCCCCGAGGCATTCACTAATGGGCGCATTCTTGCGAGGGGTATTTCCCTATCAATGTCCCTCGTCCATATACGCCATGTTGGCCAAATAGCCCCGGTGAGCGACAAAGGATCACACCCCTGTCGCAACGCCGCCCGAACGAGCCATGATGAAAGGGACTCCTCAGGCAGCAGGGGCACACTCAGCGCCCAGGTCATTACAGCATCACTTCCCTAATGCCACGGGTGGGCCGCACCCATGATTTACTCTGAATAATTTTCTCATCGATGCACTCAGCTCCAGACAAAATAGCGGCATTTGCACACTCAATCAGCAGCCGGTGCAGGTCACCCAAATTACCGCCAGAAATCGCGTGGAGCTGGGTCGCCAATTGGGGCTCATGCAGTTGGGAAGGATGTTTGAGAGGTAATATCTTCTCAAAGCCAGCGAGCAGCTTCTGAAACTCCTGATTGAGCTCCCACTTTGGTAACGCGACCACATCAAAGCGACTCGCATGCTGTGGGTCTGAATGCAGCACACGCACAGCATCTTGCGTCCCCACACCAACGATGGGAATCATTAGCTCATTGCATAAAAGCTTAATGGCATTCATCGTTTCGCGCTGCTTAACAGCACCACCGGTTAACAGAGAGTGAAACTCATCGATGATCAGTAAGCGCGTATGGCAAGCACGCAGTTGATGAATCACCTGGTAGCGCAGCTTGGGAACAGGATCTGTAGGCCGGTAGGGAGCCCAGAAACTCTCTAGCACTGCGATATACAGACTTTTCTCATCGGCACTCGGGGGAGCCTGAGTGACAACAACAGGCTTCACGGGCTCTACGTCTTCATTCACGTAGCCTTCACCGTACTGCTTACGAAACTTGTCTTTCCGTTGTTGGAGTCACCCACGAGCAAGAGGTTAGGCATACGAGGACGACTGGGCTTCTCCATCAACCCACGCATGACCTCAATGACACGATTGGCCAATGGATAGCCCAACCAGCGCGGTTGATCCATAAACTCCATTCGCTCTTTAGCGGACAGCCCCAAGACGTGACGAAGATCAGGATGAAGGTGTGTGCTCATGCTATGTCCCAGTTCACATCGATATCACCCGTTAAAAGACCGTCCCCTTGAGCGGGTGTCTCTTTAGGGGCCGCAGTTGAGGGCGCATGTAAAAGGGGATCTGCAGGCGTCACCTTCTTCTCATGCTCTTTACGTCGTTGTGCCTGACGGCGACTTCGCTTAGTACGTGCTTGCGACTCCTCCACATGGGTTCGCAGCTCACTAATAGCGCGTAGAATTTCAGTCTCATTGACCGAGTTTCTTCCTTCCTGCCGAAGGCGCGCTTTAGCTTGGGCATACTCCCAAACACTCATCGAGGGGAGGGCAAGATTGGCAAAGGGCACGCGAAAATAGTGCCCGAGCTCCGGGTCTTTGAACCAAATGACACTAATGTCGCGAGGGTCGCGCCGGAAAACAAAGGTGCGTTTCTTGTCTGGCATGTCTGGATCTTTGGCATTGATCCAAGGTCTTAGCGCTTCATCGTAATAGTTTATGCCATCGATGGTCACACCAAAGGTCTGGATCGTACGCTGAAAGCTGGGCAAAAAATCGAGCAATACAGAGAGCCTGTCAGCAGGCCTCGGCGCTAATCCCACTCCCTGCACATCCGCATTGCCAAACACACCAATTTCCCACTTTTTCATCGGCGACATACCAATCCCAGAATGAAGGCGCTGGTGGTAAACCTTGCAAATCAACGTCACCAGCCACTCTTCAAACTCGCTTTTCGTCATGGCCGCGTGCTTCTCTGGATCGTATCCCTCTTTCTCTTTAATGGAGGAGAAGGTCGTCCCAGGCAGGTTATGGATTTCCTTTAGAAGAGAGCCCAGTACCCGCTCAATGTGGCCACCATAACGAGGCTGCTTAACAGGCCGAAACTCAAGGTTGACCCCATAGGCTAGGCATGAGCGCCGAAACGTCTCAGAGCGAAAATCTGGGCCGTTATCGACATGAATCGTGGCGGGTGTGCCCCATACCGGCCACTCAGCCTCCACATTATGCAGTAGCAACCACTCATCTTTAGGAAGCATGGAGTGCGCCACACACATGCCGACAGATGTTTCAGAGGGCGGGTCAAACGACAAGTAATACCCCGTGACCATGCGAGTAAACACGTCCATGGCCAACGTAATCCATGGGCGACCAATCGGCTTGCGATACACGTCATCGACCAAAATAATATCGGCAGGCGTGTGGTCAATCTGCATAACGGCTAACGGATAGTCCGCATTGGGAAATTTTCCGGCAGCCGGCTGGAACTTGTTAATGGCTTTGTCTCTAAAACCATGGCCACGCAACCGGTCACGCTCTGGGATATCACGCAGACGAGCACGAACGGTACCAGGGCTCGGCGGGTCGATGCGCCGTTCATGGCAGCGCCGCATGACTTCCTGTACCGCTTTTTGTGCGGACGGACGCTGCAGCGTCAAATACACCTCTTTGATGACTTCCTGAATCACTGCCTCGGCATGCGCGGGAATACGCGACTTTCCCTTCTTCCACCCTGGCTTTTGAGGAATCAATGCGAGCACCGAGCCCGTCGCTTTATACCGCTTCAACCAACGGTAGATCGTAGCCGTATCAACCCCCGTTTGTTTCGCACGCTCCTCCGCTGCATCCCGCCCCACCGTATGGCGATCCACCAAGGGCTTAATGATGGAAAAGCGATGCTCGGCCTCCCGCCAATCGGCATCCCCAATCTCGGACATATCCTGCTCAGGGGATACGGACCCGCTATTGAGAGGCGCTAGTTCTTTGATGCGAAGCGGGCAACTACGCCCGGACTCAACGGCAATGCCAATGACTGTCTCAAAATCGAGCACCTGGGAAATTCGGTAAACGGTGCCATCTTTCTGAACCTGCTCACCCACCATAATCTGCAAGTGTTGGCGTGTTTGGGCGACGCCGTTATTGGGTTCAGTTGCGCTGCCACGATGGTTATTCATAATCGGGTACCCATACCTCCGATAGAGGACTGAAGGATTGGGCCATATCGCAATCTAACTGCCGAGTCGCCAGTAGATGCCATAAATGCGCAATCCCCTCTGCCCGGTAAATATCGCCCATAAAGTGCCGAGAAAGCAGGTAATCCAAGGTCGCCACCCCCATTTCCCTCACCGTGTTGAGGACTGCCTGGCTTTCGACAGAGGGAAACACCATCCGCTTGTAGCGCGCTAGGAAGGTAATGTTGTCCAAGGTCTTATCACGAATGCGGCTTTCATCATGAATGCGAAACGCCCAGCCCTCATTGTTGGCATGCCGTATCGCCGCCTTCCATTTAGGCGACCATTCACGCCAATGTGCTTGCCACTTTTCCCGTGGTTTGACCTCCACCAGGAGAGGTTTTGGGTAATCCCTGTAATGACGGTTACCGAGACGGTAATAAACCAAATAGTCAGGTGTGTAGGTGTAGCGCCTACCGGTCACGGGATGATGAAACGGGATCTCGCACGGCTGGGATATCACACCAAGGACGCTCACATCAAAGTCAGCCTTGATGAGGAAATCACGTTCGAGCGTCGACTCGAACGCAATAGACTCCTCCCCGCGAAAGGCATAGTAGCCAGACACACTTCGTCGGGTAGGGCCGATTTTACGAACGGATGTAGGCAGTGGCATGGGCAGTCGCACCAAATGTTGAATAAAACAAGACCTGTCGCATCAATTGCTATTAATTCTGTCGCACTCAATCCTGTACAGACTACCATAATAGCCCGATATTACGCCCTGAGGGTCGCACTAATTGCTGAAAATGACAAGCAGTGCCCAGGCCAGGCTGGCCAGCGCCACCAGGTTCTGCAGCGTCGTGAAACGGCGTGCCTGGACACCCTCTAGGTCGAACCCCTGCTTGGTGAACCGGTACCCCTCCTCGCAGGCCCAGCGATCCAGGTAAGCCTGAATCATCCGCTCGCCTTGGCGGCGACCACGCACCGGGCGCGTCGTCACCAGCACCAGGCGCTCCGACTTCTCATGATCGACAACGATCATCCACAGCGGCGTCTCCGGATGCTCCCGCAGTGTGACCTTGGTGATGCCGAACCGCACCGGGATATGCTGCCCACGGCGCAAGTGGCCGCGGTGCTTCAGTGGCAGATCTCGGGCAATCTGCTGCGACGTCTTGGCGGTATCTCGCCACTGCCAGAAGCGCTGATTGGCGGCCCGGACCAGCACATGACGCTCGGCGCGCAGCCAGGCATCCCACAGCCGCCCTCGATCGCCGCCACGATCGATGACCCACAGTGGCCGGCCCTCCACATGGCGCTGCACGGTATCCATCACGCTCAGGATATCGGTGTTTTCACTGCGGTAGCCGCCGCGAGCCGGCGATAGCAGCCGCGTGAGCAGTGGCCAGGTGGTGCCCCGCTTCAGGTCGCGTGCCACCACGCTGATCAGCGGATAACCGCCGACGATCTCGCCGGTATCACCGTCGCGAACGCGGGTTCGGTATTCACTGGTCGGGGCGCCATCCCGGTTCAGGTCGCCCGGATCGATGGCCAGCACCATGTCATCGGTGATATAGGGCGTGATCCGCTGGAGCTGCAGTTGCTCCGCGGCCCAGGCAAGCTCGCTGTGCCGGGACAGCATGCGCGACAACCGCTTCTGCGTGTGGTGTAGCCGACAGGGTTCCTTCAAGGCGCGGGCGATCTCGGCCTGGCGCAAACTACCGCTGGCCAGGATGCCAAAGAGCGTTTCTGCCGCCAGCTTCACGACGGGTCGAGCGAGGTGATCCGACAGGTCGTCACACCAGTCGATCAGGCGAGCTTTCCATTTGGCGCGGTCTTTGGCATCTTGAAGCATCGGGGCTTTCCTTTTGGTTCATGGTGTTAGGGGTAACAACATGATACCGGCGGGAAAGCCCCGATCTCGTTGATAGCACTGAAATTTTCAACGCTATTCAGGCAGTTACAGCACCACCTGTGGAAAAGTGGGGAGACGCTAGGCCTAAGGTACGTTACCCTTGGGGGAGTCCACTTGATAAGGAGTGCTCATGGATTGGAATCCGGCCTACACCTGGCTAGTCATCGCGCTGCTGCTCAGTCTCGGCGAGCTGACCTCTGGCGCCATGGTCCTCCTGGCGCTGGGCATCGCCGCCGCCTTGACCGCCGCCGTCACCGCGCTGGGGCTGACACTGCCCTGGCAACTGCTCAGCATGGGCATCTTCGCGGGTATTCTGGTGCCCGTGGGCGTGATGGTGATTCGCCCGCGCTTTTCGCCCAAGGGGGTCGCCTACGGCACCACCGGTACCGGTGTGGAAAAGAACCAACACTATGTCACCCTGACCCGCGACTTCGATAATGCCACCGGCATCAAGGTCAATGGCGACTTCTATCGACTACGCGTGCTGGAGAGCGGAGCCACCGAGCTGCCCTCCGGCACTCCGGTGGTGTTCAAACGTTTCGAGGGCACCACCGCCCTGGTCATGCTGACCCCTGCCAGCAACCCGGTTCCCCAGGACAACCATTCGCAACGCAAGGAGCTTTAACCATGGATCTACCCATCAGCCCAGGCCTGTTGATCAGCCTGATCATCGTGGTCATCGGTATTCTGATCATTTCCAAGGGCTTGGTGATCGTTCGCCAATCGGAAGTCATGGTGATCGAGCGGCTAGGCTCGTTTCACCGGGTGCTGGAGAGCGGCATCAACATCATCATTCCCTTTATCGAGCAGCCCCGCGCCATCACCATGATTCGCTACAAGAAAATGGGCGAGGAGTACCACCCCATCACCAGCGATGAAATTCGTATCGACCGTCGGGAAACCGTCATGGACTTCCCGGGCCAGCCGGTCGTGACCACCGACAACGTCACGGTGCGGATCAACGGCGCGCTCTACTATCAGATCATCGACCCCAAGCGAGCAGTCTATGAGGTCGAGAACATGAGCCAGGCCGTGGAGGTACTGGCCAAGACCACGCTGCGTTCGGTGGTCGGCAAGATGGAGCTGGATAAGCTGTTCGAATCCCGGGCCGAGGTGAACAACGAGATTCAGGCTGCCATGGAAGAGCCTGCTTCCAAGTGGGGGGTCAAGATCTCCCGGGTCGAAGTTCAGGACATCGCCATGCCGGAAGAGGTAGAGTCGGCCATGCGCCTGCAAATGGCTGCCGAGCGTAAACGTCGTGCAACGGTCACCGAAGCCGAGGGCGAAAAATCAGCCGCCATTGCCATGGCCCAGGGCCAGCGTGAATCCGCCATCTTGAATGCCCAGGGCGATAAAGAGTCGGCCATTCTGCGCGCCCAGGGCGAGCAGGAGTCCATCAAGCTGGTGCTCAGCGCCATTGGCGATAGCGAAGAGAACAAGCGCACGGTGGTGGGTTACCTGCTTGGCCAAAGCTATATCAAAGTGCTGCCCACCATGGCGAAAGACGGCGAGCGCGTGTTTGTGCCTTACGAGTCTTCTGCTCTGCTGGGTTCCATGGGGATGTTCCGTGAAATGGCAGGCTCCCCGGAAGACACCGTGGCCAACCATCTGGATCACGCCAATTCTCGTCAGGGCGGCTTCCGCAGTGGCATCGTGGGGGGCGCTGCTGGCGGCCAATCGTAGCCATACCCGCGAGGCCAGCGTCAGCGCTGGCCTCGTCTGTTCTCTTTTCTCTTTTCTCTCTTCTCCTCTAACGCCCCAGCCGGGTCAGCCCTCGTGGCGCCGAAATGCGAAAGAACCGCTCGACCACCTCACTGGCCCCCGCTGGAGTGACCAGCGACACGGCAAAAAAGAGCGGCAGATTGACCATCAGCCCCCAGAACCCGGCATGGATCCCCAACGGGTGTGGCCACACGGCGGTGAATGCCACCGTTACCATGAAGCCCGCCATGATGCCCGCCATGACACCCAGCTTCGACGCTCTGGGCCAAAAGAACATGCCGATGAACGCAGGCAGCACTTGAGAAGCAAACCCCAGCCCCACCAGCAGAATCATCACCAGGCTTCCCGGCTCGGCAATCGCCAGCGGCGCAATCAGCAAGAACATGATGGGTAGAATCAAAAGCCGCGCCAACTGGGCGGTGGTGCCCTCCGAGAGCTTGAAAAGCGGCTGCAGCACGTCTTTGCTCACCGAGAGAGAAACCGAGTGAATGAATGGCTCGCTGGAGGACATGGAGGCTGCCAGAGTGCCCGCGCCCAGCAGCCCCACCAGCACCACGGGCAAGTGCTGCATGGCGTATTCCAGCACCACGGTATCTGCCCGCGCCAGCTCCGGCAGCGAGAAAATACCGATGAACCCCACCACCACCATGGGCAGAATCACCACGTAATAGGTAGGCAGCCACGTTGCGCTACGGCGAATGGTACGTGCGGAGGAGGCGCTCATCCACTGCGTCCAGACGGGGGGCATGAACGACAGCATCGACACGATGATCGAAGTGCTCCAGAAACGAAAACTCATATCGCCGCCCGCACCGGGCAGCGTCAAAAATTCGGGATGCTCGGCGGCGATGCGTTCAAACACCCTGGCAACACTCAGCCCGCCGGTGGCGCTGTGTACGGCCCATAAGCCTACTGCCCAGGCCACCGCCAGCATCAGAACACCCTGGAACGCGTTAGTGCGGCCAATCGCTCGCTGCCCGCTGGCGTAGAGATATACGGCAATGCAGGCCAGCACCAACAGCACGCCTAGCCAAACAGGAATCTGCCCGCCGCTCATCACGAATAGAATATAAGCTGAGCCAATCGTTTGTAGCACCGCGTAGGCCACGGAGCCTACCGCCATGACCAGCGCGGAGAGCGCCCCTAGCGCAGGGCTTTGATAACGGTCAGCAATGGCGCTTGCCTGCGTCACATGGCCAAACTGCTCGCCGAACTGCCACACCTTCGGCCCGAAGTACCACGCCACCAGCGCTAAATAGGCTAAATAAACCGCCACATAAAATACCGCCACGCCCTTGGAATAGGCCCAGCCCGGTGCGCCCATGAAGGTGTAAGCACTCACACTGCCCGCCGCGATCAGCAGGTACAGCGTGACAGGCCCCATACTGCGCCCAGCCACGCCCCACTCTTCTAGCGTATTCATAGAGCGCCCCGCCCGTGCGCGAAGGCCGATCAACATCGCGGTGGCCACGTATAACAGCGTGATCACTAACGGCCAGGCACTATTCATGGTCGTCTCGCTCTACGATGCGATTGCCCACCAGCATGACCGCTACGCAAGAGAGGATGATCACATAGCTCCACACCACCAGCAGCGGCAGTCCCATCACCAGCGTGGCCCGGTTCACCCAACCAATCACTGGCCAAATACCGGCCAATACTAGCGCTACAAAGGCAATGAAAAGCCCCCAGCCCGCCCAGGACGTGGGCAGCACAAAAGTACGTCGCATGTCATATCCATCATGATGAAAGGAAGTCGTTAAGTCGTTCATGATGAAGATTTTAATGCTTTCCGACGCCTATTTCCCTCGGGTGAACGGCGTGTCGACGTCGATCGAAAGCTTTCGGGGGGCGCTGGAACGAGGATACCCAGGCGGAAGCTCTAGTCCGCCTGTATCACTCTCTGTGTCCCAATGCATGGGGGTCATCACCCGCCTGATGGCCAAGCCGACTATCGAGAAATCTCCTGCCGTACGATTGCCGCGCCAGCGCTCAGCGCCTTCAGCTTACCCTGGGCGACTTCACGAGGCAGGGGCGTCATACCGCAGTTGGTGCAGGGGTAGAGCTTGTCGGCATCGACGAACTGCAGCGCCTTGCGCAGCGTGTCGGCGACCTCTTCCGGCGTCTCGATGGCGTGGGTGGCCACGTCGATGGCCCCAACCATCACCTTCTTGCCGCGAATCAGCTCGATCAGCTCCATGGGCACGTGGGAGTTCTGGCACTCCAGCGAAACGATGTCGATGTTCGACGCCTGCAGCTTGGGGAAGATCTCTTCGTACTGGCGCCACTCCGACCCCAGCGTCTTCTTCCAATCGGTGTTGGCCTTGATGCCGTAGCCGTAGCAGATATGCACGGCGGTCTCGCACTCGACCCCTTCGATAGCTTTCTCCAGGGCGGCGATGCCCCAGTCGTTCACCTCATCGAAGAAAACGTTGAAGGCGGGCTCATCGAACTGAATGATGTCCACGCCAGCCGCTGCCAGGTCGCGGGCTTCCTGGTTGAGGATCTTGGCGAACTCCCAGGCCAGCTTTTCGCGGCTCTTGTAGTGGCCATCATATAGGGTGTCGACCATGGTCATGGGCCCGGGCAGCGCCCACTTGATGGGCTGGTCGGTCTGCTGACGCAGGAATTTGGCATCGTCCACGAAGACCGGTTTTTCCCGCGAGACGGGGCCCACCACCGAAGGCACGCTGGCCTCGTAGCGATCACGGATCTTGACCGTCTTGCGCTGCTCGAAATCGACACCTTTGAGATGCTCGATGAACGTCGTCACGAAGTGCTGGCGGGTTTGCTCGCCATCGCTGACGATGTCGATGCCTGCCTGACGCTGATCGTGCAGGCACGCCCGCAGCGCATCCTGCTTGCCTTCCGCCAGCTCGTCGCCCTGCAGTTTCCAGGGGGACCAGAGCGTTTCGGGCTCGGCCAGCCAGGCGGGCTTGGGCAAACTACCGGCGGTCGAGGTGGGCAACAGTGTCTTCATAAGAAATAACCTTCATGATGAGGGGTTCAAAGGGCGTAATCGGCCGACCACTTGTCGAGTATTTGGCGGAAGGGCTTGATGAAATACTGCTCGGTAAAGCGCCCCTGCTCGATGGCCAGTTGGCTGCGCTCTTCACGGTCGTACACGATGCGCGTCAGCGAGTAGTCCTGATGCTTCAGGCTAGGCTGATAGAGCTTGCCTGCCGCCGAGTTGGCGTTATAGATCTCGGGGCGGTAAATCTTCTGAAACGTCTCCATGGTGCTGATGGCGCTGATCAGTTCGAGGTCGGTGTAATCGGCCAGCAGGTCGCCGGAGAAATAGAACGCCAATGGCGCCACGCTATGGGGCGGCATGAAGTAGCGCACCTGCAGGCCCATCTTGGCGAAGTAGAAATCCGTGAGCGACGGCTCGTCGTTGACGTACTCGACGCCCAGCACGGGGTGGCGATTTTCCGTCTGGCGATACACCTTGCTGTGGGACACGCTCAGGCAGATGACCGGCGCCTTGCTGAACGATGCGCGGTAGGCGTCGGAGTGAATGAAACGCTTGAACAGCTTGCCATGCAGGTCGCCAAACCCTTCCGGGATGCCAAACTCCGAGCGCTCCTGATTGTGCTCGGCCAGCCACACGCTGAAGTCGTAGTCGCGAACGTAGGAAGAGAAGTTGTTTCCCATCATGCCTTCGATGCGCTTGTCGAGATGCTGATCGATGATGGTCGTCTTCAGCATTTCAATCGCGGGGAAGGCATCGCTCGCGTTTGCCATGTTCAGCTCGCCGGTGATGATATCTAGCTCGACGGCATAGCGATCCGCCTTGGGGTTATCCCAGTGCGCCAGGGTATTGAACCGGTTGTTGATCATGGTCAGCGCATTGCGCAGGTTTTCCTGGCAGCGCTCCCCTCTCGCCAGATTGGCGAAGTTAGTCGTGGTACGCGTGCTCTCGGCAGGACGGTAGTTTTCGTCGAACCGGACGCTCTTGATATCGAAGGTAAAGTCGTAGCTCATCGCGAACAAACACCCTGTTGGTCGAGATTGGCGACGGCGCCGCAATGCAGCTCAGCGCTCGATGCCATGTTTGACGTTTCGATACACGGGCGTTAGCGCCACGTCATCGAAAAGGATGTGTTCTTTATGCCAGACCCACCACATGAATGAAAAGCGACATTAATTCAACTCATCATGAGAAAACCTCATGATGAGCTGTTTGGCAGGGCGCTTACCCCTGTTGAAACGGATACACCGAGCCAATGTTCAGCAGCTGCGTCAGCTCATCCAGCGCGGTGAGGACTTCCGTGGCGAGCTGCGGGTCGGCCAGGTCATCGGTGGCGAGGCGGTCGCGGTAGTGGCGGCTCACCCAGGCGGTGAGGTCGTTATAGAGCGCATCGTCGAGCAGCACTCGACCGCTTAGGGCTGCGCGCTCGGCGTCGCTGAGCACCACGCGCAGGCGCAGGCAGGCGGGGCCGCCGCCGTTGCGCATGCTCTGCTTCACGTCCTTGACGATCACTTCGCCAATGGGATTATTGCCTGCCAGGATGAAGTCCTGCAGCGTGCGCCACACGGCTTCCCGCTCCTGACACTCGCTGGGCACCACCAGGGTCATGGTGCCATCCGGGTTGGAAAGCAGCTGGGAGTTGAACAGGTACGACGCCACCGCGTCTTCCATGCTCACCGCTTCCGCCGGGACACGAATGGGAATCAGCGGCGTACTCATTTTGGCACGTAGCTCGTCCAGGGTCCGCGCCTCGTCCAGAAACGCCATTTCGTGGTAGAGCAGCACCGAGCCGTTGCCCACGGCAATCACATCGTTGTGGAACACGCCCGCATCGATGGCCTCCGGGTGCTGCTGGG
>NZ_LFGT01000027.1:20809-22835 GCF_002078115.1 Halomonas sp. BC2 | reverse complement strand
GCCTGGCTGGCTTCCAGCGTTTGCCGGGCGGGGTAGCGCTTGGGCTCGCTGCGCCCGCCGCCAAACGCCTGGCGGCCATACACGAACAGGTGCACGCCGGGCTCGCCGTACTCACCGCATAGCCGGGTGTGGTTGGCCGCCCCTTCATCGGAAAACGCGGGGGTGGCGGGCAGCACCGGGTGGTGGGCGAAGTGCTGCTCATCGCGGAAAATCGCCTGGAGTACGCGCCCCGTGGTGCGCGGCTCCAGGTAGCGGTGGAAGCTCGACTGCAGATTGGCCGGGGTAAAGTGCACCCTTCCATCCGGCGCATCCACGCCGGGCGTAATGGTGCCCGCGTTGGCGGTCCACATGCTGGACGCCGAGCACACCGCCCGCAGCAGCTGTGGCGCTTGCTGCGCCGCTCGAGCGAGGATCTCGCGGTTGCTGCCGCTGAAGCCCAAGTCGCGCAGCGCGCCCAGGTCCGGCCGCTGCTGCGGGGGCAGAACTCCCTGGGCGTAGCCTGCGTCCATCAGCGACTTCATCTTGGCCAGCCCCTGCAGCGCGCCCTCTCGGGGGTTGGAAACCAGGCCCCCGTGGCTCATGGAGGCCACATTACCGTGGGCCAGTCCCGAGTAGTTGTGGGTCAGCCCGACCAGACCGTCGAAGTTGACTTCCCGAATGCTGTGGACGCTCATAGGGTGACTCCCGGTGGCAGGGTTTCGGGCATTTCCAGACTGTCGGCTTCCATGGAGGCAACGGGGTAGGCGCAGTAGTCGGCGGCATAAAAAGCGCTGGGGCGGTGATTGCCGCTATCGCCTACGCCGCCGAAGGGCGCGTCCCCCGATGCCCCCGTGGTCTGGCGGTTCCAGTTCACGATGCCTGCGCGAATACGCAGCAGGAAGTCGTCCCAATCCGCCGGTTCGCCGCCGATCAGCCCCGCCGAAAGGCCATAGCGGGTGTCGTTGGCCAGTGCCAGCGCCTCGTCCCAATCGGCATAGCGATGGATTTTCAGCAGCGGGCCAAAGTGCTCTTCATCGGGCACCTCCAGGCCGGTCACGTCGATCAGCGCGGGGCTGAGCAGGCTGGTGTTCTCTGCCAGGCGCTGCATACGGTTGATCACCGTGCCGCCCATGGCTTCCAGTTCGTCCTGCGCCTTGAGCAGGCCATCGGCCGCGGCCACGCTCACCAGGCCGCCATAGAACGGCGCGGGCTCCTCGTCGAACTGCCCGGCCACGTGCAGTTTGGCAATCGCCTCTGAGAGCGCGTCGATGAGACGATCTCCCGCCTCCCCCTGGGGAATCATCAGACGACGGGCGCAGGTGCAGCGCTGGCCGCCGGAAAGAAACGCCGACTGCAAAATGGTCAGGACGGCTGCGCGCTGGTCATCCACCTCCTTGACCACCAGCGGGTTGTTGCCCCCCAGCTCCAGGGCGAGGATTTTATCCAGCTGCCCGGCAAACTGCTGCTGCAACAGGCCGCCCACTTTGGCGCTGCCGGTAAACAGCAAGCCATCGATACCCGGGTGGGCGGAGAGCGCCTGCCCCACGGCCACGCCGCCTTGTACCAGGTTGATCACCCCGGCGGGCAAGCCGGCTTCCAGCCAGCACTGCAGGGTCAAATCCGCGGTGAGCGGGGTCTGGTCGCTGGGCTTGAACACCACCGTATTACCCGCCAACAGAGCGGGCACCATGTGGCCGTTGGGCAGATGCCCTGGGAAGTTATAGGGGCCGAATACGGCCATTACCCCGTGGGGCCGATGGCGCAGGACCGCCTTGGCGGTACCCACCTCTTTTTCACGTTCGCCGGTGCGCTCGTGGTACGCCTTGATGGAGAGCGCCACCTTGCCCACCATGGCTCCGACTTCGGTACGCGCTTCCCATAGCGGCTTGCCGGTCTCTGCGGCAATCGCCACGGCCAGGTCTTCCTGGCGCGCCTTGAGCACCTCGACGAACCGCTCTACCAGCGCCTGACGCTCGGCAAAGGGAGTGCGCGCCCAACCGGGGAAGGCGGCCCTGGCGGCCTCGACTGCCCGCCCCACCTGGGGCTG
>NZ_LFGT01000027.1:9418-20417 GCF_002078115.1 Halomonas sp. BC2 | reverse complement strand
GCCCCATCGATCAACTGCTGCTGTTGGGCGGGCATACGCGGGGTGCGTGCGTTCGGGTTATGCATGACGCTCTCCTTTGCTGAGCCGGGTAGTCGGGTATGTGGGCAGATCAGGTTTCCAGCAGACGCAGCGTGTCGCCCGTGGCGACGCCCAGCCGCTCGGCCTCCTGAGGGGTCAGGACGACGGTGCTTTCGTCGGCGGGGCCTCGGCCAATCCAGCCAGCGGTAAAGTGCTGCATCTGAGTGGTGGCCGCCAGCCAGCGGCTGACGCTTTCTGCGGCAGCGTCGGGCGACACCTCCACCTGATAGCAGCGTGAATTGCGGATCGCCCGCACATCATCGATATAGGCTTCCACCGTGGGGCCGCCGTCGAAGATGTCGATGTAGCCTTCCCAGCGCAGCCCCTCTTTCTTGAGCATCTCCAGCGCCGGGCGGGTGTGGCGATGTACCTGACCAATACAGGCCCGCGCCTCTTCCGACATGAACGTGGTGTAAATGGGAAACTTGGGCATCAGCTCGCCAATGAAGCTTTTCTGCCCCAGGCCAGTCAGCCGGTCTGCCTCGCTGAAATCCATGGGGAAGAAGTGCTTGCCCAGGCTCTGCCAGAACGGGCTGACGTTGTTTTCATCGAACACGCCGCGCATTTCGGCAAGCACCTTCTCGGGAAAACGGTCGCGGAACTGAGCCATGAACAGCCAGCGCGCCTTGGAAAGCAGCGCACCGTTGCGCAAATGCTTGTTGGCCTCGCCACGGTACTCCGGGCGCAGGAACAGCGAGCACACCTCGGCATCGCCGGTATGGTCCGAGCTCAAAAACAGCGTGTCGATGGTGCGATGCAGGTCGAGCTGTACCGAAGAGTGGGCCAGGGTGCCAAGCCGGTAGTTGTAGAACGGCACCTCGCGCCCCACCTGACCTTCAATGGCGCAGCAGCCTGCCAGCTCGCCGTTGGACTCATCTTCCAGTACAAAAAAGTAGAGCCGGTCGTCCACTGGCGTGCGCTCTTCGAACGCACGGGCGGCGGCGTCGATCTTGCCCGCCAGGAACTCACGGTTATCCGGCAGCGAGGTAAAGCCAACGCCTGCCTGCTGCGCCAGCGCCTGGAGCCCATCCAGATCATCACGGGCAATGGGGCGAATGCGCATTACATCTCTCCTTCATCGAGCGCATCGACGGCGCTGGGCAGGGCTAACGGCGCTGCCAGTACGGCGCGCCCCTCTTCCACCCCCAGACGCTGCGCATGCTGCGGGGAAAGCATCAGCTGTCCGGTGGGCGAAAGTGCATAGCGCGCCACGATGCAGCGAAAATCGCTCAGCGTCTGGTTGGCGATCATCGCCGGTTCGGCATCCGGCAAGGCATGCTCCGGGCGCACCCGCACCGGGTGCCAGGCAGCACGACGACAGGTTTCCAGCCGTTCGCGCTCGGCCTTGACGATGGGCCCGGCATCGAAAATATCCACATGCCGGGAACGGACAAAGCCTTCCGCCAGCATTTCCGCCAGCGCTGCTTCATGGGCCGGATGTTCACGGCCTATGGCTGCCCTGGCAGGCGGCGTCAATAGCGGCAGGTAGAGCGGAAACTGGGGCATCACCTCGGCAATGAAGCTTTTCGAGCGCACCCCGGCCATGTGGTTCATCTCCTGGAAGCCGCGGGCAAAGAAGTGGCGGCCCACGCTCTCCCAGAAGGGCGATTCATTCTGGCGATCCAGGTACCCCGGAAACGCCACGGCGAGAATCCGCGAGAAGCGCTCCGGGTACTGGGCAATGAACATCAGCCGCGCCCGCCGCAGCAGGCTCTCGGCGCTGGTGCCCTTGTAACGCGGGTTGAGCGACAGCGCACAGAGCAGCGTGGCGTCCGAGACTTCGTGGGACAGCGCCAGGGTCTGTACTTCCCGGCGCACGTTGAGCTGCTGCGAGGCGTGGATCAGCGTCTCCTGGCGGTAGGTGTAATAGGCCTCGGCGGCCCCCGCCTGGGCGCGGATGGTGGCGGTACCGAGCACTTCATGACGATGATCGTCCGCCAGCACGAACATGTACTGCTCGTTACCCGGAAAATCGACCTCGCTGCCAAACGCCTCCTGGGAGCGCAGGATGCGCTCCTCTAACCGCTCTCGGTTGGCGGGCAGGTTGGTCAGCCGAGGAACGGCGTGCTCGGCCAGCTGTTCCAGGGCAGGCAGGTCGGCCAGAGTGACCGGACGGATAACCAGCATGCTCAACGCTCCTTCTGGTAACGTTTGCGGCCTGCTCATGCGCTGGCAACAAGGCGCTCGATGGCTCGTTCGAGACGCGCCATGCCTTCGGCGATGTCGGCCTCGGGGATCACCAGCGACGGCGCCATGCGCAGCACATTGGGACCTGCGATCAGCGCCATCACGCCCTCTTCCATGGCCAGTGGCAGGATATCCTTGGCGCGACCTTCGAAGGCATCGGACATCTGTGCGCCCATCAACAGGCCCATGCCGCGGATTTCCTTGAACACGCCGTGCTTGCGGTTGATGGTTTCCAGGTGCTCACGGAACAGGTCGTGACGCTGCTTGACCCCTTGCAGCACTTCGGGGGTGTCGATGAACTCGACCGCCGCCAGGGCCACCGCCGATGCCAGCGCGTTGCCGCCGTAAGTGGAGCCATGGGTACCGATCACCAGCGACTTGGCAATGGCGTCGGTGGTCAAGGTGGCGCCGATCGGGAAGCCACCGCCCAGCGATTTGGCGCTGGTGAGAATGTCCGGAGTGATACCGAAGTTCTTGTAGGCGTACAGCTCGCCGCTGCGGCCCACGCCGGTTTGCACTTCATCGAAAATCAGCAGCGCGCTGTGCTCGTCGCACAGATCGCGCAGGCCCTGCAGGAACTCCTGGGTGGCAGGCACGATGCCGCCCTCCCCCTGCATGGGCTCGACCATGATGGCGCAGGTGTCATCGCCCACCAGCTTGCGCACGCTCTCCAGGTCGTTGAAGTTGGCGTGCAGAATGCCGCCGGGCACCGGGCCAAAGCCCTGGGAGTATTTTGGCTGCCCGCCCACGCTCACGGTGAAGAAGGTGCGGCCATGGAACGACTGGTAGAACGAGATGATCTTGTCCTTGTGCTCGCCGTGGTGATCCACCGCCCAGCGGCGCGCCAGCTTCAGCGCCGCCTCGTTGGCTTCACCGCCGGAAGAGCACAGGAATACCTTGTCGGCGAAGGTGCGCTCGGTGAGCGTCCTGGCCAGCTTGAGCGCAGGCTCGTTGGTGAACACGTTGGACAAGTGCCAGAGCTTTTCGCCCTGCTCTTTCAGCGCATTGACCAGTACCGGGTGGCAGTGGCCCAGCGAGTTCACCGCAATCCCCCCGGCAAAATCGATGTATTCACGGCCTTGCTGATCCCACAGGCGGCTGCCTTCACCACGCACCGGAATGCTCTGTTGCGGTGAGTAGTTGGGCATCATGTAGTGGTCGAAATCCTGGCGACTTGGGGTGTGGCTCATGAAACAAATCCTCCGGTGGAGTCAGCGATGACATCAGTATACGAGGGGCGGTGGCCGCCCTGCTTTCACGATTGGGACGCTAAATTATGAAAAGCTGCGCCTACCCCAGCCGCTCTTCCCGCGGGGTGATCCCAAAGTGGTTACGGTAGGCAGTGGAAAAGTGCGCGCCCGAGGAGAAACCGGTCATCAGGGCAATGTCGCCCACGGGACGGTCGCTCTCTCTGAGCTGTTTGCGGGCTTCCTGCAGCCGCAAGTCCAGATAATAACGGCTGGGCACCGCCTGCAGGAACTTCTTGAACAGCCGCTCCAACTGACGCCGGGAAATGCCCAGGTGTTCGGCCAGTTCCAGGGTCGAAAGCGGCTCTTCGATATTGGCTTCCATCAGCGTGACCGCATCCACCAGGCTTTGTGGGGCGTGGCCCAGGCGGTGGCGCAGGGGGACGTGCTGGCGCTCATCGGCAAGGCGAATGCGATCGCACACGAACTGCTCCGAGACCTGCTCTGCCAGCCGTGGGCCGTGATGCTTGCCGATCAGCGTCAGCATCATGTCCATGGCGGCGGTGCCGCCCGCGCAGGTCAGACGGTCACGGTCGATCTCGAACAGCTGCTGGGAAAGCGTGACCTGGGGGTACGCCTGGGCAAATGCGTCGAAGCGCTGCCAGGGCAGCGTCGCGCGATAGCCTTCCAGCAACCCGCAGCGGGCCAGCACTTCGGTGCCCCCGGCCAGGCCGCCTAGCGCCACGCCCCTGCCCTGATGACCGCGCAGCCACTCGTGAAGCCTGGCGGGCAGTACGTAGGGTAGCGGTGTCGGTGCACAGACCAGCAGCATGTCCAGCGGCCCAAGAGCGGCTTCCAACGAGTGCTGGGCCAGCAGCGAAAGCTGCGCTGCACTGCGCACGGGCTCGTCGTCCAGGCTGAGTGTCACCGTGTGGTATAGCATTTGGCCGCTGAGCTGGTTGGCCATCTGCAGTGGCTCGATGGCACTGGCATGGGCCAACAGCGAAAACCCGGGGAGCAGCACAAAGGCAACCCGCCGACGCTGATCGGGGGAAGGCGTCAACGGCCGAGTGGGCATATGAAGGTGTGACAAGGTGAGAGGCACTGCATGGAAACCGCCGCTGGCTGTCGAGATAACGTGTTCAAATCAAACGTCATCTTACCCAATTGCGGCGCGGAAGGCAGCGCCATGACCGCAGGAACAAAAACACGATAAATGCAAATTGCCGGGCCACTGGCCCGGCAAACGAAGGTGCTGCGTCAACCGCCGCTGTTGCCCATGCCAAAGATCACGAAGGCCGCCACCACCAGGCCCAGGCCAATGATCACCACGGGCAGCAGCTTGTGCATGCCGCTGGGGGGCTTTTTGGCTTCCGGCTGTTTATGGGGCGCCGCCTTGTCGAAATCTTCGGGCAACCGCTGGTTCAGTACGTGCTCTTTCTCTTCTTCCGGGGTCTTGCTCTCTCTGGTATCCATACGCCACCTCTTCCTGGCCGGTTAGATGAAACAGCGCGGCGGCTTCTCGCTCCGTCGCACCAAAGGTTACAGGGTTACGACTTCATAAGGTTACGACATCGAACGCCACATCGGGGTTCACATCGGCATCGTAGTCCACATCGTCACGTTCGAAGCCAAACAGCTTCAGGAACTCATGCTTGTAACCAGCATAGTCGGTAATGTCGAACAGGTTCTCGGTGGTGACGTTTGGCCACAGGTCCTGACAGGCTTTTTGAACGTCGTCACGCAGCTCCCAGTCGTCCAGACGCAGACGGCCCTGCTCGTCGGTGGCCATCTCACCGGGCTGACCTGAGTAGAGGCGCTCGCCGAACAGACGGTTCAACTGGTCGATGGTGCCTTCGTGCAGGCCCTGCTCTTTCATGATGCGGTACACCATGGCGATGTACAGCGGCATCACCGGAATCGCCGCGCTGGCCTGGGTAACGACGGATTTCAGCACCGCCACGTTGGCACCGCCGCCGCTCTCTTGCAGCTTGGCATCGATGGCCGCCGCTGCGCGGTCCAGGTCTTCCTTGGCTTTCCCCAGGGCACCGTGCCAGTAGATCGGCCAGGTGATTTCGGTGCCGATATAGCTGAACGCCACGCTGCGGGCACCTTTGGCCAGCACGCCTGCGTCTGCCAGAGCGCTCATCCACAGCTCCCAGTCTTCGCCGCCCATCACGGTGATGGTGTCGTCGATCTCTTGCTGCGTCGCCGGCTCCACCTCGGCTTCGATGATCACGTCCTTGTTGGTATCGATGGCCGTGGCGCGGTAGGTCTCACCGATGGGCTTCAGGCTGGAGCGCTTGAGCTCGCCGGTATCGGGCATCTTGCGCACCGGCGAGGCCAGTGAGTAAACCACCAGGTCGATCTCGCCCATGTCCTGCTTGATCAGCTCGATGGCTTTCTCGCGAGCTTCATGGGAGAACGCATCGCCGTTGATGGACTTGCTGTACAGCCCTTCCTGCTTGGCAAACTTGTCGAAGGCCGCGCTGTTGTACCAGCCCGCCGTGCCGGGCTTCTTCTCGCTGCCGGGCTTTTCGAAGAAAACGCCCAGGGTATCGGCACCGTAGCCGAAGGCCGCCGTGATACGCGCCGCCAGGCCGTAGCCGCTGGAAGCCCCGATCACCAGCACTTTCTTCGGGCCCTGGTGCTTGTCCAAACCACGGGCGCGGGTCGCTTCGATCTGTTCGAGAACGTTCTGTTCGCAGCCTTTAGGGTGAGTAGTGGTGCAGATAAAGCCCCGAACTTTCGGTTTAATGATCACATTGGACCCCTTCATCGGATGAGTATCATCGGAGCACCCTCGTGCTCACTTGCCAGTAGGCGCTATTCTAGCGGGCCAGGCGCGCCCTGTCCGCTCTTGAGGTTATGGGGGATTCACGGCAGGATAGCGCCCTGCCCACTTCCTGCCGATGAGAACCGTGATGAATGCACAGCAGCTAGTCGATGAACGCGGCGACCTCTGGTTGGCGCTCGCCCCGCTTTGGCTGGACCGCGAACCCACCGAGCGCGACTACGCCCGCATGATCGAGGTCATCGAACAGCACGGGCTACCGCTCAAGGAGCTCGAGTGGGTGTTCCGTATCGAGCTGGCCCCGGTGCTGTCACGCCATCAGCTGTCGGTGGCCAGCGAGTGGCGCAAGTTCGATGACTACAAGCTGATGAAGCAGCTGGTCAATCACAACCTGCGCCTGAAGGGTTGGCGGCGCAAAACCTGGGCGCTGTTTTCGGGCTTGACCACCATGATGGTACGCCACCGCTGGAACGACCTGATGCAGCGACTGATGGTCAGCCGGGGCGAGCTCTAGCCCCTTCACGCCTTGTCCAGCGCCGCCTCCACGGCCAGGCGCAGGCGTGGGCCATGGTCTCGTGGGCCAAAACGCGCCAGCACTTGCCCGTCTCTGGCGACCAGAAACTTGGTGAAGTTCCACTTGATGGCCCGCGTGCCCAGCACGCCTGGCGCTCCCTGCTTGAGCAGCGTAAAGAGCGGATGCGCGTTGCCCCCGTTGACGTTCACCTTCTCCATGAGCGGAAAGCTGACCCCGAACTGCTGCTCCCCGAAGGTGCAGAATGCTTCGGCGCTTTCGGGCGACTGCCGCCCAAACTGGTTGCAGGGAAAGCCCAGCACGGTAAAGCCACGGTCACGGTAGCGTTGGTAAAGGCTCTCCAGCTCCTTGAGCTGGGGCGTAAAGCCACACTGGCTGGCGACGTTGACCACCAACAGCACCTGGCCGCGCAGCGCACGCAGGTTGAAGGGCTGGCCCTGATGGGTGTAGCAATCCTGTTCGTAAATGCTCATCACACACCCTCTTGCTATCGTCTGACGCTACCTTGCCACGAGGCGGCCTGCCAGCACCAGCCCGGCGGCTCACGCCTGCGCGAATTTTCCACCATGGCTGCTTATAGCAGTGGCCCCGCCACGACCCTCAGTGCCAGCGCGATCAGCAGCACACCGGTAACACGGTTGACCCAGTGGGCGTGACGCTGCAGCCAAGGCAGCACTCGCGAGTGCGACAGCCCCACGGCCACCAGCACGTACCAGCCGCCATCGATGACCATCGCCGTGGCCACGATGATGCCCTTGGCCAACGGGCTCATGTCCGGCGTCACGAACTGACTGAGCAGGGCCACGAAAAAGATGATCAGCTTGGGATTGCCCAGAGCCACCAGCACCGCTTCTCGGGCCGCCTGGCCTGGCGTGGTGACCACCGCATTGGCCGCCAGCGAGCTGGCGCGCCCGGCCCGCAAGGCCTTGATCCCCAGCCACGCCAGGTAGGCGGCCCCACCCCAGGTGATCAGCTGAAAGACCTCGGGATGGCGTACCACCAGCGCGCCCAGCCCCAGCACGGTCAACAGGGCATAAAAAACCCACGCCCAAAGCATGGAACACCGCCGCGGTCACGCCGGGCAGCCGCCCGCCCCCCAGGGTGTGGCGCAGTACCAGCGCGAGGCTTGGCCCCGGGGACATGGCCCCCATGGCACAGATGGCGGCCAGCGATAACCAGAGCGTCAGCGGCATGCGTTTCTCCATGAGTCCAGCGGTTGATCAGCGCACCAGTATACGCCAGCTCAAGCGCAGGCGGGTGGCTGCCTAGGCCGCGCATCGTGGAATCCTCCCCCGGCCTTGAATACGGCCTTAAATAACGCTGTTAGCATGGTACGCTGTTGGGTAAAATTTTCCTTTTTCAGAACGTTCGGCAACGCCGATCAATGACGCCTGCCGTGCAGGCAGTTCATGGTTAATAAAGGACTTCAATATGGGTAGGGCGTTTCAGAACCGTAAGGAATCCATGGCCAAGACGGCCGCTGCGAAAACCAAGGTGTACAGCAAGTACGGGCGTGAAATCTACGTCTGCGCCAAAGCAGGGGGCACCGACCCCAATGGCAACCTTGCGCTGCGCGGCCTGATGGAGCGTGCCAAGAAAGATCAGGTGCCATCCCACGTCATCGACAAGGCCCTCGACAAGGCCAGCGGTGCCGGAGGCGAGGACTTCTCGTCCGCTCGTTACGAGGGCTTCGGCCCCGGCAATGCCATGGTCATCGTCGACTGCCTCACCGACAACCCCAACCGCACCTTTGGCGATGTGCGCGGCTGCTTTACCAAAACCAAGAGCAAGATCGGCACGCCGGGCAGTGTGAGCCACATGTTCGATCACTGCGCGATCTTCTCGTTTACCGGTGGCGATGAAGAAGCCGTGCTGGAAGCGTTGATGGAAGCCGACGTGGACGTCACCGACATCGAGCAGGAAGACGGTCGCATCACGGTATTTGCTCCGAACACCGATTACGCCAAGGCCAAGCAGGCACTGCTGGACGCCTTTGGCGAGATCGACTTCGAAGTGGATGAAATCCAGTTCCTGCCACAGAACACCACGCCGGTGGAAGGTGACGACGCCGCCATGTTCGAAAAGCTGCTGAACATGCTCAACGAGCTGGACGACGTGCAGAACGTCTTTCACAGCGCCGAACTGCCGGAAGAGAACGCCTGAGCGGCTAGCCCTTCAGCGCATCATCAGGAACGAAAATCCACCCTTCGGCCGTCGGCATCTCCGCTGGCGGCCAAGCAACCTGCTGGGGCGCATCGAGTACCACCAGCGCATCTCGGCTGGCCGGGTTATGGTCGCAATTCCAGCCGCCCACGTCCCAGCCGATGTAGAGCCTCTCGCCCTGCGCCTTCATGTCCGCCCCGCGCCCTGAGCATCCATCAGCATCTCAGGGGGCAGTAGCGCGGGACGAATACCGGCATCGCTCAGAATCGCCTTGCCACGTACCGTCAAATCGGTCACGAACAGGAACTGCTGACGCGGGTCGACGGGTTGACGTCCTCCCCGCCCTAAAGAGGGTGTCGCGAAAGGGGCAAAGCCGTAAAATGAACCTTCTATCTGTCTGAGAGCTTACCGTGTCGACAGCATGCATGCCCACACCCGATGACAGGCAGTTCGCGCTTTTTCAGGCATCGCCTGCTTCGCCCCCTCCATCCTCCCGCGTAACGGCTGGCTCGTCAGGGCGGCGTTTTCTACGAGGTGACGCCACGGCGATTTTCCTGGGCATGACACCGCTTGAAGATCATCTGCGGCAGTCAGGGATTCGTGCCCCTTTAGTGGTGGCCGAACTGCTGGATGCCCAGGACTGGACACCCTTCGAGGATCGATATGCCGCCACAGGGCGCGCACCCTATGCGCCACGCGCGATGATGGGGCTGATTCTCTACGGGATCATGCACGGGGTCTCATCGCTGCGCGCGTTGGAGCGGCTGGCACGTGTGGATTTGGGGGCCATGTGGGTGACCGGCGGCATTGCCCCGGATCATGCCAATATCGGGCGCTTTATCTGCCTGCATGAACAGGCGCTGTCACAGGAGTTTTTCGAAGCGCTGACACGCACCGTTCTCGCCAGGTCCGGAACATCGACAGCCTGCCTGGCGGGTGACGGAACCGTGATCGAAGCGGCCTGCTCTCACTATCGTCTGCTCAAGGAGGAGGCCGTGCGTGCTCGAGTCAGTAAGGCCCGGATCGGCCATCAGCAGGCTCTTTCGGAGCAACAGGACGAGACTCAGCAGCAGCTGGATAGAGCGCAGGCCTGTGAGCAGGTTCTTGACGCGCGGATCGCGGCACGACGGCGCCACGGCAAGCGTGTCGATACGGTACGCGTCAGCCCCACGGAGCCAGAGGCCGCGATACAGCGTCAGAAGCGAGGGCGCGGCTTTGCGCCGGCTTATACGCCCTCCGTCCTTGCCAATGAGGCGCGCATCATCGTGGCACATGCCATCGACCCCACGAGTGAGACACGCGTGGTGGGTGAGCTGATCGATCAGAGCGAGCGCGTGGAACCCAAGATCCCACGCGAGCTTCTGCTGGATGCCGGCTATTTTGATGATGGCGTTATTAACGCGACACTGGCGCGTGATGTCAGCCTGCTTTGCCCGCCCAGGCCCAGTACCACTGACAAAGCGAAGGGCCTGTATCATAAAAGCCTATTCACTTACGATGCCGAACAGGATGTTTACTACTGCCCAGCGGGGCAGCGGCTTCAGCGCATCAGTCATATAAACGCGTCGGTACGCTCGCGTGAGCAAACGGTTTATGCCTGCAATGCCTGCGAGGGCTGTCCGCAACGGATTGCTTGTACCCGTTCGGTCCGGGGGCGCCGAATCAAACATTACCCGGAGGACGAGGCACGCCTGGCATTGCAACAAATCATGACCCACCCGGGAGCCCAAGCGGTCTTCCGGCAGCGAAAGGCCATGGTCGAGCCAGTGTTTTCAGCGCTACGTCAGCAACAGGGACTATCTCGCTTCCGGCGCCGTGGGCTGGCGGGTGTCAAACGCGAGTTTTCCTTGCATGCCTTGGCTTACAACTTGGCTCGCGCTGTAGCGCTGAGCCTTTGTCATCATCTCTGGGAGTGGTTGTGGGGATGCCTGGGATTACCTTACCTGGCAACAAAGAAAAAGATCGCGCCTCCCAGGGCGTGCGTGATGATGTCGTCCAGCCATCGACATCGTTGTGTATAGGTTTAGTTTTGAGTCGTTAGGAGATTTGCGACAACCT
>NZ_LFGT01000027.1:0-8027 GCF_002078115.1 Halomonas sp. BC2 | reverse complement strand
GCACGAATGCGATAGTGCGTTCCCCAGGGTTTCTCCTCGGCCACGACGATGATGGGCTTGTCGAACGTCACGGAGCTGGCGCTACATTTGTCGGGCCTTGATCCATATCGCGCCTCGCGCCGGTAAAGTAGATCAAGATTAGCATGCCCCACGTACGACCACGCAGATAGCCGAACTTATCGTCTAGAATAAAGTCGTTAGGATAAGGCCAATACATTGATGAGCGATGCGCAGGAGGCAACGATGAGCGTGGTTGACGTCACCAGGGAAGAACTACACGAGAAGCTTGCGAAGTGCATTGCTGGGGAGCGGGTGCTGATCGAACAGGACGGTAATCGGTTCAGCGCGCGCATACAGCACGTGGGTATGACGGGGGTAAAAGTGATCCCGGAGACCTTCATCAAGAACAGCACCGGTGACCCCGGGGATATAGATGGTGTCACCGTGCCCTACGATGATATCTGGGAGCTCGAGGTCAAGGGCGTGGTATTCAGCTGCAAAGCGTAGCGAGCCCGTTCAGCGTCATTCCCTTTTCGCTGGCATGAAACACAACGCCCGCCACCAACGCCCGCCGTAGTGGCGGGCGTTGTGCTTGTCGCTATCTGACACGGGCTCGATCTGCTCCGGTTCGATCACTTTGCCTTCGATCAAGCGGTCACCCGATCAATAGCTGAGGCAGATTTTACCGAAGTGCTTGCCAGACTCCTGATGACGAAACGCGTCCGCGATATCGGCCAGCGCAAACTCCCGGTCGATCACCGGCTTCAGATTGGCTGCCTCGATCGCCTTGATCATCTCCATCTGATGGCGGCGGCTGCCCACGATCAGCCCCTGCAAACGTGCCTGCTTGGCCATCAGCTTTGCCGTGGGCACCTCGCCTTCACGGCCGGTCAGCACGCCGATCAGCGAAATGTGCCCGCCGATTTTCACGGCGTCGATGGATTGCGGCAAGGTGCCCGGCCCACCGACTTCTACCACGTGATCGACCCCTTCACCGTGGGTCAACTCCAGCACGCGCTTGCCCCACTCCGGCGTGTCACGGTAGTTGATGGTGTGCTCGGCGCCCAGTTCACGCAGGCGCTCCAGCTTGGCATCGGACGACGAGGTGGCGATGACCCGAGCGCCCATCAGCCTGGCAAACTGTAGAGCAAAGATGGAGACGCCACCGGTGCCCAGCACCAGCACGCTATCGCCCGCTTTCAGCCCGCCGTCTACCACCAGTGAGCGCCAGGCGGTCAACCCCGCCGTGGTCAGCGTGGCGGACTCGGCATGACTGTAACCCTTCGGCTGGTGGGTGAACCAGTTGGCCGGGCGCACCACCTGCTCACGGGCATAGCCATCGACGCCGTCGCCGGGTGTGGTGGCAAAATCGCCCACCCGTGCGGGGCCTTCCAGCCAATCGGGGAAGAACGTCGAGACCACTGCATCACCGACGGCAAACTCCTCTACTCCCTCGCCCACGGCCTCCACGACCCCGGCCCCATCCGACATGGGGATACGGCCATCAGCGGCAGGAATCATCCCCGCCACCACGGCATAGTCATGGAAGTTCAGCGAGCTGGCGTGCAGGCGCACCTTGATCTCGCCGGGGCCGGGCTCGCCGGGCGCAGCGAGGTCGACGACATCGAGGTGGTCCAGCCCACCGGGGGCGCGTAGCTGTATGGCTTGCATCACTATCTCCTTTGCATGCGCCAAAAATAGGCGACCGGTCTAGTATTGACTCTCTACGGCTACATGGGGGTCGCCTGTTCAGAATCAAGGTCATTGCCCAAAAAACCGCCCGACTGGCGCTGCCACAGGCCGGCGTAAATACCGTTGCGAGCCAGCAGTTCCTGATGGGTGCCGCTTTCTACCAAGCGGCCTTCATCCACCACGATCAAGCGATCCAGCATGGCAATGGTCGAAAGCCGATGGGCAATGGCGATGCGCTGACGCTGGCCCCCGGAGAGCTTGACGCCCCGCTTGCCCACATGGGCATCCAGGCTCCGGCGCCCCGGCGGGTCGACCAGATCATGAACGAACGTATCGGCATGGGCGCGGCACACCGCCTGCCGCACAATGAGTTCGGCGAATACCGCCAGGGCCATCAGGGCCAGCAGGGTCGCCACGCCCGATTGCCACAGGTAGCGGCCCAACAACCGGCGGGTCATGCCCTGGAAACGCGAGCCAATGGCACTGCCCAGCACCCACAGCATCAGGTTCATGCCCCACTGGGGCAGCGCCAGGCTGGCCAGGTCAAGCCCCGACAGCAGGGCGGCCATGAGCAAGGGAGTCAGCAGCGCCGAGCTGGGGATGCGCACCCAGCGACACGGCCAGCGCTCTGACACTTGCTGCACTGAAACGACTTCCCTTCACGCGCCCCTCCCTGAAACGTGACCTACTCAAGCACCGGCGACTGGCCGCCGACACCCGCGCATGTCGTTACCCTGCTAATGGATAGCCTAGTGTACACGATATCGGCGGCTAGTCTTCGTCGTCATCACCGCGCAGGCGCGCCAGGCGTTCGGCTTCTTCTTCCTTGGCGTCGTCGATGACTTCCATCAGCTCTGCCACGTTGGCAATGTGGCTGTCGAACTCGAAGTGGCCGGTCAGCTGGCTTTCGGGGTGCAGCTCGCCGGACTCATAGAGCGCCCACATCTCCTTGCCGTAGTGGGTGTCCAGCAGCTCCGGGGCAAAGCGGCCAAAATAGGCGCGCATGTTGTTGACGTCGCGCTCGAGCATGGCGGCGGCGCTGTTGTTACCTGCGGCATCCACCGCCTGGGGCAGGTCGATGATGACCGGGCCGTCGGCATCCACCAGCACGTTGAACTCGGATAAATCGCCGTGGATGAGACCGGCACACAGCATACGCACCACGTCCTGGATCACTTTGGCGTGATAGCGCAGCGCCTGCTCGTGGGTCAGGGTGACATCGTCAAGGCGCGGGGCCACGTCGCCTGCGGCGTCGGTGATCATCTCCATCAGCAGCACGCCATCCACGAAGCCATAGGGCTTGGGAACACGCACGTCGGCAGCGGCCAGCCGATACAGTGCGTCCACCTCGGCGGTGAGCCACGCCTGCTCCTGCTCTTTCTGACCGTAGCGGGTCTTCTTGGCCATGGCTCGCGCGCGGCGGCTATTGCGCTCCTTGCGCCCTTCCTGATACTGCACCGCCTGCTTGAAGCTGCGCTGCTTGGCCTCCTTGAAGACCTTGGCGCAGCGCGTCTCGTCACCACAGCGTACGACGTACACCTGCGCTTCCTTGCCGCTCATCAACTGCATCAGCACCTCATCGATCAGGCCATCGTCGACCAGGGGCTGTAATCGTTTGGGTGTTTTCATGGCTTGCTGCGCTGATCCTGTTAGTGACGAATGCGGCGCACTCGGAAAGCACGCCCCTTGAGTTTATCCCGCTCCAGCTTGGCCTGGGCGCGTTGAACGGCACCGCGCTCCACCGCCACGTAAGCGCTGCGGGCCAGTACCTTGATCTTGCCCACCTGATCCCCCCGCAGGCCGCCTTCACTGGTCAAGGCGCCCAGAATGTCGCCGGGGCGCAGCTTGTCTTTCTTGCCACCTGCCAACTGTAGCGTGGCCATGGGTGGCTCGAACGGAGTGCTGTCGGACGCCTTGGGCAGCGGCTCGGGGGTCAGCGGCTCGCCCAGCAGCACCGCAAGGCGTTCGAGGCGATACTGCTCCTGCGGGGTCACCAGCGTGCAGGCGATACCGCTGGCACCGGCACGCCCGATGCGCCCGACCCGGTGAACATGAACCTCCAGCTCGCGGGCGATCTGGTAGTTGAAGACGGCATCCAGCTGGGCGATGTCCAGCCCACGGGCGGCCACGTCCGTGGCAACCAGAATCGACGCACTCTGGTTGGCGAACAGCACCAGCAGCCGATCACGATCCTTCTGCTCCAGGTCGCCGTGCAGGGCCACCGCACTGAAACCCGCATCGACCAGACTGTCGGCCACCGCCTGGGTTTCGCGCTTGGTGTTGCAGAACACCACGCTGGTGGTGGGACGGGTGGCCAGCAGCAGCTGTTTCAGCGCCGCAAAGCGTGCGTCGTCGTTGGCCACGGCGTAGAAGTGCTGCTCGATGGTGGTGGCATCGTGGGTCTCTTCCACCTTGACGCTGACCGGGTCGCGCATGACGCCCCGTGTCATGATGGCCAAACCTTCGGTCGACTGCTCGTCCGGGAAGGTGGCGCTGAACAGCAGCGTCTGGCGGTCGGCAGGCGTGTCGGCAATGATGTCGTCGATGGTGGCTTGAAAGCCCATATCGAGCATGCGGTCGGCTTCGTCCAGCACCAGGGTCGTCAAAGACCCCAGCGTCAGCGAGCCTCTGCGCAAGTGCTCGTCAATGCGCCCCGGCGTGCCCACCACGATATGCGCACCGTGCTCCAGGGAGGCCAGTTGCGGGCCAAAGGCCGCGCCACCACACAGCGTCAGCACTTTCACGTTGGCCATGCCGCGCGCCAGACGGCGCAGCTCTTCGGCTACCTGGTCTGCCAGCTCCCGGGTCGGGCACAGCACCAGCCCCTGCACGCTGAACGCATCCACCCGGAGCTGAGAGAGCAGCGCCAGGCCAAACGCGGCGGTCTTGCCCGAGCCGGTCTTGGCCTGGGCCATCACGTCGCGGCCCGCCAGCATGGGCGGCAGGCTCTGCGCCTGAACCGGCGTCATCTGGTGATAGCCAAGGGAGTCCAGCGTAGCAAGCAGCGCAGGCGACAGCGCAAGAGATGCAAAAGAGGTATCTGACACAAGAAATTCCTGAAGGGGCATAAGGCCTAGCGATTCGATAATATGAAGCACCATACCAGAAAGCGCCCTGCCCTGCCTGACTGGGAGCAGGCCGCCCTTGGCATGGCGTCAGGCTTTGTACGAAAAGTCGGCGAGCGATGGCCAGACAAGGCAAAAATCGGCGAAAAGACGGAGTTTACAAGGTGTAAATGAGTACTTTGATCGGACTCGCGCACGAGCCGATTTTTAACGCCGTATGGGCGAGCGTAGGCAGTTTTCGTACAAAGCCTAGGCGGAGAGCGCCGCGAATTGCCCTTGGCTCAAGGCCGCCAGGTCATCGGGGGAGAGCTCGATCTCCAGCCCGCGGCGCCCGGCACTGACATACAGCGTGGGCCACGCCTTTGCAGAGGCATCGATGAAGGTGGGTAAACGCTTTTTCTGGCCCAGCGGGCTGACGCCGCCCAGCACGTAACCGGTGCTGCGCTCCACTGCTTCCGGCGCTGCCATCGCCGCCTTCTTGGCCCCTGCGGCCTTGGCAATCTGCTTCAGCCCCAGCTGGCAATCGACCGGTACGATCCCCACGGCCAGCTGCTTGCCATCCAGGCTGACCACCAGCGTCTTGAACACTTGTGCCGGTGAAACACCCAGCTTTTCGGCGGCTTCCAGGCCATAGGACGTGGCCGCTGCATCATGTGGATAGTCGTGTACCTGAAAGGCAATGCCTGCTTGCCGTGCACTATTGATGGCCGGGGTCATGGAAGTCTCGTGAGTTGAACGTGGCGGTGGACATCTCATCGTCTACTGCCAAACTTAATAGCGTGCCAACGCTTTGGAAGTCAACCGACAGAAAGGAGTCTGACCATGAAGGCCACCTCAAAAGCACAGCAAAAGGCGGCGGGCGCTGCCCTTTCCGCCAAACGCGGGGAAAGCAAACCCGGTGGGCTCTATGGCGCATCGAAAGAGATGTACGACGACATGAGTGAAGCCGAGCTGGAAGAGATGGCGGGCACGCCACGCAAGGGGAAGCCACAAAAGCGCGAAGAGTGAGTACCGCGCCAGCTCGAAGGCTGGCGCGAGGCTTTAGGTGCTTTCGCTCAGGGGCAAGGCACCACGCGACGCAGGGTATCCTTGGCCCATAGCGTCTGGCCATCCGGCGTGCGGCCATGCTCGTTCCAGCGCTCGGTGGTTTCCAGGCAGTAGGAGCCGGCATCTTCCGTGCGCGGGTCAGCGCTGACGGGGCGCTCACCACCGATACGCATGACGTCCGGGTTATCCGTGGTGTAACGGGGGGCAACGGTATTACTGGCACAGCCAACCACCAGGACGGTAGCCAGCAGTACGGGCAAACAGCGGCGCAATGGCATGTTTTTACAACCCTCACAAGCAGTGATAAACCGACACCAGTTGTCGGTAGCGCTAAATACCACTCGCCCAGCGCCACCGTCAATCTTTTTTGATGCGGGCTCAGGTCACCAGTGTAATGCTCATGACCGGGCGCAAATTACGCTGCTTGCAGTGCTGCTCGACGCTTTCCACGATCTCTTCGGCGTCATCGATCTGCTGCTTGTCCAGTTGGATATCCACCATCAGGAAACTGCCCACCTGGGCCAGGCGCACATCGTCGTCGGCAATATCGAAATCCGCCACTTCCTGAATCACTTCCTGACGAACGCTGCCCACGGGCTCACCGAACATCAGTTCACGCAAGGCATCCTTGACCATGCGAATCGGCATGGGCAAGAAATAGCCCGCGATAATCAGCACCATGACCGGGTCGGCGAACCGTGCCAGATGCGCCCAGGGCGTCAACGTCAGCCCCCAGGTCAGCACGAACCCCAGCATCACGGCGGCACTCAGCCAGGTATCCATCTGCCACTGACGAAGCTCGGCATTCAATAGCGAAGACTTGGCAACCCGCGCATGACGCGCCAGCCACCACCACGTCACCAGACACCCCGTGACGTTGACCACACCAAAGATCAGAGCCAGGTCCAGGGTCACCAGGCGGCCTCCCTGAACCAGGCTCCACAGCGCCGAGACCAGCGAAAACAGGCAGACCAGGGCATTCACCACGCCTTTGAGCAGCACTGCCAACGGCTCTACCGTTAGCCGCCCAAAGGGGTAGTGATCATCAGCGGGCTTGCGCGCCTGCTGAAGGGCAAACAGCGACAGCGAGGCCAGCACTAAACTTAATAGCGAATAGCCGCTGTCGAAGAGTATCGTGATCGAGCCACTGGCCAGGCCGAGCGCCAGGCCGGTAAACGCGAACAGACTGGCAGAAATGGCGGAAAATCTGAGCGCACGGCGCTCTGCGATGAAGGGGGTCACGCGAATTGCTCCATGAAAAGTAGGGATAGCGCGGGGTATCATAGGGAGACCTGCCACGTTAAACCAATCGCTCAGCGCCAATATTATTGGCACCCAGGAAGGCAACATCATGCGCGCAGAACAGGTGGAAGCGTTTATCGAAGTGACCGAACACGGCTCCTTTGCGGCGGCGGCTCGGCATACCGGCATGAAACGCAGCACGCTCAGTGCGGCCGTGAACGCCCTGGAAGATAGCCTGGGGGTGGCGCTGTTCGAACGCTCGGGCAACAGCCTGCAGCTCACGGCGGTGGGCGAAAGCGTGCTGCCGGACTGCTACCGCCTGCTGACCAGTGCCAGCCGGATCAAGAAGCATTGCCAGCAGCATTTGCAAGGCGTCGAGAGCCAGCTGTGCATTGCCCGCGACGATGCGCTGCCCGAAGCCTTCTGGCGTCAGGTCATGCACGAACTGAAGCAGCGCTACCCGCTGACCGCCATTTCGGTGTACCTGCTGCCCCCGCAAGAGCACCCGCAGTTCGTGGTGCGCCAAACCGTGGACATCGCTTTCGGCCTGTATACCGCCGAGGGCACCACGGTGAAGGCCAATCACTTGGCACCGGTCAGCATGAGTCTGGTGGCCGCTCCCGATCACCCGCTCAGCCGCCTGCCCAGCGTCACCCGAGATGATCTGGCCCAGTACACGCAGGTGTGCCTGACCTTCGACCAGGGCGACAGGCTGGTCAGCGAAGCGCTGTTTTCGACCAACTACCTGGGGTTGACGATGTTCGAGGTGATCCGTGATGCGGCGATCAACGGCACCGGCTGGGCACTCCTGCCCTACCCGTTGGTCAAAGAAGCATTGGCCAGCGGCCAGCTCTGCGCGCTCAATCATGACCTGGCGCTGGAGAGCCACTACTACCGCTACGTGGAGGGAGAAAGCCTTGGCGTGGTAGCCACCGCGCTATTGACCAGCGTTACGCGTTTTCTGAGCGCGACCGAGTTATA
>NZ_LFGT01000026.1:117025-140998 GCF_002078115.1 Halomonas sp. BC2 | reverse complement strand
CTGATGGCAACGTAGCTGATGAAGCCCAAGGCAATACCCTCGGCAATCGAGAAGGTCAGCGGCATGGCCAATGCGGCGATCAGTACCGGCGCGGCGTCTGTGGGGTCTTCCCAGTTGGCATGCGCCAGGCTACCCGCCATCAGCACCGCCACGTACAGCAGAGCGCCTGCCGTGGCATAGGCCGGAATGGAACCCGCCAGCGGCGCGAAGAACAGGCTGATCAAAAACAGTACGCCAACGACCACCGCCGTCAGACCGGTACGGCCGCCCGAGGCAATGCCCGCTGTCGACTCGATGTAACTGGTGGTGGTGGAAGTACCCAGCGCAGCACCGGCCATGGACGCCGTGCTATCGGCCATCATGGCACGGCCAATGCGCGGCAGCTTGCCGTCCTTGTCCAGCAGCTTGCCACGGTGCGCCACGCCCACCAGCGTACCCGAGGTATCGAACAGGTCGACGAACAGGAACGCAAAAATCACGCTCAGCATGGCCACGTCCAGCGCGCCCATCAGATCCATGGCCATGAAGGTCGGGGCGATGGAAGGCGGCATGGACATGATGCCACCGTACTGATTGTGGCCCAGCACCATGGCGGTGACGGTCACACCCAGAATACCGATCATCACCGCACCGGTCACGCGCAGGTAGGCCAGCGCGGTAATCACGAAAAAGCCCAACAAGGCGTAGATGGCTGGCGGCTGAGACAGGTCGCCCAGCGCCACGTAAGTCGCCGGATTGGACACCACGATGCCGGCATTTTTCAGGGCAATCATCGCCAGGAACAGGCCAATACCCGCCGCAATCCCCAATCGCAGCGACAGCGGGATCGAGTTGATGATCCACTCGCGCACCTTGAAAAATGCTCAGCAAAAAAGAAGGTCAGGCCCGAGAAGAACACCGCCCCCAGCGCGGCTTCCCAGGTGTAGCCCATTCCCAGCACCACGCCGTAGGTAAAGAAGGCGTTCAGGCCCATTCCGGGTGCCTGGGCAATGGGGTAGTTGGCCCAGAAGCCCATCACGAAACAGCCAATGGCCGCCGCCAGACACGTCGCCACGAACACAGCACCGTAATCCATGCCGGCTTCCGAAAGGATGCTCGGGTTGACGAAGATGATGTAGGCCATCGTAAGGAACGTGGTGACCCCTGCAATCACCTCGGTTTTTACGTTGGTCTTCTGCTCGGCGAGCTTGAAGTAGTTGTCCAGAAATTTCATATCGTTTTTATCCTTCGCGCTTACGCTGGATGCGTCCCTTGGTGCGAGAAAAGCCGCACATACTACCGAAAGGCACTACGCGATGCGAGTACCCCCTGTGCAGCGAATGAAAGGGCGATAGCGCCCCTGTCTTATGATTAGCAAACTTCAGGCCATAAGCTAACCGATTGGTCAACATAGGCCGATAATTTTCTACAGACGACTCGCCAACACCCGCTCCACGGTCTCCACGATGACCTGGGTTTGCGGGTCGATCTCGATATTGACCCAGTCCCCAACCAGTCGCTCCTTGAGCATGGTGCGCGACAGGGTTTCGGGGATCAGATTGACGCTGAACTCCACCCCTTCCCCAGTGCTGGCCGGTCGCACATCACCGACGGTCAGGCTGATACCATCTACGCCAATGTAGCCCTTCTCGAACACGAAACGGGCCATCGAGGGGGGCAGCAAGAACCACAACCGTCGATTATTGGGGGCTTCCTCAATGGCCACGACCCTGGCCATACAGATGACGTGCCCGGACATGGAGTGCCCGCCAATTTCATCACCAAAGCGTGCAGCGCGCTCTATATTGACGCATTGCCCCACCTCGATTGCACCAAGATTAGTCAATCGCAGCGTTTCACGCATCAAATCGAAGCTGACCTTCTCACCTTCGATGCGAGTAACGGTCAAACAGACCCCGTTATGTGCTACCGACGCACCAATTTCCAGCCCCTCACGCAGCTCTTCGGGCAGCGCCACCACATGGGTACGAAACGCCTCCAACTCCAGCACTTCAACGACTTCAGCGATACCTTGCACAATACCGGTGAACATGGACTTTCCCTCTGTTGATTCGCCAGCGAACTGGCTCAAGCTGTAAAAATTTCCGCAAGCTTACACCCTATGCCCCAACCTTGTGCAGTGCAGGCCTGGCAAGTGCTTGAACAGCGTGTTTTTTGCTGTCCAATACGGCCTGAAAAGGCCCAATTCAGAATCAAAAACTAAAAATGTGCCCACAAAAAGCAGAAAACTCTGTATAAGCACGCTTAAACATGAAATAGACCGTATTTAATTGACAATGCACCTACCTCTCTTTAGACTTTCGCCGCAAATGTAATGACGCCGATTTGTACCCAGATTGCGGGCGTCCACGCGGTCCCTGTAACCACGTGAAGTGCAGCTAAAAGGGTGTGTCCAGCGTTGATGGCCACCCGCAAGGGTGGTCTTTTTTTGTTACCCTCCCCTACGCTCGTCTCTCCCGCACTCCGTCTTCGGCCTAACATTAAGGCAGACGCTATGATTGAACTTAGCAACGTAAGCAAAACCTACGGCAGCGGCCCCAGCGCCGTTCACGCCCTTCAGGATGTCAATTTAACGATACCCAAGGGCAGCATTCACGGCGTCATCGGCCTATCCGGCGCAGGGAAATCGACCCTGATCCGCTGCGTCAACCTGCTGGAGCGCCCCACCAGTGGCAAGGTACAGGTCGACGGCCAGGAAATGACCCAGCTGAGCCGCCGCGACCTGAATCAGGCACGCCATCGTATCGGCATGATCTTTCAGCACTTCAACCTGCTCACCACGCGCACCGTCTTCGATAACGTGGCGCTGCCGCTGGAGCTGATGGGCGAGAAGCGCAGCGCCATCAAGAGCCGCGTCTTGCCACTGCTCGACATGGTCGGCCTGGCCGACAAGGCCAGGCAGTACCCCGCGCAGCTCTCAGGTGGTCAGAAGCAGCGCGTGGCTATTGCCCGGGCGCTGGCCAGCAAGCCCAACGTCCTGCTCTGCGACGAGGCCACGTCGGCCCTGGATCCGCAAACCACCAGCTCCATTCTGGAACTGCTGCGTGACATCAATCAGCAGCTGGGCATTACCATCCTGCTGATCACCCATGAAATGGAAGTGGTCAAATCGATCTGCCATCGCGTCAGCCTGATTTCCGGCGGGCGGCTGGTGGAAGACGCCGAAGTCGGCGATTTCTTTACCGCCCCAGCCACCCAGCTGGGTCGCGAATTCCTCAACGATTTCCTGCAGCTGAGCCCGCCCAAGGAGCTGCTGGCGCGCTTGCAAGCGCAGCCCGGCGAGCAGACCCACCCGGTGGTGCGGCTGACCTTCTCGGGCGATGCGGTCTCCACGCCGCTGATTTCACGCCTGGCGCGGGAGTGCAGCGTGGATGTCAGCATCCTGCAGGCCAAGGTCGAGTCGATTCAGGACCGCACGCTGGGCTTGATGATCGCCGAGCTGCTAGGCACTCCGGCACAGACCGAGCAAGCCATGTCTTATCTGGAATCGCATCAACTACAGGTGGAGGTACTGGGTCATGTCCAGCGCAATGTTTGATCTCGTGTTACAGGCGACGCTGGACACCCTTTACATGGTGGCCGTGTCCGGCGTCATCGCCACACTGCTGGGCCTGCCGCTGGGGGTGCTGCTGTACGTCACGCGGCCTCGGCAGATTCTGGCCATGCCGGTACTTAACCAGGCACTGGGCATCATCACCAACGTAGGCCGTTCGATTCCGTTCATCATTCTGATGGTCGCCATCATTCCTTTCACGCGAATGCTGGTCGGTACCTCCATCGGCATCAACGCGGCATCGGTCCCTTTGACCATCGCGGCCATCCCCTTCGTCGCCCGCTTGATCGAAGGCGCACTCAACGAAATTTCGCCCGGCCTGATCGAGTCCGCCCAGTCGATGGGCGCCACGCCCTGGCAAATCATCACCAAGGTACTGATCCCTGAAGCACGCGGCGGCATCATTACCGGTCTCACCATCACCGTGGTGACTCTGGTGAGCTACTCGGCCATGGCAGGCGCCGTTGGCGGCGGCGGCCTTGGCGATCTGGGCATTCGCTATGGCTACAACCGCTTCAACCCGACCATCATGCTGATCACCGTGGTGATTCTGGTGGTCATGGTGCAAGGTTTCCAAAGCCTGGGCGACTATCTGGTTCGCAAAAGCGATCGCAAGTAGGCCACCGACGGCTCAGCGAAATGACATAGCTTTTAGCTTTGATCAGCATAGCCACATATAGCGAAAACGAATTAGACTTGCGTTTCTTATTACCGCATCATTGCAACACGACTCATCACAACACTGGAGCAACGCCATGCAAAAACTCGTTATTGGCAGCCTGACCGCCCTGGCACTGGCCATCAACGTCGCCAACGCCGACACGCGCACCATCAAGATAGGCACGGTCGCAGGCCCGGAAACCGAAGTCATGGAAGTCGCGGCGCGCATTGCCAAGGAAGAGTTCGACCTGAACGTCGAAATCATCGAGTTTACCGACTACGTGACGCCCAACGCGGCACTGGCCGATGGCAGCCTGGATGCCAACGCTTACCAGCACGAGCCCTACATGCAAGCCATGATCAATGACCGTGGCTACGACTTCGCCATCGCTGGCTACACCTTTGTGTACCCCATCGGTGCTTACTCGGAAAAATACAGCAGCATCGATGAGCTGCCGGATGGCGCTCAGATCGCCCTGCCGAACGACCCTTCCAATGAAGGTCGCGCTCTGATCCTGATGCACAACGAAGGCCTGATCACGCTGAACGATCCGACCTTCCTGGAAGCCACCCCCATCGACATCGCTGAAAACCCGCGCGGCTTCCGCTTCCGTGAAATCGAAGCCGCGCAGTTGCCTCGCGTACTGCCCGACGTGGACATGGCCTTCATCAACAACACCTTTGCTCAGCCAGCAGGCCTCAGCCTGGATGACGCACTGATCAAGGAAGGTCCCGAGTCCCCCTACGTCAACCTGATTGCCGTACGTGGCGGTGACGAAGAGCGCGAAGATATTCGCCAGCTGGTAGACGCCTACCAGCGCGACGAAGTCATCGAGAAAGCCACCGAGCTGTTCAAGGGTGCCGCCGTACCTGGCTGGATCGAAGAATAACGCTACTGGCAGTACACGCTTTACCATCAGGCCAGCCGCGAGGCTGGCCTGATGCGTTTTTATCCGAGACATTGATCCGAACCGGGAAACAACATGACCCCCATCGATTATGACCTGCTCAATCGTCAGCTCGCTGCCCTGCTGGACACACGCGACTGGCTGACCAACAGCGCCCAGACCAGCGCGTTCATCCAGCAATCGCTGGAACAGCTCAACTGGGTAGGCTTTTACCTGCAACGCCAGCCGGAAATATTGACCCTGGGCCCCTTCCAGGGCAAGCCCGCCTGCAACCCGATTCCGTTCAGCAAGGGAGTATGCGGCGCAGCGGCGCGCAGTTGCACCACCCAGCGAGTCGACGACGTACACGCCGTAGCCGACCATATTGCCTGCGATGCGGCCTCCCAGTCCGAACTGGTCGTCCCCATCGTTCAGGATGGCTGGCTATGGGGCGTTCTGGATATCGACAGCCCCCAGCTGGCCCGCTTCAGCGCCCAGGACCAGGCCGGCATCGAGGCGCTGGTCGATACCTTCATTCGCCAGACCGATCTGCCTCGCCTATAACGCAAAAAGCCCCGAGCAGTGCTCGGGGCTTTTTGAAGAATCTGGTAGGACCAGGCGGATTTGAACCGCCGACCTCCACGATGTCAACGTGGCGCTCTAACCAACTGAGCTATGGTCCTGAAACGTGGCTGCACATGATTGGTAGGACCAGGCGGATTTGAACCGCCGACCTCCACGATGTCAACGTGGCGCTCTAACCAACTGAGCTATGGTCCTGCTGTGCAACGGATGCGTATTCTACGGCTTTATAGCTGAATTGCAAGTCATTTTTACGTCTTCTTCTCTGCAAGGCTCTGGCAACCGCCTGAGCTGGAAGAATTATATCGACACTTGATAAACGTAACCACTAAGCTGCATCTACGTTAAATCGTCATATCATGATGCCAGGAGGTATCGCTTGCTCGGGCCACTACTGGGTTGTACCGCTCTGACACTCCTGTTCGCCACGCTGCTGGCCAGAGTCCGCCTACGCTGGTGGTGGATTCGCAGCGTCGAGTTTCCACGTTTGCAGCTGGCGACCGCCGCGGCGCTCTGCGCGCTGCTGAGCGGCCTGATACTGCCTGCTGGCAATTGGCAGAACATTGCTCTTGCGGCTTCCCTGGTGAGCCTGCTGCTTCAACTGCGCTACATCATCCCCTGGACCCGCTGCTGGCCAGTCCAGGTCAAGGCCACCCACGCCGACAGCCAGGCGCCGACGCTGACCCTGCTGATCGCCAACGTGCTCACGCCCAACCGCCAGTCAGCGAAACTGCTGGCCATGATCGAGCGCCATCAGCCAGACGTGGTCCTCACCCTCGAATCCGACCAGTGGTGGCAAAAGCAGCTCGATAGCGCTCTGCATGAACGGTGGCCCCACAGCGTCAAGGTGCCGCTGGACAACCTCTATGGCATGCATCTCTATTCACGCCTGCCGCTGAGCAATCCACAGGTGAAGTGGCTCATTCAGGACGATATCCCGTCCATCCACACGCGCATGACTCTGGCCAACGGCGAACAGGTTCGCTTTTACGCCCTGCACCCAAGGCCTCCCGCTCCCAGCGAGAGCGAAAAGTCGCTGTGGCGGGACGCAGAGCTGCTATGGGTAGGCAAGGAAGTTCACGAAGAGCCGTTCCCCACCATCGTGGCGGGCGATCTCAACGATGTGGCCTGGTCGCGCACCACGCGGCTGTTCTGCAGGGTCAGTGGCATGCTCGACCCCCGGCGCGGCCGCGGGCTCTTCAGCACCTTTCACGCCCACTACCCTCTACTGCGCTGGCCGCTGGATCATGTGTTCGTCAGTGAGGAGTTTACGCTCACCCACATGGAGCGCCTGGAAGCCTTCGGGTCGGACCACTTCCCCATCCTGGCGACGCTCAGCTATCAGCCTGCGCGCCAGGAGGAGCACGACACTCCTTCCGCCAGTCAAGAAGAGCGCCAGGAAGCCAGCGCTACCATTGCGCAAGGCAAGAGCGAAGAGCAGCAGACCTGACCCCAAGCTGGCCTGAACCAGGCCAGAGCGATGGTGTTTACTGAGGGATCCCCCCGCGAGTGAGCACCGCCGGGTCCAGCAAGCGCTCCAGGGTCGCGCGATCCAGGTCGGTTTCTTCCTCGGCCACGTCAATGATGGGCCGACCCGCCTGATACGCTTTCTTGGCAATGGCCGCAGCAGCGTTGTAACCAATGACGCTGTTCAGCGCCGTGACCAGAATCGGGTTGCGCGCCAGCGGCCCCTGCAAATTGTCCTCGCGCACCTTGAAGGTGGCGATGGCCCGCTCGGCCAGCAGCGTGGCGGTATTGCTCATCAGCGTAATGGAGGTCAGCAGATTGGCCGCCACCAGCGGTAGCATCACGTTCAGCTGGAAGTTACCGCTCTGCCCGGCCACGGTCACCGCCGTATCCAGACCGATCACCTGAGCCGCCGCCTGGGCCGCGGACTCGGGAATCACCGGATTGACCTTGCCGGGCATGATGGAGCTCCCCGGCTGCAGCGCCTCCAGCTCGATCTCACCCAGCCCTGCCAGTGGCCCAGAGTTCATCCAGCGCAGGTCATTGGCAATTTTCATCACCACACAGGCAAAGCCGCGCAGCTGCCCGGACAGCTCCACGGCAGCATCCTGAGAGCCCAGGCTGGCGAAGAAGCTGTCGTTGGGCACCAGCGAAAGCCCTGTCTGTTGGCTCAGGTCCTCGGCCACCCGCTCGGCAAACCCCTCAGGCGCATTGATGCCCGTGCCCACCGCCGTACCGCCCTGGGCTAATCGGCACAGCCGCTGCTGGGCGCTGTCAAAACGTTCGATGGCCTGCCCTACCTGGCTGGACCAGCCGCCCAGCTCCTGGTCCATGCGCAGCGGCATGGCGTCCATCAAATGCGTGCGCCCGGTCTTCACCACGTGGGAAAGCGCTTCGGCGCGACGGTCGATGGCCTCTTTCAGCTGCACCAGAGCAGGCCGGAGCTGGGTATGTACCGCTATCGCCGCAGACAGGTGAATGGCGGTCGGGATGACATCGTTACTGGACTGCCCCATGTTGACGTGATCATTGGGCGTGATCTCGACCCCTTCACGACTGGCCAGGGTCGCCAGCACCTCATTGACGTTCATGTTGGTCGATGTGCCCGACCCCGTCTGGAAAACATCCACCGGGAAGTGCTCATCGTACTGCCCGTCGATCACCGCCATGGCCGCCTTTTCGATGGCTGCGGCGCGCTGTTCATCCAGCAGCCCCAGCGCCTGATTGCTGCGCGCGGCGGCCAGTTTGATGCGCGCCACGGCATGAATGAACGCCGCAGGCAACGGGGTGCCCGACACCGGGAAGTTGTTCACCGCCCGCTGTGTCTGGGCACCGTAAAGGGCTTCTGCGGGCACTTCCAGCTCACCCATGCTGTCTCGTTCAATCCGCGTGCTCATGGTGCTCTCCTTTTCCAATGGGCTCATCGAGCCCAGTTCGTTCATCGAGTTCGGTTCGCTTGTTAATGGCTGGCGTCGCCATCATCGACAAACAAATGATAATGATTATCCATAACCTTAAGTGTAGCGATGTTCCATGGATCGGTAAACAGCGTCCCCACAGCATGGAGGGCGAGAGGCCATTGCGCCATGTTGCACTGCACAAAAACAGCTGTTATGCTGCAAAGCAAGATAAGGTCGGCAGTTGCGAAAGTGGCTTCAGGAACGCGGTTGCTGAGCCTTGAATGTTGGATTGCCCTACTCGATCAGCAATCCGTTTGCCCAAGACTTTGCCCAAGACAAGGCCAGGAGATATCACCATGCGTACCTTCAACACCAACGAAATGACTCAGCAGTTCGACAACCTGTTCATGGCACCTGCCCGTGCTTACATGACCCTGAGCATCGACTACTCTGAAAAACTGCTGAATGCCCAGCTGGACGCGAACAAAGCGTACGTGGACACCGGCATCGCCCAAGTGCGTCAGCTGTTGAGCGTCAAGGATGCCGATGGCCTGCGCAGCTACATGGAAAGCCAGCAAAAAGTGGCCAAGGACTTGGCCGAGCGCGTCAAGGGCGACGCTGACAAGGTAGTATCGCTGCAGCAGGATTTCCTGCAGAAAAGCCAGAAGCTGACCGAAGACAACGTCAAGCAGGCTCAGGCAGCCGCCAGCAAAATGAGCAAGAGCGCCTGATCAAACGCCAGGCTGGTGGCACGTGAGTGAGGCCTGCCCAACGTAAAAAGCCCCGAGCACGCTGTGCTCGGGGCTTTTTCATGGCACCTGCCAATGATGTCTACCAGTTGAGTGCGCCTTTCACGAAAGGGATGGTCAGCTTGCGCTTGGCCGACAGCGACGCCTGATCCAGGGTCTCCAACGCCCGACACAGCTCGCCAAGCTCTCGGGGGCCGCGATGCAGGATATACCGCCCCACATCGTCGGGTAACTCCATCCCCCTGACCCGAGCCCGCAGCTTCAAGGCGGCCAGGCGCTCCTGGTCATCCAGCGGGTGAAGATGAAACGTCACCCCCCAGGTCAACCGTGAGGCCAGGTCCGGTAGCACGACATCCAGCCGCCTGGGCGGCGCATTGGCGGCGATCAAGAGCGCTTTGCCAGCGTCTCGCAAACGATTGAACGCATGGAACAACGCCTCTTCCCAACGCTTGCGCCCGATGACGTATTCGAGGTCGTCGATGGCCACCAGGTCAAGACGCTCGATATCCTCCAGCATCAGCGGCGGGAAATGGCCCAGGTCGGCCAACGGCAGGTAAAGGGCACGCTTGTCCTGATCCGACGCCGCGTGGCAGGCCGCCTGCAACAGATGACTACGGCCGCTGCCCGGCGCGCCCCAAAGATAGATGAACGGCTCGGCGTCTGGCGACAGCTGTTGCGTCAGATGCTGCACCAGAGCTGCATTACCGCTCGAGGGGTAGTAGTTGTTCAGCGTTGCGTCATCACGCAACCCCACCCCGAGCGGTAACTGTGCCGGCAATCGGCTCATGAAGACTCCCTTTTGTCCTGGAGACCCAGTTCGTGCGGCGGTAACGTCGGTTCCAGCGTCTCATCATACAAGGCACTGTTCTGGTAGCGCTCCTTGACCTCCTTGAGCAGCACCATGATGACCGAAGCCGCAGGCAAGGCCAACAGAACCCCGGTCAAGCCAAACAGGTTGCCCCCCGCCAAGACCGCAAAAATGACCGCCACCGGGTGCAAGCCAATCTTGTCACCCAGCAGCTTTGGCTGCAGCACGACGCTTTCGATGACCTGCCCCAGGCTGAATACCCCCAGCACCCCCAGCAGCGCCCACCAGCTATCGAACTGGAACAGCGCCACCACCAGGGCGCTGCTGAGCCCAACGATGAACCCCAGGAAGGGGACGATGCTGACCAGCCCGGAAATGACGCCGATCAACAGGCCAAAATTCAGCCCCATCAGGGTCAGCCCCACCGCATAGATGACGCCCAGACACAGCATGACCAGTAGCTGGCCTCGCAGGAACGCCGCCAACACCTCATCGCAGCGTTTGGCCAGCCGCGTGGCGTCATCGACCCAGTGGCGCGGAATCAAGTCGATCAGATTGTTCAGCAAACGGTTCCAGTCAAGGAGCAAGTAGAACGTCACCACCGGAATCAATGCCACGTAGGTCACCCACGTGGCGAAGGCCATGCCCGAACGGCCAATCTGGCCAAGCGCCTGGGCCAGGTAGCTACCGGCATCGCGCCAATTTTCAGCCAGGGTCTCCTGAACATTGTCCAGCTCGGAACGCAGATCATACCCCGTCCACGCCTGCACCTGCGGGGCCAGGTAGTTTTCCACCCAGTCGAACACGCCAGGCACCATCTCGCCAAGCTGCTTGATCTGCTGGATGACCAGCGGAATCAGGATCAGCAAACTGATGGCCAGCACCAGCAACAGAATGAGAAATACGCTGCTGACCGCCCACACCCGCTTCAGCCCCAGCCGCTGAAAATAGTTGGTCAGCGGGTCTGCCAGGTACGCCAGAATCAGTCCGGCAATGAAGGGCATGAGCACCGCATCCAGTAAATACACAACGCCAACCAGGGCCACCAAAAACAGGATGCCCCACCATGAATGTCGCATTTTATTCTCTCCTCCCTGGATACACGGTCAGCGTCAAGCAATGAATAGTAACAAAACCTGGCCTGCACGCACCTGATAACGTGTCCATCGGTGCGACTTACGTCGCGCAGTGATACAATCGCAGGCCGTTATCGCTCCGGCACTGGCAATTTGCCAGCACAATCGCTTTGCATAGGCTTCACAGGACCCGTCATGACCGAGACCTCCTCTTCCCAGTCGACTCCCTCTCTCAGCTACAAGGACGCAGGCGTCGATATTGATGCAGGCAATGCCCTGGTGGACCGCATCAAGCATGTGGCCAAGCGCACGTCACGCCCGGAGGTCATGGGTGGCCTCGGTGGTTTCGGCGCGTTGTGCGAGCTGCCTGCGGGTTACCGTCAACCCGTACTGGTCTCTGGTACCGACGGCGTAGGCACCAAGCTGCGTCTGGCCATGGACCTGGGCAAGCATGACACTATTGGGATCGACCTGGTAGCCATGTGCGTCAATGACTTGATCGTGGCCGGTGCCGAGCCGCTGCTGTTTCTCGACTACTATGCCACGGGCAAGCTGGACGTGGATATCGCCGCCGACGTCGTCACCGGCATTGGTGCAGGCTGTGAACTGGCTGGCTGTGCGCTGGTGGGTGGCGAAACCGCCGAGATGCCCGGCATGTACGAAGGCAACGACTACGACCTGGCTGGCTTCTGCGTTGGCGTGGTAGAGAAAGAAGAGATTCTGGACGGCAGCAAGGTCGCCGAAGGTGACGTACTGCTGGGCCTCGCCTCCTCCGGCCCCCACTCCAATGGCTACTCCCTGATTCGCAAGATCCTCGAAGTCAGCCAGGCGTCGCTGGAAGAGCAGGTGGACGGCAAGCCGCTGAGCGAAGCGCTGATGGCTCCCACGCGCATTTACGTCAAGTCACTGCTCTCGATGATGCGTGAAACGGAGCTGGCGGTGCATGCGCTGTCGCACATTACCGGTGGCGGCCTGTTGGAAAACATTCCCCGCGTGCTGCCCGCCCACCTGGCGGCACACATCGACCTGGCCACCTGGCAGCGCCCGGAAGTATTCAACTGGCTGCAAGCCAAGGGCAACGTCAACGAAACCGAAATGCACCGCGTGCTGAACTGCGGCATCGGCATGGTGGTGGTAGTGCCTGCGAGCCAGGCGGAGGCCGCCAAGGCACACCTGCAGGCGCAAGGTGAAACCGTGTACCAGATTGGCCACATCGTGGCACGCGAGGACGAGGCCGTGGTGCTGAACAACCTCAAGGCAGGCCCGCAGGCATGAGCAGTACCGAGTACAGCACGGATACCATCAACGACCTGACCCCGGAACCGGTGGGCGCACGCCGCGTGGTGGTGTTGATCTCCGGCAGCGGCAGCAACCTGCAGGCCTTGATCGACGCCCAGCAGCACGACCGTCTGGGCGGCGAGATCGTCGCGGTCATCTCCAACGAGCCGGACGCTTACGGTCTGAAGCGCGCCCACGAAGCGGGTATCGAAGCGGTGGCTCTGCCCCACCGTGAATACGATAGCCGCGACGCCTACGACGGCGCACTGATCAAGGTGATCGAACGCCATGAGCCGGATCTCATCGTACTGGCGGGCTTCATGCGGATTCTGACGCCACGCTTCGTACAGCGCTTCCTGGGCAAAATGCTCAACATTCACCCGTCGCTGCTGCCTGCCTACCAGGGCCTCAACACCCACGCCAGAGCCCTGGCCGATGGCGTTGCCCAGCATGGTTGCAGCGTGCATTTCGTCACCGAAGAGCTGGACGGAGGGCCGGTGGTCTTGCAAGCCGAGCTCGCCGTCACCGCCGACGACAGCGTCGAGACCCTCAAGGAGAAGGTCCACGCCCGTGAACACCTGATCTTCCCGATTGCCGTTCACTGGTTCCTTGAAGGACGCTTGCAGTACACCGCCGAAGGCGCACGCATGGACGGCCACCTGTTACCGCCCCATGGCATGCGTCTTTCCCATGCGGATGCCGCCGAAGAACTGGACGAAGAAGCCAACGACGCCTGACCCATCGTGGCATCCAACCCAAAACGCCCTGATGCATCACTGCATCAGGGCGTTTTTTTATCCTGCCATCTGACAATGGCTGATCGCTAAGTCCTTCCCCATCACGTTCTGGGCAAGGTCACCCCACGCTGCCCCATGTACTTGCCGCCACGATCCTTGTACGAGGTTTCGCAGACCTCGTCGGATTCGAGGAACAGCATCTGGGCAACGCCTTCATGGGCATAGATCTTGGCAGGCAGGTTGGTCGTGTTGGAAAACTCCAGCGTCACGTGGCCTTCCCACTCCGGCTCCAGTGGCGTCACGTTGACGATGATGCCGCAGCGCGCGTAGGTCGATTTGCCCAGACAAATGGTCAGCACGTTACGCGGAATACGGAAGTACTCCACCGTGCGCGCCAGCGCGAACGAGTTGGGGGGAATGATGCACACGTCCCCTTTTACATCGACAAAGCTTTTGTCATCGAACGACTTGGGATCGACAATCGCCGAGTGGATATTGGTAAACACCTTGAACTCATCGGCACAGCGCACATCGTATCCGTAGCTGGACGTGCCGTAGGAGATCACCCGCTGATCGTTGACGTAGCGCACCTGCTCGGCTTCGAAGGGCTCGATCATGGCATCGCTCTGCGCCATACGACGGATCCACTTGTCTGATTTAATGCTCATCGGTTACTTCATCACTCGCTAAAGGAAATCGTCGGGCCACCGGATTGATGGGCATTGACGGACTGCGCCACCTGACGGGCAATCTCGGCAAACGTTTGGCTCACGGAACTCTCCGGCTCGGCAACCACGCTGGGGCGCCCGGAGTCGGCCAATTCACGGATCGACAGCGTCAGCGGCAGCCGACCCAGCACCGCCGTGTCATACTCTTCGGCAATGCGGTCACCGCCACCGGTGCCAAAGATCGCCGCTTCATGGCCGCACTGCTCACAGTGGTAAAGGCTCATGTTCTCGACTACCCCCAGCACAGGCACATTGACCTTGCGGAACATTTCGATGCCCTTGCGAGCATCCAGCAGCGCGATGTCTTGAGGTGTCGTCACGATCACCGCACCCGACACGGCCACTTTCTGCGCCAGCGTCAACTGGATGTCGCCGGTACCGGGCGGCATGTCGATCAGCAGGAACTCCAGGTTGTCCCACTGGGTCTGGTTGAGCATCTGCTGGAACGCCCCCACGACCATAGGGCCACGCCATACCATGGCATCCCGGGTATTGACCATGAACGCCATCGACATGGCCTGGATGCCATGCGCTTCCAGTGGCAGAAACGTGTTGTTCTCCCCGGCCTGAGGACGTACCCCTTCCTTGACGCCCAGCATCTGGGCCTGGCTGGGTCCATAGATATCGGCGTCCAGCACGCCCACACGGTAGCCCTGAGCCGACAATGCCAGCGCCAGATTCACGGTCACGGTCGACTTGCCGACACCGCCCTTGCCCGAGGCCACGGCCACGATATGTTTCACACCATCCATCAATGGCTCTCCCGTTGTTGAATACCTGCATGGTCTGGCGGGAATGATACTCCTCCACCGCCCATTTCTAAACCGACAAAAACAAAAGCGGGCATGGGAAGCCCCGTGCCCGCTCTTGGAAGAACACGATGGCCTCAGCCATCGGAACTCCGTTTACTGCGCTTGCGTATCGTCAGCGTCAGCGTCGTCGCCCTCGCTCTCTTGATCACCTGACAGGTCAGGCACCTCATCGTTGGCGGCGTCATCCACGTGCAGGCGGTCGCCTAGCGCGGCCAGCTCTTCACGCCATTCACGTAGCTGGGTTTCCAGCCGCTCCAACTGCTCTTCGCGAGTCTCGATATCGCGCTCGACGTTGGCGACTTCTTCGCGTCCGATGTCCAGCGCCACCATCAGATCATCCATTTCACTGCGCACCTGGCTCAGGCTCTCTTCTTCCTCTTCGCGCAGCTGGGTCATGGACTCGATCTCGGACTGCATCGCATCGCGCTCGCTGATCACGCTATCACGCTCCTCCTGCAGCGACTCCAGCTCGCTCTGCTGGCTGGCAATCTGCTCTTCCAGCTCGGCCAGGCGCTCGTTGGCCTCGTTGACCTGGGACTCCAGCTCTTCCAGACGCGACTGCACGGTACTTACCTCGCCCTGGGCGGAAGCCAGCGTCTCGGCGGCTTCCTCCTGCTGCTGCGCCAACAGGGCTATTTCTTCGCGCATGGCCGTCAGGTCGGCTTCGGCTTCTTCGACCTCAGCCAGACGCTGGCTCAGCTGGGCATTTTCCTGCTCGACACTATTCAGCTGACCTTCCAGCCGCTCGACGCGATCACGATGGGTGCCTGCATTGGACTGCGCCATGATGGCCCATATCACCGCAATGGCCGCGATACCGGCAATCCCCTTGACGCGGTTATCCTGAAACAACGTCTTCATATCGGGCTTGCCAGTGGGTGTTTGCGGCTTTGGGTGGTTTGTTTCTGACATGCTGCATCTCTCTCTATCGCCTGGCTGCTGGTAATAGCAACGTGAGTGACAAAACGTTCGATAGCATCAACGATCGTTTCTAAAAGTAGTCCCTATCAGCATACACAGCCACCCACATATCGCCAGCCGTCCAACGGGATAGCACGCTTTCTCTTGTTATCTACACGCATGGCAATCGCGTTATGGCCGCTGCACTTTACAAAAATGGCTATCTTCGCCAAACCCCTGAGCGCTCCCCTGCTCCGCCTCGAACCACGACAGCTGCGCATGCAGTGTCACCACGCTTCCCACGATCAACAGCGTGGGCGGCTGGATAGCGCCTTGCAGAAAAGCCGTGGGCAGATGACCCAGCGTACCCGTGTGGGTCTGCTGTTGACGCGTGGTACCTTGCTCGATCAGCGCCAGCGGCGTTTCTGGCGCTAGACCATGGGCCATCAACCCCTCGCAAATCGACGTCAAATTACTCAACCCCATATAGAACACCAGGGTCTGGCCAGGCTGTGCCAGGGTAGGCCAATCGAGGTTAAACTCGCCCTGCTGCAAATGCCCGGTCACGAAACGCACGGATTGCGCATGATCACGATGGGTCAGCGGTATTCCGGCATAGGCAGCGCAGCCAGATGCCGCCGTGATACCGGGTACGACCTCTACCTCAATACCCGCTGCCACCAGAGTTTCGAGCTCCTCGCCACCGCGACCAAAGATGAAAGGGTCGCCCCCCTTCAGTCGAACCACCTGTTTGCCCTGTCGGGCCCACTCCACCAGCGCTTGATTGATCCCCTCCTGGGGTACACTGTGGGATGAACGCGCCTTGCCCACATAGTAGCGCGCCGCTTCCGAGGGTAGCAGCGCGATGATTTCATCACTCACCAAGCGGTCATAAAGCACCACCTCGGCGCTCTTGAGCCGCCGGTAAGCTTTCAATGTCAGTAAGTCCGGGTCGCCCGGCCCTGCGCCTACCAGACTGACACGACCAGCACCTGGCTGGGAGCTCGTGGCTACCATGGTCGTCATCCCCCCTTCATGTATTGGCTGCGTGCCCAAAACCGCCACCAAAGTAATAAAAATAATGATTTATATACAAAAAAGTAATTTTAAACCGAATTGCTCATGCTGCACAGGCCAGACAACGCAAAATCACAAAACATAGAATTAAAAATATTTTTTTAATTCCAAAAAATTATCAATAAAAGACAATTTGTCAGCAATGGCTTACATCCCATTTACCTTTTTAGGGCTAATCTTTACGGCTAACTTATAATAGGCCTATCGTCTGGAGATTCACGCATGCCCGTGAATGAGGCACCCGTTACTGCAAATCCCGGCACCGTTGGCTCGGAAGAGTTGATCAGCAGTATTCCCGGGGTCATTTTTCGATTTTATCGCGCCCATAGCGGGCACATGTGCTTTCCCTATATGGAAGGCGGCGGCATGGCGCTTGCGTATATCGACAAGCATCAGCTTGCTGAAGATGCCCAGCCCTTGCTGGAGCAACTCACCGGCAGCGACTACCCCAGAATCATGTCAGCCATCGAGCGCTCGGCACGCTGGATGCTGCCGCTGACCACCCGCTTTCAGCTGCCCTTTCCCGAGGACAACCCGCGCTGGATTGCGGTCAGTGCCACCCCGGAGCCCTTGACCAACGGGGTGCGCTGGAGTGGCATCATGATGGACATCACCGAGCAGGTGCTGGAAGAGCAGCGCTTGCGCCGACTGTGCGACACCGACCCGCTGACCGGCCTCGCCAACCGGCGCAAGCTGATGCTGCAACTGACCCATTTAAGCTCCCTGAGCACGCGCCATGGCTCACCGCTGTCGGTGATGATGATCGATATCGATCACTTCAAGCAGCTCAATGACGCCTGGGGGCACCTGCAGGGCGACAAGGTACTCAAGCAGCTGGCCACATTGACCACGTCGCTGCTGCGCTGTGAAGACATCGTGGCCCGCCTGGGAGGTGAAGAGTTCATGGTACTGTTGCCGCTTACCTCGCTGCAGCAATGCCATGCGCTTGCCGACCGCCTGCGCAAAACCATCGCCGAGCACGATTTCGGCATTGGCCAGAGCAGCGTCACGCTGAGCATCGGGGTGGCGGAGTACCGCTGTGGCGAACCCCTGACCAGCCTGATGGAGCGCGCCGACCAGGCGCTCTATCGTGCCAAGGAGCTTGGCCGGGACTGCGTGCGTCTTCTACCCTGACGCTATACTGATCGCGCCCGGAGACCCACCATGCAAAGCCTCGCTCGCACTGCCTTCCAGTCCGTGTCGTCAGATGCCATGCCGCTCGCTCATGAGGCATGCCAACCCCATCTGGCCGCACTTCCAGAGTGGCAGATTATCGAACACGATGGCATCATGAAGTTGATGAGACGCTTTGCGTTTCGTGATTTCGCCGATGCGTTGGCATTTACCCAACGGGTCGGTGAGGTTGCCGAGCAGGCTGGGCATCACCCGGTCATCGTGACCGAGTGGGGGCGCACCACCGTGACCTGGTGGACACATACCCTGCGCGGCCTGCATCTCAATGATTTCATTCTTGCCGCCAGAACCGACGAGGTAGTCGAATAAATGTTTGAGCAAATTGAGCGAGTCCCTGGAGACGCCATTCTCGGGTTGATCGAAGCTTTCAAGAAAGACACCAATCCGCAGAAAGTGGACCTAGGTGTCGGTGTATATCGTGATGCAGCGGGCAATACCCCGATCATGCGCGCGGTCAAGGAAGCAGAAGCTCGCCTGCTCAAGAATGAAACCACCAAAACCTACATTGGCTCCCACGGTGCCCCCGCTTATGGCGATGCCGTGCTGCCCATGGTACTGGGTGCCGACTCACCGGTACTGAAAGCCAAGCGTGCCAGCGCCACGCAATCACCGGGCGGCACGGGCGCCCTGCGTCTGGCGGCCGATTTCATTGCCAGCCAGTTGCCCGGCAAAGGCATCTGGGTCAGCGACCCCACCTGGCCCAACCACCACGGCATCTTCACTGCGGCCGGCATTGCACTGCACAAATACCCCTACGTTGATGCCGAGAACCGTCTGGATTTCGCGGGCATGCTGGCAGCCCTCAAGCAGATCCCTGAAGGCGACGTGGTCGTGCTGCATGCCTGCTGCCACAACCCCACCGGCTTCGATCTTTCTCAAGCGCAGTGGCAGGAAGTCATGGCCGTTCTGCAAGAGCGCAAGCTGCTGCCGCTGATTGACTTCGCCTACCAGGGCTTCGGCGAAGGGCTGGACGAAGACGCCTACGGCGTTCGCCTGCTGGCTGAAAACCTGGATGAAGTGATCATCACCAGCTCCTGCTCCAAGAACTTCGGCATCTACTGCGAGCGCACTGGCTGCCTGATCCTGGTGGCCAAGGACGCCGAGCAGATGGAAAACGTACGCTCCCAGGCGGCCATCGTTGCCCGGGAAAACTACTCCAATCCGCCCGCCCACGGCGGCGCCATCGTCAGCGAAATCCTCCACGATGCCGAGCTGTCCGCCCTGTGGCGTGAAGAGCTGACGGAAATGCGCGACCGCATCAATACCCTGCGTCGCGATTTCGTCGAGGCACTCAAACCTTACGGCCTGGCGGAAAAATTCGCCTGCGTGGCCGAGCAGCGCGGCATGTTCTCCTACACGGGCCTGACCCCGGAACAGGTAGACCGCCTGCGTGACGAGTTCGGCATTTACATGGTGCGCTCAGGCCGTGCCAACGTGGCAGGTTTCTCCCACGAGAACCTCCCCTACCTGGCCAAGGCCATCGCGGCAGTCAACGACTGATCTCGCGCACTGACATATCACGCCCGGGCCTTGGCCCGGGCGTTTTGTTTTCGAAAGATCAACCTCTTGAACAATGATGTGTACAATTGCGCCTTCGCCGCCAGAGCCTGGGGCGCCTGCGCGGCGTCCGTGACAACGCAACGCTTGACCGATTAGTCAAACATTCGGCACACTCAGCGTAGCCTTGTATACAACACACCATAACCGAGAGGCACAACATGGCGGCTGCCAGCACTCCCTACCCCTGGTACAAAAAAGAAGATACCGACGCTTTCTTTGCGCTGTTTCAGAACAACATCGCCAACTTCATCATTATCGCCATTACCATGCTGGGCATGGGTTTCCCTGCTTCCATCGTGTATGGGCAGGTGCTGCCAGGGGCGGCGGTCGCCGTCATGGTGGGCAACTTCTACTATGCCTGGAGCGCCGCTCGCTTGGCGCGCAAGGAGAACCGCAGCGATGTCACAGCGCTCTCCTACGGTATTTCCACGCCGGTGATGTTCGTCTTCCTGTTCGGGGTGCTGCTGCCCGCCAAACAGCTGACCGGCGATGCCGAACTCGCCTGGAAAGTCGCCGTGGCCGCCTGCTTCATCAGCGGTGCCATCGAAGCGCTGATCAGCGTCGTGGGCCGCTGGGTACAGTATCACCTGCCCAGAGCCGCCATGCTGGGTGCCGTGGCAGGCGTTGCGCTGACCTTTATTGCGGGTGAAATGCTGTTCAAGACGCTGGAAATGCCGGTGATTGGCCTGCTGGTGCTGGGGATCATCATCGTGGGCCTGGTCGCCAGGGTGAGCATGCCCTTCAAACTCCCCACCTCGCTGTTTGCCATCGTCATCGGGACGACCATGGCCTACCTGATTGGTGATGCAGGCACCGAGCGCTTCAGCGATGCCTTCACCCATCTTGGGTTCTACCCCTTGCTGCCCAATCTCGCCTGGTTCGAAGGGCTGGGCCTACTGTTCACCGGCATGCTGGCCGTCCTGACCGTGGTGCTGCCCATTACCCTGTACAACGCCATCGAAACCATGAACAACGTCGAGGCCATGGAAGCCGCAGGCGACAAGTACGATGTACGGGAGTGCCAGGCCGTGGATGGTGCAGGCACCATGATCGGGGCCTTGTTTGGGGGCGCGTTTCCTACCACGGTCTACATTGCCACGGTGGGTGCCAAGTGGATGGGCGCCGGGCGCGGCTACAGCCTGCTGAACGGCGCCGTCTATGCGCTGGCCACCATGTTCGGCCTGATTGCTGCACTGGCGGCCATCATTCCGGTCTCCGTCGTGGCGCCTATTCTGGTGTTCGTGGGGATGTCCATGATCGCCACTGCGTTCCAGGCCAACGATACCCGCTACTACCCGGCCATCGCCCTGGCGATGCTGCCCTACTTCGCCAATTACGTGATGACGCGCTTCAACCGGGGAGCCGGTGAGGTGGTCAGCGACATCTCCAGCGCCATCGTCGTGCTGGGGCAAGGCGCCATGTTCATGGCCATCCTACTGGGCGCCATGACCGTGTCGGTGATCGACCATCAGTTCCGCAGGGCAGCGGCCTTTGCCGCCATCGCGGCGGGCTTTTCATTCGTTGGCCTGATGCATGCCCCCCAGCTGGCCTTCAATGCGGCCCCCGACTTCGTCATGGGCTATCTCGCCATGGCGCTGCTGTTCCTGTATTTCTCATTTCAGGAATCACGTCGCCAGCACTGAACCCGTTGTCGGGTCATGACGCTCCCGCCCGCCGATGCGGGCGAGAGAGAATCCGCCGCAGCGCTCCCCAAGCCATCAGGCCTGCCAGCACATTCCCCAAAGCGGCGCCCGCAGCCAGCCCCGTCCAGCCAAACAGCTGCCCACCCACCCAAAGGCACGGCAGGTAGCACACGAACAGCCGCGCACTGGAGAGCAGCATGGCCCGCAGCGGCCAGCCCAGCGCATTGCCCGCCGAGACCACCAGCATGCATACACCCAGCGCCGCATAGCTGGGCAGTAGAAAACGTATCAGCAGCGCCAGCTCGCTCTGCACTTCTGGATTACCGGCCAGCGCCATGGCCACCCAGGGTGACGCCAGCGCCAACAACACGCCCAGCGCCAATTGCCAGGCCACGGCCACGGTCAGCGCCAGGCGCAACAAACGGTGGATCTGCTCCCACTCTCCAGCCCCATAGCAGCGCCCCAACCAGGGAGGCAGGGACATGGTCATGGCAAGAATCACCATCAGCGAAAGGGTTTCCAACCGGCTGGCCAACCCCCAGGCCGCGACCTGGGCATCCCCCAGCCCCGCCACCGCCGCAATCGCCAGCATTGCGGCCAGCGGCGGCATCAGCTGGCTGACCATGGCTGGCGCGGCAATGCCGGTGAAAGAGCGCCAGGAGCGTTTGGCCTCTGGCCACAGCGCGACCATCGTCGCCCACCCACGGCGATACAGCTTACGGCTGGTAAACCATAAGCCCACGGCAAAGGCGATGGCCGTGGCCCAGGCAGCCCCCGGCAACCCCCACCCCTCCCAGGGGCCTAGGCCAAAAATGAACAGCGGGTCCAGCACCAGGTTCACCAGGCTGCTGACCACCATCATCTTGCCAGGCAACCGAGTATCGCCGTGGGCGCGAAACACGCTGTAGATGAAGTAAAGCAAGGCGCCCAACCAGGCGGCGAACAGCTGCGGCGCCCAGTAGGCTCGAATGTGCCCTAGCGCACGCTGGTCGGCCCCCAGCAGGCTGAACAAGGGCTCCTGCAACGCCCAAAGCACCACGGCCAGCACACCGATGACCGCACCACTGGCTACCAGCACCAGGCTACTCAAGCGCCTGGCTCTGGCCTGCTCACCGGCCCCCAGGGCACGGGAGATGAGCGCCGCAATGGCAATGCCCATCCCCACCTGAATACCAATGATCAAAAACGACAGCGGAAAAGTGAACGACTGCGCGGCCAGCGGGGCCGTGCCCAGTCGCGCGATGAAAGCGCTGTCGACCAGCTGAAACCCCAGCAGCGCCAGAACGCCAATGGCCATGGGCCAGGTTTGGCGCCATAGGGTGATGGCCAACTCACGTTGTTGCATAGCGGCTGCCAACGGCGGCCTCCTTGGTGTATTGCTCGGTTGACGGGTGCCCTAAAACGCAAAAAACGCCACCACCCGTGAGGGTGGCAGCGCTTTCATCGGGCATCGCTTACTGGCGGATGCCTTCGAAGGTAACGTACAGCTCCAGCTCGTGCATGGCTTCCGGGAAGTCGCTCATGTCGATGCCGAAGTCACTCAGCGTCAGCATGGTGCTGCCTTCGAAACCGGCGCGGTAGTTACCCCAGGGGTCTTCGCCTTCGCCCATCAGGGTTACCGGCATTTCGATTTCCTGAGTTTCGCCATGCAGCATCAGCTCGCCGGTCACCACGCCTTCGTTGTCACCCGTGGCTTCGAAACCAGTGGACGTAAAGGTCGCCGTGGGGAATTCGCTGGCGTTGAGGAAGTCAGCGCTCAGAATATGACGATCACGCTCGGCATGGTTGGTGGTCAGGCTGTTGACCTGCACTTCCATGGAGACGGAAGACGCGTCCAGGTCGTCGGCATCGTAATGGAACTGGCCATCGAAGGTCTCGAAGCTGCCCAGAATGTAAGAGAAGCCCAGATGGTTGATCTTGAACTGCACGAACGCGTGCTGGCCTTCGATATCGATCTGATAGTCAGCCGCCTGCGCCTGGCTCAGGGGAACCAGAGCCGCTGCGGCCAGTGCCGTGGCAATCGCTGTCTTCTTCAACATTGCTATCTCCTCGCTTTCCTTGGTCAAGAGTGCGGATCCATCATGAGTCCGCGGTGAGTAGAACAGGGTTCAAATCTTTGGCTGGCCATGACGATTTGGCTGCCCATGGCGCGGGTTGATCATGCGGCGCAGCGTATCGTGCCCCAAGCGCCAGTGGTGAACCAGTGCCACCAGTGCATGCCCACCTGCCAATACCATGAGCACCAGCGCGCTGTACCAGTGGATGTCTCCCGCCACGCTGGCCTGATTGGGCAAGCCATGCACGATGGCGGGCGCATCGAACCAACCAAATACACTGATGGAACGGCCATTGGCGGTCGAAATCAGGTAGCCGCTGAACAGTACCATCAGCATCAAAACGTAAAGGGCTATGTGGCCAAGGTGAGCTGCCAGACGCTCGAACCGACCACCCTCTGCAGCCGGGCTGGGCTGTATCATGCGCCAGGCCAATCGACCGAAGGTGGCGATGAGCAGCAACACGCCCACCGAGCGGTGTATCCAGGGCGCCTGATTGTACCAGGGGTCGTAATAACCCAACCCGGTCATCCACCAGCCAAGCGCGAACAAGCCAATAATGGTCAGAGCGCTCAGCCAATGAAACGCGATACTGACCAGCCCCCAGCCGCTGCGTGTATTACGCCACATCCTTGATTCCCCATTGACGGCTGCATACTGCCCCGCAGCATGCTTCGTTTGTTATAAAAAATCATAACCTTTCGAGTGGCAAAACACTGCTGAAAAAAGCAGAACGCATCGTTCGGAAAAACCGTTTCATCATGGCCACACCATGTCACTTTATGAAACGTTGGCGTGTATCGCCAAT
>NZ_LFGT01000026.1:105278-115801 GCF_002078115.1 Halomonas sp. BC2 | reverse complement strand
AGCACCTCGAACCCCAGCACGGCCCCAAAGCCCTGCTGCTGGCGCTTGGCCAACGCGTGCTGAGGATGTGCTTCCAGACCGCTGTAATACACCCGATTGACGGCGGGGTGCTGGTCGAGCCAGCGGGCCAGGCTCAAGGCGTTCTCGCAGTGGGCTTTCATGCGTAGCGATAGGGTCTCGAGCCCCTTGGTGAAGATCCATGCGTTGAACGGACTCAGGCAGGGGCCGCAGGTCCGCACGACGCCATACACCTCTTCCAGCAGGTCATGACGCCCTACCACCGCGCCACCCACGGCGCGCCCTTGGCCATCCAGATACTTGGTGGCCGAGTGAATTACCAGATCGGCCCCCAGCGCCAGCGGCTGTTGCAGGGCAGGCGTGAGGAAACAGTTATCGATGGCCAGCAAGGCCCCGCTGCGCTTCGCCAACGCAGCCAGAGCCGGAATATCGGCCACTTCGGAGAGCGGATTGGACGGCGTTTCGGCGAACATCAGCCGAGTGGCGGGCGTTACCGCGGCCTCCCAGGCTGCCAGATTGGAGAGCTCCACATAGCGCGTGGTAATGCCAAACTTGCCCAGATACTTGTCGAACAGGCTGACCGTAGAGCCAAACAGCGAACGCGAGGCGACGATCTCATCCCCCGCCGACAGCAGTGCCAGGGCAGTGGAAAGAATGGCGGCCATGCCAGAGCTGGTGGCGACGCAGCGCTCACCGCCTTCCAGGGCCGCCAGTCGGCGCTCGAAGGTGTGTACCGTCGGATTGGTGAAACGCGAGTAGACGTTACCCGGCTCTTGACCACCGAACTTACGGGCAGCTTCGGCAGCACTCTCGTAAACAAAGCTCGAGGTGGGAAAAATCGGCTCGGCATGCTCCTGCTCAAACGTGCGGTGGTGCCCCGCGCGAATGGCGAGCGTTTCGAGCGACCACTCCTCCTGGTGATGATCATCGTGCATGGCAGCGCCCTCTTTTCCAAAACGTCCAGCTTCCATAACGCTCAATCCACTGGCAACTCCCCCGAGGAAAGTTGCCAGCGTATTCGCGCTCAGTCGTCCAGGTCATCGTCCTGATTGTGCATGTCAACCAGCGCATGGTCACCCGCGCTATTGTCCTTGGCCGCATCGTTACGGCTAGCCTCCAGTACCGCCAGGTAGGCCTCGTCGATATCGCCGGTAACATAGTTACCATCGAACACCGAGCAGTCGAAGGATTCCATCTCGGGGTTGACCTCGCGACAGGCGCTCTTCAGGTCTTCGAGGTCCTGATAGAAGATGCGGTCGGCGCCGATCAGCTGGCCGACTTCCTCTTCCGTGCGGCCATGGGCAATCAACTCAGTGGCCGCAGGCATGTCGATACCGTAGACGTTGGGGTAGCGAACCGGGGGCGCCGCCGAGGCGAAATAGACCTTGCGGGCACCGGCATCCCGGGCCATCTGGATGATCTGCTTGCAGGTGGTGCCGCGCACGATGGAGTCATCCACCAGCAGTACGTTCTTGCCCTTGAACTCGACATCGATGGCATTCAGCTTCTGGCGCACCGATTTCTTGCGCTGGGTCTGCCCTGGCATGATGAAGGTACGGCCAATGTAGCGATTCTTCATGAAGCCTTCGCGGTAGGTGACCCCAAGGTGCTGGGCCATCTCCAGTGCCGAGGTACGCGAAGTGTCCGGGATCGGGATCACCACATCGATATCGTGGTCGGGCCACTCGCTCATGATACGGTCGCCCAGCTTACGGCCCATCTGCATGCGCGTGCCGTAGACATAAGCACCATCCAGAATGGAGTCGGGGCGCGCCAGATAGACGTGCTCGAAGATACACGGATACAGCTCGGGGCGGTCGGCGCATACCTGGGTGTGAATCTGGCCCTGCATGTCGACGAAGATGGCCTCACCCGGCGCCAGGTCACGCGCCAGCTCGAAACCACCCACGTCCAGCGCCACCGACTCGGAAGCGATCATCACTTCCTGGCCGCTGGGGTCCTGGCGCGTGCCGAACACCACCGGGCGAATGCCGTGGGGGTCACGGAAAGCGACCATACCGAACCCGTTGATGATCGCCACGGCCGCATAGCCACCCTTGCAGCGGCGATGCACGCGACGCACCGCATCGAAGATGTCCTCGGCTTCCAGGTGAAGGCCTTGCTTGCCCAGCTCGTGGGCGAAGACGTTGAGCAGCACTTCGGAGTCGGAGCTGGTATTGATATGGCGCAGGCCCGTGGAGAACAGCTCCTGCTTCAACTGCTCGGAGTTGGTCAGGTTGCCGTTGTGGGCCAGCGCAATGCCGTAGGGGGAGTTGACGTAGAACGGCTGAGACTCGGCCTCACTGGAGGAGCCCGCCGTGGGGTAGCGCACGTGGCCAATGCCCAGGTTGCCTTTCAGGCGCGCCATGTGGCGAGTATGGAAAACGTCACGGACCAGGCCGTTACTCTTGCGCAGTAGGAAGCGTCCCTCGCTCCAGGTCATCATGCCGGCAGCGTCCTGGCCGCGATGCTGAAGTACGGTCAGGGCATCGTAGATTCCCTGATTTACCGCCTGCTTGGCCAGAAGGCCCACTATACCGCACATTCCAGTTACCTCGCTTTAGTACCACGGCTTGCTGGTGCAAACCCGTATGATCATCCAACTTACTCATGCCGCTGCCAAGCAGCGACGCAACTTCCACCGCTCGGCTACTGCTGAGCGGGTACGCGTAATTCGGGGAGCGAGACATCGCGCAGCGACGCCGGTGGCGTCGGCAGCTCACGCTCCCACTGGTCCAGTTGGCTCACCGCCCAGTCCCGCAACTCGATGAAGGTGGGGCGCAGTGAGGCCTCCTGCCATGCCTGAAGGTCTGCCAACGGTGTCAAGGTGATCAGCACGGTCACCACCAGCAGGATGACCGCGCCACGGGCCAGCCCGAACGCAGCGCCCGCAAAGCGGTTCAACAGCCCCATGCCCACCCACTCCACGGCGGCGTGAACGATGCGTATCACGATGCCGCACAGCAGAATCACCGCAAAGATGACCAGCGCAAAGGCCAGCACCAGGCGAGCATCGAAACTCTCGATGAAGCCAGCCATCAGCTCGGCCACCGGCTCGGCCAGCACCCGCGCCACCATCAGCGCGACGAGCCAGGCAGCCAGCCCCAGTGATTCACGCACGAAGCCCCGCACGAAGCCTGCCAGCATCGATAGCGCCAGCACGGCCAGAAAAACGGCATCAATCCATGTCAGCGCCATGATCAGTCTCTTACCCGCACCAGCAGGCCTTGAACATTGGCGCGCTCTTTCACCAGCGCCAACGCCGCCTCGCCATCTTCCGAAGAGCCGTACGGGCCCACCAGCACGGTGGTGAGGTTGTTGTCACGCGGGCGCTGGAAAACGCGGAAACCTTGATTGGTGAGTTGGTCGCTGATTCGCTGGGCATTGGCGGCATCGCCAAAACTGCCTACCTGAACGGCCCATTCGCCCTGCTGCTGCGCCTGGGGAGCAGAACCATTGCTGCTGCCGCTGCTACTGCTACCGCTGCCTCGGTTCTGGTTGGCGGCCACCAGCTCGGCAATCGGGTCATTGGCGGGAGCGGGCGTCGGTTCGCTGCGCGGCGCTTCGGCGGGTGCCGCTGGCGGAGGCGTTTCAGCGGGCGCACTGGCAACGGCCTCGGTCTGCGGTTCCAGCGGCACAACCTCGATGGGCTCGTCCACTACCTCGGCATTCTCCAGCGGCTCGAGGGGAGACGGCGCGTTGATGGAAGCAGGCATCTCGGGCACAGGAACGTCCTGACGCACCACATTCACCGGCTGTTCGATCACGAAGGTGGGCTGCGGACGCTCCTCCCGGGGAGCCGGGTCACTCATCAACCACGGCACGATGATCGCCAGCACGGCCAGCAGAATCACGAGACCGCTAATGCGTTCCGTTTTACCGTATTTCATATCCCTCTCCCTCCAGCTTAACGTGCCTGCGGCGATGCTTGAGGCAGTGGCATCGCCAGTAGCGCTGCCACGGTAAAGAATGACCCCGTTGCCAATACCCGATCCTCTGGCGTCAGCCGTTGAGCCAGCCACTCTGCCCCGGCCTCGGGGGAATCGGCGCAATGATACACGCGCCCGCCCAGCGACGTAATACGCTCGGCAAGCTCGCTGGCCGAGCGGCCACGTTCGCCTTCCAGGCTGACGCAGACCCAGTCACGGATACGCGGCAACAGTGCCTCGATCACACCGTCGGCATCCTTGTCATTGAGCATGCCCAGCAGCCCCCACTGGCGACCACCGGCAGGCGGCGCGGGAAGCCTGCGCGCCAGATAGCTGGCCGCATGCGGATTATGCCCCACGTCCAGGCACCACTGCCCGCTCCACTGCAGGCGCCCGGCAGCCGTCACGCCAGCCAGCGCTTCACTGACCGGCCGCACCTTCAACGGCACACCTGCCAGCGCCAGCGCCTGCAGCGCCGTGGCCGCATTGTCGATGGGCAAGCCCGGGTCTGGCAGCGCGTCAAGGGAAAGAGTATCCCCTTCACGGTTGAGCCCATGCCAGCACCAGGGCGTGCCTGGCGGCTCGTCACCCGCGCTATGGCTGAAACCCACGCCCAGCACGTAGCTGGGCGCAGCCACCGCAATGGCCGTGTCCAGCACGCTCGTGGGCAGCGTCAAGCTTCCCAGCACGGCGGGTTTCAGGGGGCGAAAGATACCTGCTTTTTCGCGCCCGATCTGAGCCAGATCGGTCCCCAGGAAATTGGCATGATCCTGCGCGATGGTAGTCACGATGGCCACATCGGCATCGATGATGTTGACGGCATCCAGCCGCCCGCCCAGCCCTACCTCCAATACCGCCAGATCCAGCTCGGCATTGGCCAGGCACCAGAGCGCACACAGCGTGCCCGCCTCGAAGTAGGTCAGACTGATGGCGGGCGCTTCCAGGCGAGCATCCTCCACCTGAATGAAGCCTTCGACCAGGGTTTGGTCACTGGCTTCGCGCCCTTCCAGCGTGACCCGCTCGTTATAGCGCAGCAGATGAGGAGACGTGTAGGTACCGGTGCGCAGGCCATGCGCCCGCGCCACCGCATCGATCATGGCAAGGGTCGAGCCCTTGCCATTGGTGCCTGCCACGGTAATCACCTGGCGAGCCAGGGGGCGGTCCAGCAGTCCCATACGCCGGGCCACCTGCGACACCCGCTCCAGGCCCATGTCGATGCCTACCGGGTGCAGCGTCTCAAGATGATTCAGCCATTCGGCTAACGTGCTAGGCATTGCGCGACGCGTCATCGCTCGCAGGCTGGGCAGGCTCTGCCTGAGCACTGCTCTCTGCAGCATCCGCCAATGCGGCTTCTTCCACCACAGGTTCGGTGATTTCACCTTCGACCACCGGTTCAGCGCTGGTTTCCACGGCGGGCTGATGGGTCAGCTTGCGCAGCACACCACCGACACGCGCACGCATGTCATGACGATGTACGATCATGTCGACCGTGCCGTGTTCGAGCAGAAACTCGCTGCGCTGGAAACCTTCCGGCAGGGTTTCGCGCACGGTCTGCTCGATGACCCGAGGGCCTGCAAAACCGATCAGGGCGTTGGGTTCGGCAATGTTCAGGTCACCCAGCATGGCCAGCGACGCGGAAACGCCACCAAACACCGGGTCGGTCAGCACGGAAATATAGGGGACACCCGCCTGTTTGAGCTTCTCCAGGGCTGCCGAGGTCTTGGCCATCTGCATCAGCGAGAACAGCGCTTCCTGCATCCGCGCGCCACCCGAGGCAGCAAAGCAGATCAGCGGAATACCCTCGTCCAGCGCAATGGTGGCCGCGCGGACGAACTTCTCACCGACTACGGCCCCCATGGAGCCGCCCATGAAGGTGAACTCGAAGGCCACGGCCACGACCGGCAGGCCATCCAGCTCGCCACGCATGGCAACCAGCGCGTCTTTTTCACCGGTCTCTTTCTGGGCAGCCGTCAGGCGGTCCTTGTACTTCTTGGAGTCGCGGAATTTGAGGCGGTCATTGGGCTCGATCTCGGCCCCCACCTCTTCGCGCCCCTGCTTGTCCAGGAACCAGTCAAGGCGCTTGCGGGCGGTCAGACGCAAGTGGTGGTCACACTTGGGGCAGACGCTGTGGTGCTTTTCCAGCTCCGGCAGGTACAGCACCGCCTCGCATTTGGGACATTTACGCCAGAGGCCATCGGGCACGCTGGCACGACGGTCCTTCCGCTGGATACGCCCCATGGAGGGCACGATCTTGTCTAACCAGCTCATATCAAAAAGGCTTCCGTATACGTCAACGCTTGGTCAAGCCAAGCTTGATGAGTGTCGTCAATTCAAGATTCAGTGTAGACGATGAGAGGACGCACTCAGGCGTCCATGGCGGTCCGCATCTCAGCCAACACGCTCTTCAACTGTCCGGTGATGGTTTCAGGGGCATCCACGCTGTCCGCAATGCGGTTGACCAGCGCGCTGCCGACGATCACGCCATCGGCGACTTTCGCCACCTCGGCGGCCGTCACCCCATCGCGAATACCGAACCCAACGCACAGCGGCAAATCGGTCATGTCACGCAGCGGCGCCAGGTGTTCAGCGACATCGGCTGCGTTCAATGTGGCCGCCCCGGTCACGCCTTTGAGCGACACATAGTAAAGATACCCCTCACCGTGGGCGCATATTGTAGCGGCACGGGCATGGGAAGTGGTAGGCGCAACCAGGAAAATCGCTGCCAGGCCGCGCGCTTTGAGCAGCGGGCCGAACTCGTCCGCCTCTTCCGGCGGCATGTCCACCACCAGCACGCCGTCCACACCGACGCTGGCGGCTTTATCGGCAAAGGCCGTGTAACCGATGCGTTCGATAGGATTCAGGTAGCCCATCAGCACGATGGGGGTCTGGGTATCGGTCTGGCGAAACTCGGCCACCATGTCCAGCAGGTCCACCAGCCGGGTGCCCTGTTTCAGAGCCCGCTCGCAGGCCTTCTGGATGACCGGGCCATCCGCCATCGGGTCGGAGAACGGCACGCCAAGCTCGATCACATCGGCCCCGGCATCCACCAGGGCGTGCATGAAGCCTACCGTGTACTGGGGCGCAGGGTCCCCGGCGGTGATGTAAGGGATCAGAGCCTTGCGGCCCTGCTGCTTCAATTCGGAAAAACGCTGGTCGATTCGATTCATGCTAGCCCTTAAAACTCGATGCCGTCGATGTTAGCCACGGTCATGATGTCCTTGTCACCACGCCCTGAAAGGTTCACCACGATATGCTGATCAGGCCGCATGGTGGGCGCCAGCACTTTGGCATGGGCCAAGGCATGGGCAGACTCCAGCGCAGGCATGATGCCTTCCATGCGGGTCAGCTCGCGGAACGCTTCCAGCACCTGCTGGTCGTTGGCGGCCACGTACTGCACGCGACCGGCGTCTTTCCACAGCGCGTGCTCGGGGCCAACGCCAGGATAATCGAGGCCTGCGGAGATGGAGTGAGTGTCCATCACCTGGCCCGCTTCGTCGGACATCAGGTAGGTGCGGTTGCCGTGCAGCACGCCACGCGGTGCATTGGAAGACAGCGGCGCGGCGTGACGGCCGGTTTCCACCCCGTCGCCCCCTGCCTCGACACCGTACATGGCCACGGCGTCATCTTCGACGAACGGGTAGAACAGGCCAATGGCATTGGAGCCACCGCCCACGCATGCTACCAGCGCATCCGGCAGGCGGCCGATCTGCTCCAGCGACTGACGGCGCGCCTCGCGCCCCACCACCGCATTGAAATCGCGCACCAGCAGCGGGTACGGATGCGGCCCGGCCACGGTACCGATGATGTAGAAGGTGTTGTCCACGTTGGTGACCCAGTCACGCAACGCCTCGTTCATGGCGTCCTTGAGCGTGCGGGTGCCGGACTCCACCGGAATGACCCGAGCGCCCAGCAGCCGCATGCGGTACACGTTCAGCTTCTGGCGCTGGACATCGGCGGCGCCCATGTAGACATCGCACTCCAGCCCCAGCCGCGCGGCAACCGTGGCCGTGGCCACACCGTGCTGACCCGCGCCGGTTTCAGCGATGACCCGAGGCTTGCCGGCCTTCTTGGCCAGCAGCGCCTGACCGATGGTGTTGTTCACCTTGTGGGCGCCGGTGTGGTTGAGGTCTTCGCGCTTCAACCAGATTTGCGCGCCACCCAGCGAGTTGGACCAGCGCTCGGCGTGATACAGCGGCGAGGGGCGACCCACATAGTGCGCCAGGTCGCGGTCGAACTCCGCCTGAAAGGCCGGGTCGTCGCGCAGGCTGAAGTAGGCCTGATCCAGCTCTTCAAGAGCGTAACTCAGGGTTTCCGACACGAATCGGCCGCCATAGGGGCCAAAGTGACCACGGGCATCCGGCATTCGGGTCAGGTCGCTGAACTTGGTTTCAGTTGCTGAGACTGTCACAGGCATACCTCACAGGATTGCCAGAAAGGCAAAGATGAATGAATACATAAAGGTGGAAGAAGGGTTTTACGCCCCTCGTCAGCGCTGATCGGCCCGCCCGACCTGAGCCACGAAGTCGGCCATTCGCCGAGCATCCTTTTGGCCTGGGGCGGCTTCGATTCCCCCTGATACATCAACCGCATAGGGAGCCACCTGCGCCACCGCGGCGGCAATGTTCTCGACCGTCAGCCCACCCGCCAGAATAACAGGTTTTTGCAGGGCTGCGGGGATTCTAGACCAGTCGAAGGTTTCTCCGGTTCCGCCAGGCACGCCCGGCCGATAGGCGTCCAGCAGCAGTGCCTGGGCGGCCGCATACTGCTGCGCTGCCTGATGCAGGTCGAGGTCGTCACGCATGCGCAGCGCCTTGATCCAGGGGCGATCGAACTGGGCGCAGAAGTCGGCGGACTCGTCACCGTGGAACTGGATCAAATCCAGGTGCGGCAAACACGCCTCCACCAGCGCCACGTCAGGGTTGACGAACAGCCCCACCCGCGTCACAAAAGCCGGTACCGGTGCTGCCAGCGCTGCCAACGTGGCAGGGTCGATCCCCCGCGCGCTCTTGGGCCACATGACGAACCCCAGCGCATCGACCCCCAGCACCACGGCCTCGGCCACGTCCTCGTGGCGAGTAAAGCCACAAAACTTGATACGCGTGCGACCAGGTGCGGTCATGAGGCGCTCTCCTGCTGTTCAGGGCTGGTTTGCTGGGTAAAGGTGAGCTGGCGCCGGGCGGCCACTCTAGGCGTCTCCGGCAGCGCCCGCTCGCCGGTCCACTCGCCGGTGAAGGCCAGCAGATTGGGCCCCAGCGGCTCCCTGGGAATCTCGAAACGTTCGTCGTAGAGGGAGTCGACGAAATGCAGGCCGCAGGCAGGCGCCGTGACATCGCCCTTCTGGCGATTCTTCATCGCCAGCAGGCGGGCGATATGCCCTTCGTCCTGCGCCCCCCGGCCAACGCTGGCCAGCGCTCCGGCAATGTTACGGATCATGTGATGCAGGAAGGCATTGCCTTGGATGTCGATCACCACCAGCGGGCCGTAACGCTTCACTTCGACGAAGTGCATCTGGCGCCAGGGGGATTTCGACTGGCAGCCCGCCGCGCGGAAGCTGCTGAAATCGTGCTCGCCCACCAGCACCTGGGCCGCACGATGCATGGCATCGGCATCCAGCGGGTCGCGACACCAGGTGACGTTGTGGCGCTCCATGACCGGGCGGCTGATCTGATTCAGAAAGAGGTAGCGGTAACGGCGTGCCAGCGCGCCAAGGCGCGAATGAAAATCGTCGGATACCGGCTTCACCCAACGCACCGCCACGTCTCGGGGCAGATTGGTATTGGCGCCGAAAATCCACGCTTTTTCAGTGCGCTGTACCGGCGGGTCGAAGTGAATCACTTGGCGCGTGGCGTGCACACCGGAATCGGTGCGGCCGCTGGCGTAGATATGCACGGGCGCCCCCGCCACCTTGCCCAGCGCATCTTCGATGGCCTGTTGCACGGAGGCGGCATGCTTCAGGCGCTGAAAGCCACAAAAACGTGTGCCGTCATATTCGACGCCCATGGCCAGTCGGCCAGCCAGCGGTTGTGTTTCATCAAAGTGGTAGAACAGCGTCATCAAGCCACGTCATTTGGAGGATTTGGAAGAGTCGCTATTATCCCGACGTCGCGGCTCGAATGCCACCTCTTCGATTTCCCACTCCTCTTCAGGGGTATAGCGGGTGCGCAGCGGCGCAGCGTCCGCGTTTCCTGACAAGGAGGTCTCGGCCTCGTCTGGCTCGTTGGCCTGCAGCGAGGGCGGATGATAATCGATATAGTGCGCCCGATGATCGTCCGGCACCGGTTGCGCAGGCGCCTGGGGCGTCGACAGCTCTGTAGCCTCCTCCAAGGGGCTATGCTCACCAGACGCTTGAGCAACAGGTTCCTGAACAGCCGACTCGTCGGTCACCGGCTCGTCAGCAGCAGACACCTGCTCATAGCGCTCGGCTACCTGTGGCGGCGCTTTCGGGATATCGAAAGGCGGTGGTTCGGCAAGGGGCGGCTCGGCCAAAGGTGCGCCAGCGGTGCCGGTGCTTTCCATGACTGGCTCGGCGCGTCGTGGGGGCGTTTCTACGGCAGCGGCGGGCGCGGGCACGTCCTC
>NZ_LFGT01000026.1:102342-104783 GCF_002078115.1 Halomonas sp. BC2 | reverse complement strand
CCTCGGCGCTACGCCCATCGGGGCCGCTGATGGTCAACAGCAGATCCAGCCAGGGCTCCAGCACCTCCTGCTCGGTGCGCAGCACCACCCGAGCACCGCCGGGAAGGCGCTCGATCTCGGCGCGCACGCTGGCCGCCAGCGGGGTCCACTCCAGCCCCCGGGCGGTAAAGGCCGCTTCGTCAGCGACCTCCACCCGTATCTCGCCCAGCGCAGTCTCGGAGACATCCACGATGGGTGCGGAGGCATTCAGCGGTGCCTGGAGCGGTGAGTTGACCGTCACCTGCCCCAGCCCCACGGCCAACGCCAACGGGCTTACGACGCCCAGCGGCAGCCATGACCACCATGCCAGCTTGTTTTTCATTGCGGCCCCTACTGCCTGCGGTTCCCTGCGTTACATTGTGCGGAAACATTCACCCATCACAATGACTTAATTCGTTTTTATCATAACGTATTTAACATGCCGCCTGGGCCAATGCACCTTCGACACGCCCGATAGGCAAAAAAATGGGAAGCTGCGAACAGCTTCCCACCGGTTTACCTGACGACCCGCGCTGGATTACTGCTCGCGCAGGATCTTCAGCATGCGCTTGAGCGGCTCGGCGGCCCCCCACAGCAGCTGGTCGCCCACGCTGAAGGCCGAGAGGTATTCACCGCCCATGTTCAGCTTGCGTAGCCGGCCTACCGGCACTTGCAGCGTGCCCGTGGCTGCTGCCGGGGTCAGGCCCGCTACGGTGGCGTCCTTATCGTTGGGAATCAGGCGCACCCACTCGTTGTGCTTGGCAATGCGCTCTTCGATCTCGTCCAGCGGCACATCCTGCTTCAGCTTGATGGTGAACGCCTGGCTGTGGGAGCGCATGGCACCGATACGCACGCAAAGGCCATCGATGGGAATCGGGTTGTTCTGCAGTCCCAGAATCTTGTTGGTCTCGACGCTGCCTTTCCACTCTTCGCGGCTCTGGCCGCTCTCCAGCTTGGTGTCGATCCACGGCAGCAGGCTGCCCGCCAGCGGCGCAGTGAAGTTTTCCGTGGGGAAGTCGCCGCCACGCATGGCCGCAGTGACCTTGCGGTCGATATCCAGAATGGCGCTGGCCGGGTCGGCCAATTCGCTGGCCACGCTATCACGCAGGTGGCCCATCTGGTTGAGCAGCTCGCGCATGTGCTTAGCACCGGAGCCGGACGCCGCCTGATAGGTCATGGAGGTCATCCACTCGACCATATCGGCCTCGAACAGGCCGCCCAGGCCCATCAGCATCAGGCTGACGGTGCAGTTGCCGCCCACGAAGGTTTTGGCACCTTTCGCCAGTTGCGCATCGATGACCTTACGGTTCACCGGGTCGAGGATGATGGTGGCTTCGTCTTCCATCCGCAGGGTGCTGGCGGCATCGATCCAGTAGCCTTGCCAACCGCCGTTGCGCAGGTCGCCGTAGACCTTCTTGGTGTAGTCACCGCCCTGGCAGGTGATGATCACGTCCAGCGCTTTCAGGTCATCCAGTGCAAACGCATCTTTCAGCGGAGGCACGTCCACGCCGATGTCGGGGCCGGGCTGGCCAACTTGAGAAGTGGTGAAAAAGATCGGCTCGATGCCGTTGAAATCACCATCTTCCTGCATGCGCTGCATCAGCACAGAGCCCACCATGCCACGCCATCCCACGAAACCGACTTTCAACATGTGAAGTCCTCCAACCAAGAATGAGATAAGTATTATACACAAATATCCGACACGACGTCGGCCACCCCTTGGGGCAGCCGACGTTGGTTGCTTTGCGATGAGTCGAAGCGAAGCTCTTTTTGCAAGCCTTAGGCTGAGCGTTGTGCAAAGGCCGCCAGCACCGCATCGCCCATCTCCACCGTGGAGACCCGACGGGTGCCTTCGGAAGCGATATCCGCCGTGCGCAGGCCGTCGTCCAGCACGCTGCCCACTGCCGCTTCGATGCGCTCGGCCATGGCGGGCTCATTGAGCGAGTAGCGCAGCATCATGGCCACCGAGAGCATCATGGCCAGCGGGTTGGCGATGTTCTGGCCTGCGATGTCCGGCGCGCTGCCGTGGCAAGGCTCGTACATGCCCTGCCCGCTCTCGTTGAGCGATGCAGAAGGCAGCATGCCGATGGAGCCGGTCAGCATGGCGGCGGCATCGGAGAGAATGTCGCCAAACATGTTGCCGGTGACCACCACATCGAACTGCTTCGGTGCACGCACCAGCTGCATGGCGGCGTTGTCCACGTACATGTGCGACAGCTCTACATCTGGGTATTCCGGTGCCAGCCGCTCCATGACCTCACGCCACAGAATCGTCACTTCCAGCACGTTGGCCTTGTCCACCGAGCAGAGCTTCTTGCCGCGCTTCTGGGCCATCTCGAAGGCGACACGACCAATGCGCTCGATTTCGCTTTCAGAGTAGATATAGGTATTGAAGCCGACCCGCTCGCCGTCGCGCACTTCGA
>NZ_LFGT01000026.1:96713-102030 GCF_002078115.1 Halomonas sp. BC2 | reverse complement strand
GGCTTCAAGCTGGAAGCGCTGGCCAGCTGCGGATAGAGCATGGCCGGGCGCAGATTGCCAAACAGGCCCAAGTTCTTGCGCAGGCCCAGCAAGCCCTTCTCAGGACGCCTGGAGAGGTCTTCGATCTTGTCCCATTTGGGGCCGCCCACGGCACCCAGCAGAATCGCGCTGGCAGCCTTGGCTTTTTCCAACGTTTCGGCGGGCAGCGGCTCGCCGTGTACGTCGTAGGCCGAGCCGCCCACCAGACCCTCTTCCACGTCGATGTCCAGGCCAGCGTCTTGGCAGGCTTTCAACAAACGCGCCGCCTGGGCGGCAATTTCCGGGCCGATACCATCACCGGGCAGCAGTAACACCTTATGAGTCATGCTCAATCCTTAGCACAAAAATGGAAGACTTACGCGGGCTGGCGGAACAGCCAAGGGCGCTGCTGACGATGCTGCGCTTCGAAGCTGCGAATGGCCTCTTCGTCTTGCAGGGTAATGCCGATATCGTCCAGGCCGTTCAACAGGCAGTGCTTGCGGAATTCATCGACCTCGAATTCCAGAATCTCGCCGCTGGGCGTGATCACGCGCTGATGCTCCAGGTCGACGTCCAGCTGGTAGCCTTCGTTGGCGTCCACCTCGGCAAACAGGCGATCCACCTGCTCTTCAGCCAGCGTCACCAGCAGGATGCCGTTTTTGAACGCGTTGTTGTAGAAGATATCGGCAAAGCTGGGGGCAATCACTACCTTGAAGCCAAAATCTTCCAGCGCCCAGGGCGCGTGCTCGCGGGAGCTGCCGCAGCCAAAGTTACGCCGTGCCAGCAGTACCTCGGCGCCTTTGAAGCGCGGCTGGTTCAGAACGAAATCCGGATTCAGCGGGCGCTGGGAGCAGTCCTGACCGGGTTGGCCTTCGTCCAGGTAGCGCAGCTCATCGAACAGGTTCACGCCAAAGCCGGTCCGCTTGATGGACTTCAGGAACTGCTTCGGAATGATCAGATCGGTATCGACATTGGCACGGTCCAGAGGCGCGACGATGCCTTCAAAACGTTCGAACTTTTTCATGGCTCAGGCCTCCTGGGCGTGGGTGGCATCGTTGGCAGGCAAGGTACGGACATCGACGAAGTGGCCAGCAATGGCGGCCGCAGCGGCCATGGCCGGGCTCACCAGATGCGTACGCCCGCCGTAGCCCTGACGACCTTCGAAGTTACGGTTGGAGGTCGAGGCGCAGTGCTCGCCAGCGCCCAGCTTGTCGGCATTCATGGCCAGACACATGGAGCATCCCGGCTCGCGCCACTCGAAGCCCGCTTCGATGAAGATCTTGTCGAGGCCTTCGGCTTCCGCCTGGCGCTTCACCAGGCCAGAACCCGGCACCACCATGGCCAGCTTGATGGTATCGGCTACCTTATTGCCCTTGGCCACCTTGGCGGCTTCACGCAGGTCTTCGATACGCGAGTTGGTGCAGGAGCCGATGAACACCTTGTCCAGTTTGATATCGGTAATTTTCTGGTTGGCCTGCAGGCCCATGTACTCCAGCGCGCGGGAGTGGCTGCGCTGGACGGTTTCGTCATCGGCGGCCTGGGGGTCGGGCACCTGACCGGAAATACCGGTGACCATTTCGGGGCTGGTGCCCCAGCTTACCTGGGGCTCGATCTCTTCGGCCTTCAGGGTGACCACTTTATCGAAGTGGGCATCGGCATCGGAGACCAGCTGGCGCCAGTCGGCCACGGCGGCCTCCCACTGCTCGGCGGTAGGCGCAAAGGGGCGCTCGGCGAGGTAATCGATGGTGGTGTCATCGACCGCAATCAGCCCCACTCGGGCACCCGCTTCGATGGCCATGTTGCACACGGTCATGCGGCCTTCCATGGAGAGCGATTCGATGGCGCTTCCAGCAAACTCGATGGCATAGCCGGTGCCGCCGGCGGTACCAATCTTACCGATGATGGCCAGCACCACGTCCTTGGCGGTCACGCCCAGACCCAGCTCGCCTTCCACGCGCACCTGCATGTTCTTCATCTTCTGCGCCAGCAAACACTGGGTAGCCAGCACGTGCTCCACTTCCGAGGTGCCGATCCCGTGGGCCAGCGCGGCAAAGGCGCCGTGGGTGGCGGTATGCGAGTCGCCACACACCACGGTCATGCCGGGCAGTGTGGCACCCTGCTCGGGGCCCACCACGTGCACGATGCCCTGGCGGGGGTCGTTGATCTTGAACTCTTCGATACCGAAGGCCTGGCAGTTGTCGTCCAGGGTCTGCACCTGAATCAACGAGACCGGGTCCTTGATGCCGCTGTTGCCCTCGGCACGCTCTTTCACCGTGGTGGGCACGTTGTGATCGGGGGTGGCCAGGTTGGCATCCAGACGCCAGGGCTTGCGGTTGGCCAGACGCAGGCCTTCAAACGCCTGTGGCGAGGTCACTTCGTGGAGCAGTTGGCGGTCGATGTAGATCAGCGCCGTGCCGTCATCGCGCTGCTTGACCAGGTGCTGGTTCCAGAGTTTGTCGTAAAGGGTTTGACCTGACATGTGGCTCTCCTGGGCAGTGCCCTGCTAGTCGTGTTGGCGGCTTCTACGGGCCGCTCTTGTCGCGGGCGTCATGGACGATGACCCGAGTGTTACCCGACTCGCACATAAAAGCAATTCATGTTATTCATACTTTAGATTCCAAATAGGAATAGATGATCAGGGAGTTGCCATGGATACCCAAAGCCTGCAAGCCTTTCTTGCCGTGGCGCAAACCCAAAGCTTTTCCCGGGCCGCCGAGCAGCTTCACCTTACGCAGCCAGCGGTGAGTAAACGCATTGCCACCCTGGAAGAGCTGCTGGGCACGCGGCTTTTCGACCGTATCGGGCGGAAAATCACCCTCACCGAGGCAGGCAACCTGCTGCTGCCCCGCGCCCAGCGTATCCTGTTCACCGTGGACGACAGCCGCCGCGCGCTGGCCAACCTTTCCGGCCAGGTGGGCGGCAAGCTCACCCTGGCCACCAGCCACCACATCGGCCTGCACCGGCTGCCGCCGCTGCTCAAGCTCTACACCCAGCGCCACCCGGAAGTGGCCCTCGACCTGCACTTCCTGGACTCCGAGCTTGCCTATCAGGGCGTGGTGGATGGCACCCTGGAAATGGCCATCGTCACCCTGGCGCCCCACCCGGTGGAGCAGCTGCAGGTGGTCGAACTCTGGCGCGACCGGCTCTGCTTCGTCTGCGCCAAGGACCACCCGCTGGCCCAGCGCAGCCGCACCCAGGCCACGCTGAGCCTGGCCGAACTGTGCGAGGTGAACTGCGTGATGCCCGGCGCCAAGACCTTCACCCACACCCTGATCGGCCAACGCTTCCAGGCCGCCGGCCTGACCCTGCCGGTCAGCATGTCCACCAATTACCTGGAAACCCTGAAGATGATGTGCAGCGTCGGGCTCGGCTGGAGCCTGCTGCCGGAAAGCATGCTCGACAGCGAACTGGTCGAGCTGCCGGTGGATACCGACCCCATCCACCGCCCGTTGGGCTATCTGGTACACCACAACCGCACGCTCTCCAACGCTGCGCGCAGGATGATCGAGGCGCTGGAGAATGCCCGCGCGTGATGGCTTGGTCGGCAGGTTTACAGTGCCACGGCGTGGGGGCGTGCACTTACCTCTGGCTGTCGCGACCATCATTCAGCAGACTTGCATAATCCACCAAGGCCAGATAATCACGATTGGCGCCTTCACCTGCGTCACTACTGGCCTTGAAAAAGGCCTTTTCCAGCATTGCCTCACGCGACTCCATCAACTCCTGAGCAGCCTGCATGTGCTCGCTGACAATACAACGTGCCTCTTCCATGTTGGCAGCTCGTAGTGCGTCCACCAACCGTCGCTGATAGCGATAACCACGCTGCCGGAGCTCCGGGTAGGGTAAATCGTAGATTTTTTGGCACACCGTCAGGCTCATAAGAAGGCGAATAGGAAACCGGCACATCATGGCGAGCAGCGGATTCGGGCAGTAGTCCACCAGCACAAGATGAAACTCCAGCTCCTTGAGACGCTGTATTCGCTCTTCGTCCAATGACTCAGGTGCATGGTCATAGTAGGTAATCGTCTCTTCCAAACGGGCGAAGGCCGTCTCGTCCAACTGCCCTTCCAGACTGGTGATCAACGCGGGCCAGAGTGCTTTGCGGGCTTCGTAGATATCATGAATGGTGGGCGGTTTGAAAAAAAAGTAATTGCCCAGCAATTCCATGGCGCGGTCATCGCTCACGTCGCTGATAAAAGCGCCGCCACCAGGTCCTGTACGCGTTTGAATGAGCCCCTGTGCTTCAAGCCCTCTCAGGGCTTCTCTGATGGTCCCCTTGGAAGCCTGGAGCGCGTCAATCAAGTCAGACTCTTGCGGCAACCGGTCGCCAGGTTTGAGGCCATGGCGGGCGATGTACTCCTTGACCGCGTCGGCGATGACTTCGGTGCGTTTGCGCCTGATAGGCTGGCGTGGTCGATTCATGCGATTCCTGAAAGAATTAACAAGCGCGAAAGGACAATCATCCATGGCTTGAACAGTGGCGTACAGGAGACGTTGGTAGAGAACCTGACTGAGGCGCAAGCCGCCCCGCACGTTTACCCATCTACGTTTTGACTATGCTGTCAGGATGATGAACGATGCTTCATTTCCAGCGTTTTGCTGCCTTCCTTTTCACTCAGCGGCCACGAGGTATGCCCATGACCTACAGCCTAATTGCACTGGATGCAGATACCAACACCCTGGGCGTTGCCTGCGCGACGGGCGGGCCAGCCTTGGGTGGTTTTGTGCCCCATCTGCTGCCTGGCGTCGGCGCCGCCATTACCCAAGGATTTAGTACGCATGTGATGGCGGCCGAACAAGGCCTCGCGCGGCTAGCACAAGGCATGGAGGTCGAAAACGTGATAGCGCAGCTGCGACATCATGATCAGGGAGAGGCGTGGCGACAGATAGCCATCATGGATATTCATGGCCAAAGTGCAGGCTGGACAGGCGAACAGAATGTCCCCAAGGTTGGAATGCACCTTTCGACGGGGCTTGTGGTCGCAGGGAACATGTTGGCCAACGACCTGGTGATCCCGGCCATGGTAGATGCATTCCAGCAACACCAGTACTCCGAAGGCCTGGCACACGCCCTGCTGGCCGCACTACTGGCCGCGCAAAGCGTAGGTGGCGACCAGCGCGGTACGCGTTCGGCAGCTATCAAGATGCGAGCGCCCGGCGGCTTGCCGCTGGACTTACGGGTGGATGATGCACCCGGCGCGGCAACAGAGCTGGCCAAACTCTACCACCGCGTACAGGATAACGAGGAATACCAGACGTTCCTGCAGCGGCTCCCTACCGCCAGCCATCCCCATCGACA
>NZ_LFGT01000026.1:89241-95879 GCF_002078115.1 Halomonas sp. BC2 | reverse complement strand
TAGCCTTTGTGCACTTGCCCATCTGACCAGGGCTAGACATACGTCTAACCCTGGGCGCACCTCTTCCTGGTTAAGCCCCTGCCGTTACAAACTTTTTTGAAGCGCACTAACCGAATGCCCTGCCATGGCCGTGAGCAAAGCGTTGACAGAGCCAAAGTGCGTCACCTAGCCTAATTTATCATGATAAATAGACGCGACACGACACGCGCATGCTTGATAACGAGGTCACCATGACAATAACGCTGGAAGCGGCAGGTCAGCAGGCTTGGCATTGGCTTGAAGCAGCAGCACGCTGCTCGGAAACTCAGGACAGCGCTCAACAAGGCGTTACCCGCTTATGCGCTACGCCGGAGCACGAAGCAGTACTGGAAAAGCTGTCGAGCTGGATGGAAGCGCTGGGCATGTCGGTGAGGCGAGACCATGGCGCCAACCTCATTGGACGCCATGCCAGTCATTTACCCAACGCTAAAGTGCTACTGATGGGGTCTCACCAGGATACCGTTCCCAACGGTGGCAAATACGATGGCATAATGGGGATCATTCTGCCGCTTGCCTTGATCAGTTATCTCCGCGCCCAGCAAATTTCTCTCCCCTTTCATATCGATATCGTGGCCTTCAGCGATGAGGAAGGCACTCGCTTTAGCTCTACGCTACTGGGTTCCAAAGTGCTGGCAGGCACGTTCGATCCCGACAGTCTTTCCGCCACCGACGACAACGGCATTTCCTTGGCACAGGCATTGCGCGATTTTGGCTGTGACCCCGACAGCATTCCTGAGGACCGCTACGCTCCTGACGAGGTATTGGCCTTTCTGGAAGCGCACATCGAACAGGGGCCCCAATTGGAAGAGGCTTCGCTACCTGTTGGCGTGGTCAATGCGATTACCGGAATCGAGCGTCACCAATTCGTCATTCAGGGCATGGCTGGGCACGCTGGCACTGTCCCCATGGCTCTTCGTCGCGATGCGCTAGTGGGTGCTGCCGAAGTCATCCGGCTGGTCGATAACCTTTGTAAACAGACCGATCAGCTGGTCGGCGTGGTGGGTAAAATCACCAATGCGCCCAACGGGGTCAATGTCATTCCGCAAACCACCACACTCACGGTGGAGTTACGTTCGCCGCAAGATGCCATACGCCAGCAGGCGCGTTCAACGCTGCTCGATCAAGTCAGCCATGCACTGCCAGCGCTGAACCTCACTTACACGCATACCCAAACCTACGAACAAGCCGCCGTGCAGTGCGCCCCTTGGCTAACATCGACGTTGGAGCAAGCTGTGCAAGACAGCGGCGTCGCCCCGAAAGTGTTGTTCAGCGGCGCAGGCCACGATGGGTTGGCCATGGCGCAGCTATGCGATATCGGCATGCTCTTCGTGCGCTGCCACAAGGGGATCAGCCATCACCCGGACGAAGCCATCACCCCAGAAGACCTGATGAAGGCAATTCAGGTGCTCTACCACACCTGCCAACGCTTGGCTAAATGCTGCAATCCACCACGATAACGACCCATGGGTGCCTCATGAACCAACCACCGCAACACTCCAACAAGGCGTCTGCGACGGCGCAACGAAAATGGTACCAACAGGTACCTGACCCGATGGTCCTGATTTTCCTGATTCTGGTAGCCGCCTACCTGATGACGTTCATCGTCCCAGCAGGCGAGTTCGAGCGGGAAACCATCGATGGTCGCACCACCGTGATTCCGGGATCGTTCGATTACCTGGCCGATGTCGCCAATTTGCACTTATTCCGAATCTTTGTCGCCATTCCCGAAGGCTTGATCAACGCCTCGCAATTCCTGTTCATCGTGTTTATCGCAGGCGGACTGTTTCATATCCTGCAGCGCACGGGCGCCCTGGAAAATGCGATTGGCGTGGCGGTACACCGAGTCGGCGCAGAAAACAATCCTCGGAGCCGTAATCTCATCATTGCCGCAGGCACTTTCATTTACGGCTTTTTTGGTGTCGCAGTCGGCTTTGAAAACAATATTGCGCTGGTACCCATTGGCGTACTGATTGCCACTGCTATCGGCTGTTCACGCCTGGTCGGTGTCGTCATGGCAGTGGGCGGTATCGGTATCGGCTTCGCACTCTCTCCCATCAACCCTTATACCGTCGGCGTCGCGCAGGGCATTGGCGAACTACCCACCTTTTCGGGCTGGTGGCTCCGACTGCTCATGGTGCTGGCTTGCCTAAGCACCCTAACGGTCTTTATCTGCCGCTACGTAGTGAATGTCGACTACAAGGACGACCAGCCCGCCGAGTTGAACAAGCGCCTTCAGGATTACAGCTTATCGCGTCGCAACATCATGACGCTGGGCATTTTCATTGCTGGCTTGGTTATCATGCTGGTCGGTGTTTTTACTCGCGGCTGGTACATCAATGAAATCGCTGCGATGTTCTTGCTCATGGCCATCGTGATCGGCTTTGCCAATGGCCTGGGCGCCAACGAGCTGGTCAAGCAGATGATGGAAGGGGCGGCCTCCGTCACTGCGGGCGCGCTGGTGATTGGCGTAGCAGCCTCGATTCAGGTCATTCTTCAGGATGCCCATATCATCGACACCATCGTCAATTCACTGAGCAGCCTGGTAGGCGACATGCCTATTGCCATGGCAGCGGTGGCTTCCAGTGTCATCCAGGGGATCATTAACCTCTTCATTCCCGGCGGATCAGGCCAAGCGTTGGTCACCATGCCGATACTGATCCCCTTGGCGGATCTCATCGGCATGAGCCGCCAGTTGATGATCACATCGTTCCAGGTCGGCGACGGCCTCACCAACCTGATCGTTCCCACTTCAGGCGGCACCCTGGCCATGCTGGCACTGGGAAAAGTGTCTTATGCCCAGTGGCTAAAGGTGATCATGCCCCTGCTGGCACTCATTTACGTCATGTGCTGGATAGCGCTCGTGGCAGGGCATTATCTCGGCTACTGATCTCCAGTAACCAATGGGGAAGCGCCAGCTTCCCCTATAATATCTACCTCTTGGCGCAGATGCGTCACTAGCCACTAGCCCCCTGCCCCATAGCCGCACTACAGCGGTGCATATCAGCATTCGACAACACCCGCGACGTGGCTCCCGGATCCTCCCCCAGAGCCGCCACCGTCATGGCAGTAGCCACCTGGCGGACATCGATGGGCCTCACGGAGGCGGGCATCCAGCCTGCTGCGGGCGCCAGCACCGCGCTCGCCCACGTCTCTGCCAAGCGCCCATCCTGCGGCCGCCCCAACAACAGCGAAGGCCGAGCAAAGAACACACTGGGCAACCTCAGCGCCTGAATATCCCGCTCTACTTCGCCTTTCACGCGGTTATAAAATATCAACGAGTGAGCGTTGGCACCGTGCGCCGTCACCACGGCTAACCGGCTCACCCCCGCCGCTTTGCAGGCACGGGCAAACGCCAGCACCAACCCATGATCCACGCAGCGAAACGCCTCTTTACTCCCTGCCTGCTTTTTCGTGGTGCCCAGCGCTACAAACGCCATGGCCCCAGCGGGCACCAGCTCGGCAACCTCAGCTTCCAACCGTTCGAAATCCAGCAGCACAGGCTGAAGCCTGGAAGCGTTCGCGTGGGGAAATTCACGGGCAATATCCAGCTCGCGGCGGCTCAAGACAATGACGCTCTCCACCTCATCGCGCTGGGAAAGCTGCGTCACGAGGTGCTGGCCAATGGCGCCGGTGGCACCAAGAACGATGGCGGTGGTGGGCATGATTGACCTCTTGAAAATGTGAACGTCTGGTCAAGCCAGTACGCAGCAGTTTGCTACTGGTGTAGCGTCACGCTACAATTTTTTAAGTCCAACGACAGGAGTGACTGATGTCTACTGCAAGCATACGCTTAGATAAAGAACTGGTGGATAAAGCGGCCATCATGGCAAGGGCTTTACACCGTACAACACCCAAGCAAATAGAACACTGGGCAAAAATCGGCGAGATGATGGAAGACAACCCCGATTTGCCCTACGACTTTGTCCGCCAAGCCATCATCGCACAGGCAGAACGTGATGCTGGAAAGCTGGAGGCCTACGATTTTGATTAGCGCTACCAGCGTATTACAAACGCCTTCCTTCAAGAAAGCGGTCAAAAAACTCAAGCCAAATCAAAAAAAAGACCTGGACTCTGTCATCAGGCAGCTAATGGCCGACCCCTATATGGGAGAACAGAAGAAAGGCGACCTGGCTTTCCTGCGAGTACACAAGTTCAAAATGAACAAGCAACTGACCCTACTGGGTTATAGCTTCCATGAGGGTGTTCTTGTGCTTGAGCTGATGGCACTGGGCTCACACGAAAACTTCTACCGCGATATCAAACGACAGTAGCGCGTGGTAACGAGCGAGTAGCGAGGCACCCGCGAGGCCGCGCCACCGAGAGAAAAGGTAAGCAACCCACGCCCCACCACCACCGGACTGGATAAACATCCGCCTCACGGATCAGGTATCGCCCCCACAAACCGCGACCTCACCTCTGCTGACGGCACCATACAGGCATTTTTCTTACCAAAGAGCCGATAGCGATGCCGCGCGAATAGTTTATAAGCCGCGTCCCTGATCGGCCTGGGCACCCTCTTGAATACATAGCACAGCCGCCAAGGCCCTTTCAGGTCTTTGGCAATCTCAAGGGCGGCATCCGAGAGCACATAACACTCACCCTCCTTGATCAGCACCAGGGTGTCCGTGCCCACATCGGGGACGTTGAAGCGCTCCGTCAGCTCCTGGGCCAACTCACTCTGCATCGGGGTGAAGGCAAAGACACCCTCTGGATCTCGCTGGATGATGAAATTCACCGCGCCGGTGCAGAAGTTGCACACACCATCGAATATCACGATATGCCGATTATCCATAGGCTCCTGAAGAAAGAAACTGATTCGTTCAAATCACAAAGCTGTCGAGAGTTTACCCATCCACCACCAACCGGCAGCCATTTCGATACCTTTGCTCACGGCCGGACAACAACAGTCCTGCTCCCGTACTTCCCAATACCCTGCACACGCTATTTTCGACAGCAACAAAGAAGACCAAGATTATGCTACCCAACAGCTCTGACACTACAATCATGAGTGACCCAATATCGGTATCGAAGGAATAACTCCTTAACAGAAGTTGGCCATGATGACCTGGGGCCTACTTTTAAAGTCCTCTAAAAATGGAGAGATTAAAAATCTAGACCAAGAGATTTCATCACCTCACTGTCACTGACCACCTCAGTAGTGACAACTGCATCCTTCAAAAGGAGTTTTCTACTGAGCAACCTGTCAAGATGGACGTCAAATGAATCAAACTCAGGGTGTAAAGCGGCTGGAATATGGATATAAACATCTCTCTTCTGCCCAATACGGTAAACCCTGTCAGTAGCCTGTGCCTCCTTGGCAGGATTCCAATGACGCTCCAGATGAATGACATGGTTGGCACCCACGACTGTCAGGCCAACACCAGCCGCTACCGGAGACATGATGATGATATTAAAGCCATCAACGGATTCGAACTGCTCTATCAGCCCCTTCCTTGTCAGGCTGTCACCTTTTCCTTCTACCGCAGATGTATCCCCATTGATAATACTGATATCAAGCCCGTAAATCCTGTCTAGCCACACTTTCATGAAACGCTGCACATTTTTAGAAAGTATAAATATAATAACTTTCTCTTGCGCCGACCTTATATCATCAAGGACATCAAGGGTTACTTTCATTTTTGCCGACTCCGACATAATCATACGATATGAGTCAGGCTTGGAAACAAGAGATTGTAACGATTCGTTAGCTCGCGGATGAAGAGATATCGCCCTCAGCTTCTGAAGCGTCGAAAGAGCAAAGCCACGTACATCGTCTTCTTCTGCGCGACGCTTTCGATACGACTCAATCGTCTCATTGTAGGCCGAGAGCTGGGAGCCATTCATGGAGCAAGACAGCTTAGGATTATAGGAAGCCCCATGGGAGGCAGTGGGAACACCACTAAGAATGCTCTTCGAAGGCAGGGCTGATAGCTGATCCTCCTTGATACGACGCAACATGAACTCACCGGCAGCCTTGCGCAGGTCGCTCCCAACCGAACCACGAACGAAATCCTTTTCGTCCTCTTGGGCACGAAGTATCGGGGTTACCCAGCGATCCCTGAAATAGGTCCAATCCCCCAGAAGCCCTGGCTGAGCGGTATCCATCAGGCACCAGAAGTCACCCAGCGAATTTTCAACAGGTGTGCCCGTCGCTAATATCTTGATATCACTATTAAGCCCTTTTGCCGCATGGGTCTGCAAGGTGTTGGGGTTCTTGAGGTTTTGCGCCTCATCAAAGATCACCATCCCCCAGTCAACGAGGCAGAGAGAGAACTGGTAGTCACGAAGCGTTTGATAGGTGGTAATAACGAGACGCCTGTTGACATCAAGCCTCTTCACACCTGCATCAGGGCCCACGTGAAGAGCAAAGCGTATCTTGTCGGGCTCCATCTGACCTTCCTCGTCCAGGAGCTCAGATGCCTGAACGGACTCTCGCTTCTCCCCTTTCTTCTTGAATTCAGAAAGATCTCTTCCGGATTGCAATACCTTGACATCTTTAAGGAACCGCTGATCAATTCGTCTCTGAGCGGCTAAAGCACTCAGGGCGGCATATTCACCGCGTCAACGGTCACTTTCTGGCCACGGAAGGTGGCCTTTTT
>NZ_LFGT01000026.1:81279-88109 GCF_002078115.1 Halomonas sp. BC2 | reverse complement strand
TTAACGCCTGAGTTCAAGGGCGGCGCAGCCGTCCACTTGCAACGTATTGTTATGCCCTGCGGGGCGGGAGAACGCTATGAGCAAGCGCTACAAAAAAGACCGCCAAGTTGACGGCTGGCCAGTGGTAGACACTAAAGAAAAATCAGTGCTCAGCACAAACGCAATAGTAGAGAGGCTCAACGAGCAGGAGCGCCAGATCAATGAAATGCAAAAACTCTTAAGTGATATGGCAAATAACGCGGTATTTCAGCGCCTGCATGAGATTGCCAGTAAGCAGGCATAACGCTTCAATCAGCCGCCGCTTTCAGCGGTCGGCTGCATTGACTTGTTAGCACTTTCGACCTGCGATGACTCATCAGTAATGATTGCTTCAGTAAAATTTGGTTCGGAAAAGCTTGCATAAAGAGCAAACGCCAAGCCCGCCAACCCGACAAAAAAGCCACCAATTGTGTAGTGTTTTTGTTGCCGTTTTTCTCTTTGATTAATTGTAAGTAGTTCCTTAATTTGAGTAGTTAATGGTTCTAATAGATGCTCATTGCCATCTATCTGATCACGAAGTCTCTCAAGATGAATACGAATTTCATTGGGTAGCCCCTCAAAAGGCTCACCTTTACGATATTGCGTGATATAACTTTTTATCAACTCCTTATGTTCAGATAAGTCGTCCTCTCTACCAGCCATAATTTCTCGGTTATATTTTCGAATGGTAAATTGTATCTTCGACTGAGTAAGTCCCCTCGTGGATGCTATCTCTTTGACATCCTCCCATGAAGGCTGACTGTGCTTTACCATATCCTTGAAATCCTTTGAGAAATTGGATATTTGCTTCATTTCGAAAATATCTACGAGCATAGTTACCAGTAGCCAAGCTAAAAGAATTAAACCACCAGTAATCCCAATAGAAAATAATGCGATAAACATCCAGTCTGGCACTTAGTTTCTCCTAATTGAGTGCTAACGCACGCCTAAACGGCGAGCAACTTGTTGCGAGTCCAGCGGCCGAAGGCCGCGATGTTTTAGGCGTTTGTTAGCCATTTAAATCTACGACTTAGCACCAAAACGCTTATTTTGATATATTACAAGAGCCTTAAACATGCTTGTGTAATACATGGCCAAGCCTGTTACCAGAATAAAGAAGCTTAGGATAAATATTTTCTGTTCTAATGGCACATCGGGATTAATCATGCCCGACCAAATTTCGTTCCAATGCCTGAAAAAGATTGATTGCCCTTCAAAAAAGAATTTCATCATTGTTAACACCAATATGGAAGCACCTGTAACTATCCATGACTTTGGTTTGGTTAACAATGTAATCAGTAAGAGCAAAAAATTTAGTAATTTGGAACGCATTATTAGTCCTTATCGCTGATCTCAATATATGGCTAACAGTGATTATATAGCCCACCACATAACCCCAATAACTGGGCGATCAGAGCCATTGATGTTATGCAGTCCCAAAAAAACATCTAAGCCATTGATTTTAAAAACCACAACCTTAGGCTAGGCTACATATCCCCTATTATCGTGCCCGCTCGTTTTGCCTGCTGAATCATACTCTATTCATAAAATCTGCTTAGGTCACCTATCTGGCGAGAATTTTTCGCAGTTTGGGTAGCTGGATCGGCACTGCGTTGCAGTGCTTCGCGGGTGCCTCACTTCGTTCGTTACGCCGCGCTACGGGTTGGCTGGCTAGGTAGTTTGACCTTTGTGGCCTGAAGTGGACTCTTGCTTTGTGATTGACTTGGGTGGCTGTATCGGCACCGCGTTGCGGTGCTTCGCGGGTGCCTCGCTTTGCTCGTTACGCCGCGCTACGGGGTTGGTGGCGTTATCGTTGTTGGTGGCGTTATCGTTGTTGGAGGCGTTGTCGTTGTTGGTGGCGCTGTCGGTGTTGGAGGCGTTATCGTTGGATTGGTGGCTTGATCGTCGCGCGCTGAAGCGCCCTCCCACGTCACACATCCTACACCCCTCATTTCCCTCAGCTCCATCGCATCCCCTTTCCCCTTTCCCCTTTCCCCTTTCCCCTTTCCCCTTTCCCCTTTCCCAACATCTTTCATCTCGCACATGGTGCATCCCTGGCATCTGCTGTCTCACCTCTCCCCTCGCTCTTGCTGCTGGCCTTCTTTTGCAAAGCAGCTTAGCCTGCTAACTCAACCAGTAAGGGTGTGCGATGCAAGAGACGACGAGGCGGCAGCGGGTGGCGGGTGGGTTGTTGTTGCTGGGGCTGTTGGTGCAGGTGGTGGGCTTTACCGGGGCTTTTGCGGCGGCGCAGGGGGTGAGCTATCTGCTGTGGGCGGCGGTGGCGTTGCTGTGGCGGGAGATTCCTCGGCGTTCACGGCGTCAGGCGGGGGTGTTGAGCGCGCTGGGGGCTACGATGCTGGTGGTGGCGCACTCGGTGTATGGCGCGGCGGTGAATTGGCCTGCCATGCTGCAGGGCAATGTATTCGTGGCCACCATGCTGGTGGGGGTGAGCTTTATTTCCCTGATCGGCACTCAGGGCAACAAGCGTGCGCCGGGCAGGCGGTTGACAGGGGCGGCGGGCGTGCTGCGTACCTGGCTGGGGGTGCATTTTCTGGGCACCATTCTGAACCTTTCCACGGTGCTGATGGTGGGCGACCGGCTGGCCCGGCGCGGGCCGTTGACCACGCCGCAGCTGTTGGCATTGAACCGGGGGTTGAGCAGCGCGGCGCTGTGGTCGCCGTTTTTTGCCTCCATGGCGGTGGTCATCGCCCTGGCGCCAGAGGTGCAGTACGCGCAGATTGCCGTGGTGGGGTTTCCGCTGGCCATGCTGGCGGGGCTATTTACCACCTGGGAGCTACGGCGGCGGTTCGATTTGCGCGAGGTGGATGGCTTTTCGCTGTCGCCGCGTAGCCTGTTCATGCCTGCGGGCATGGCGGCGCTGGTCATGCTGTTCCATGTTTGGCTGACGCCTGCGCTGAGCATCGTCAGCATCATTACCTTCCTGATTCCCGGCGTGGCGTTGCTGAGCAACCTGCCTGCGGGGCCGCGCTTTACCCTGCGCCGTTTGCGTCAGCACACCGTCACACGGTTACCGGCCATGCGCGGGGAGATTTCACTGTTTCTGGCGGCGGGCTTACTGACCGTGGGGCTTTCCACGCTGGTGGCCGCAGCGGCAGGCGATGCGTGGACGCTGTTTGCGCGGTTTGGTGCGCCCCAGGCCATGGCCAGCTTTGCAGCCATTGCCCTGAGCGCGCTGGTGGGGCTGCACCCGATCATTGGGGTGTCGGTGCTGGCCTCGGTGCTCAACCTCAGCGGTGCGGAGCAAACCCTGTTTGCGTTCGTGGGGTTGAGCGCCTGGGCGGTGGGTACCAGCGTGGGGCCGCTGTCCGGTATCAACCTCTCGTTACAGGGGCGTTATGGGGTCAGTGGCTACCAGATGATGAAGAACAACCTGCCTTATGCGGCGCTCATGAGCCTGCTGTCGCTGGGCGCGATAGCAGGCTTGAGCGCCTGGCTGGGCCTGTAGCTCAGGTTTCGATGATCTTGTTGGGGAAGCGGTAGAAGTAGCGGTGGCCACACTGGTGGCAGGGCTCCAGCCGGGCGACTTCGTTGAGCATCACCTGGGCGTCGCAGTGGGTGCAGGCCATCAGGCCGGGGGCGGCGATTTCGCCTTCGCAGTAGTCGGCACGGGCGGCTTCCAGGTCGTCTTCGAAGCGCTCCCGCTCGACAATGCTACGGTCGGCAATAGAAAGCAGCGACTCTGCCACGCGGCGGGAAAGCCGGTCCAGGTCGATGCCCAGCCAGCTGGCTACCTGCTTGCCGGTATCGGCCATGTAGTAGCGCATGTCTTTCAGGTCGCGCTCTACCCAGGCGCGCAGCAGGGCCAGCTCGTCTTTGGTGTACTCTTCCAGTTCGGCTTCAAAGGCAACGGCGTCGTCCAAATCCTTTTGCAGGTTTTCCCAGGTGAGTTCGTTGGCGCCATCCTGCATGCGTTCCAGCAGGCGCTCGTAGCCTTCACGAAGGCGATGATCGTTATGTTTTTCCATGGGTCCTCTCCTTTTGTTGCCACAAGTGCTGCCTATCATCGGCTAGCCGTTCAAGGATACACCGGCATAGGATACAATCGACGTTACTTATCTGACAGTCGTCATCCACTATTCACTTTGCGCCCTTTTTTGGGCGAATGACCCCAAGGCCTTGAAAACACCGATGGACGCACACTACAGCCCCCGTGATATCGAACGTGATGCTCAGCAGTACTGGGAAAAGCACCAGTGCTTCAAAGCCGTAGAAGACGCCAACCGCGAGAAGTTCTACTGCCTATCCATGTTCCCCTACCCCAGCGGCAAGCTGCACATGGGCCACGTGCGTAATTACACTATCGGCGACGTTGTCTCACGTTTCCAGCGCATGCAGGGCAAAAATGTCATGCAGCCCATGGGGTGGGATGCCTTCGGCATGCCGGCAGAAAATGCCGCCATCCAGAATCAGGTGCCGCCCGCCAAGTGGACCTACCAAAACATCGATTACATGCGCAACCAGTTGAAAGCACTGGGGTTTGCCTACGACTGGAGCCGCGAATTCGCCACCTGCGACACCAGCTACTACCGCTGGGAGCAGTGGTTCTTCACCAAGCTGGTGGAGAAAGGGCTGGTCTACAAGAAGATGTCCACGGTGAACTGGGACCCGGTGGACCAAACCGTGCTGGCCAACGAGCAGGTTATCGACGGCTGCGGCTGGCGTTCCGGTGCGCCGGTAGAGCGCAAGGAGATCCCACTGTGGTTCCTGAAGATCACCGACTACGCCGATGAGCTGCTGGCGGATCTGGATAACGTCGAGTGGCCTGAGCAGGTCAAGACCATGCAGCGCAACTGGATCGGCAAATCCCGTGGCGTCGAGCTGAGCTTCGATATCAAAGCCGCCGATGGCAGCGCCTGCGAGCCGCTGGCGGTGTACACCACCCGCCCGGACACGCTGATGGGCGTCACCTACGTGGCCGTGGCCGCTGGCCATCCGCTGGCCAAGCAGGCCGCCGAGCAGAGCAGCGAGATGGCTGCGTTCTGTGAAGAGTGCGCCAAGGGCGGCACTTCCGAGGCGGAAATGGCCACCAAGGAGAAGCTGGGCATGGCCACCGGCCACAAGGCCATCCATCCGCTGAGCGGTGAGGAAGTGCCCGTATTCGTGGCCAACTTCGTGCTCATGGAGTTCGGCACCGGCGCGGTGATGGCCGTTCCCGCCCACGACCAGCGCGACTGGGAGTTTGCCACCAAGTACGGCATCGAGCTGAGGCCGGTGGTCGCCAACGAGCACGGCAACACGCCGGACATCTCCGAAGGCGCTTACACCGAGCACGGCACGCTGATCAATTCCGGCGAGTTCGACGGTCTGGAGTTCCAGGCGGCGTTCGATGCCATTGCCGCCAAACTGGCCGAGCTGGGCCGCGGCGAGGTGAAAACCAACTACCGCCTGCGCGACTGGGGCATTGCCCGCCAGCGCTACTGGGGCGCGCCGATTCCGGTGAAGTACGGCCCGGAAGGCCAGACCGTGCCGCTTTCCGATGATGAGCTGCCGGTGGCCCTGCCCATGGAAGTCACCGTGGATGCCTCCGGCTCGCCGCTGAAGAAGATGCCCGAGTTCTCCGAGCTGGGCGACGGCTGGGTGCGTGAAACCGACACCTTCGACACCTTCATGGAGTCTTCCTGGTACTTCGCCCGCTTCTGCTGTGCGGATAACCACGAGGCCATGCTGGACGAACGCGCCAACTACTGGCTGCCGGTGGATCTCTACATTGGCGGCATCGAGCACGCCATTCTGCACCTGCTCTACGCCCGCTTCTTCCACAAGCTGCTGCGCGATTTCGGCATGGTCGATTCCGACGAGCCGTTCCAGCAGCTGCTTACCCAGGGCATGGTGATCGCCGAAACCTTCTACCGCATCAAGGATAACGGCGGCAAGGAGTGGTTCAACCCGGCCGATGTGGAAGTGCAGCGCGACGAGAAAGGCCGCCCGCTGAGCGCCGTACTGATGAGCGACGGCCAGCCGGTGGAGATGGGCGGCATCGAGAAGATGTCCAAGTCGAAGAACAACGGCGTCGATCCTCAGTCGATGATCGACAAGTTCGGGGCCGACACTGTACGCCTGTTCATGATGTTTGCCGCCCCGCCCGAGCAGTCGCTGGAGTGGTCCGATTCCGGTGTGGAAGGCGCGCACCGCTTCCTGAAGCGGATCTGGCGTCAGGTCACCGAGCATCTGGCGGCGGGCACCCCCGGCACCCTGAACGTGGACGCGCTGAACGACGACCAGAAAGCGCTGCGTCGCAAGACCCACGAGACCATCAAGAAAGCCAGCGACGACATTGGCCGCCGCACCACCTTCAACACTGCCATTGCCGCCGTGATGGAGCTTTCCAACACGGTTGCCAAGTTCGACGACAGCTCTGAGCTGGGCCTGGCGGTGAGCCGTGAAGCGCTGGAAGCCTGCGTACTGCTGCTGGCCCCGATCACCCCGCACCTGTGCCACACGCTGTGGCAGCAGCTGGGCCACACCCAGCCTGCCATCGAAGCGCCGTGGCCAGCGGTGGATGAAGTCGCCCTCACCCGCGACAGCATCGAGCTGGTAGTACAGGTGAACGGTAAACTGCGCGCTCGCCTGGAAGCCCCGGCCAGCGCCGACAAAGCCGCCATCGAGAAACTGGCGATGGAGAGCGACAACGTCCAGCGCCATCTGGAAGGCAAAACGGTCCGTAAAGTGATCGTGGTGCCGGGCAAGCTGGTCAACATCGTGGTGAGCGGATGAATCGACGTCACTTCCTGACCCTTGGCAGCGCCGCCTGTGCGGTGGCGCTGCTGGGCGGCTGCGGGTTCCGCCTGCGC